>CAYNKE010000006.1:0-35582 GCA_964397715.1 uncultured Bifidobacterium sp. | reverse complement strand
CCTCACCGACGTCGAAGCCCCAACCGATCAATTTCAACGTCTCGACCTCTAGTCGTTTGCGAAGTTGAGGTTGCTAAGCGCACGGGCCTGAATCTCGCGCCTCGACAACTTCCCTGACGCAGTACGCGGCAACGGATCATGCGAAACGTTTAGCCATCGTGGAACCGCGAATCGTGAAAGGTGAGGGCGCACGAACTCACGAAGTTCATCGATGGCTATCGGCTCCGATGAATATATGGTGGCACCGACTTCCTCCCCGAGGCGCTCGTCCGGCACCGAGTACGCGACGGCCTCGATCACCAAGGGGTGAAGTGACAAAGCGGCTTCCACGTGACCACACCCGATGTTCTCGCCGCCACGAATGATGAGATCCTTGAGACGGTCGACAATGTAGACGTATCCCTCGGAATCGATCCGTGCAATGTCCCCAGTTCGAAACCACTCTCCATCAAAGGCGTCCGCCGTTGCTTCAAGGCGATTCCAATACCCCACGAACAAGGCTGTGCCGCGAACCTGGAGCTCGCCGATCCCGTCGGGACCAAGCTCTCGGTCTTGCTCGTCCACGACACGGAGGCTCATCATCGTGACGGCACGTCCGCAACTTCCGGAATGCGACATGTAGTCAGCGCCACTGATACTCGTGCCGATCGAATTGGTCTCGGTCATACCCCACCCCGTGCTCGGCACGGCGTCGAACGTCTCGGCGATTCGACGGACTTGCTCCGGGGGACGCGTAGCCCCTCCACCACCGATGAGCTCCAAGCTCGGGCAGTCGATTTTCGATGAACGAGCATGCATGACCAGGTCATGCGTAACTGCTGGCGGAGCGATGAACCAATTGATGCGCTCCCGTTCGATCAATCGGGCGGCCTCTACTGGGTCCCACTTGTGCATCGCGACGAGGGTGCATTGGGTTCGATAGGCCGGAAGAAACACGGAATGACACGCTGTGACGTGGAAGAGAGGGACAGCGAGGATCGCAGCCCGACGGCGTGAACGAGCGTCTCGCGGGTCCACCCCTCGAAGCACTTCACCAACCGAATCGGTGAGTTCACGTTGAATGGCAGCGGTGATCACCTGCCGATGCGTAGAGAGCACTCCTTTCGAAAGACCCGTAGAGCCTGACGTGTAGAAAATCGTCGCGTGGTCATCGGCGCTTACTGATGTGCTCGGCAGGGTGACGTCACCAGCACCGGCGAGCACTCTCTCGGCGAGAAGCGCTCCTGGTGTGTCGGCATCTCCTCTCACCACCAACACCCGCAACCCACTTCTGATCCCAGTTGAACAGCGGCTCAACAGCGCGAGCCTTTCTGGATCGACGATCAACACCCGCGGCTGAGAATCCCGCAACGAGTGCTCAAACTCTTCGACCCCCCACAGAGCATTCAGCGCCACCGCGATGGCACCGACCGAAGTGGCCGCCATGAAGGCATGAATCCACTCGGGAAGATTTCGCATCGCGAAGGCAACCCGGTCACCCGGCTTGATGCCGACGTCGTTCACCAGCCATTGCGCCAGACGGGCCGCTTCGTCGACCACATCGGCAAAGGACCAGCGCTCCTCCCGGTAAACCACGAAGGGATGATCTGATACCGACGACCGGTAGAGGTCACCCAGCGTCTGGGGGGCCGCTGCGAACACCTGTTCGATCCCTCGGTAGGTCGTCACGTCTACGACCTCGAACGCCATTCCCGGAGCCGTGAGCTTGGCAATCGCGGCGTCACGCTCGCTCATTATCGGGAGCCCTGAGTGGTGCCGACCGACCGAAGATACGACCCGATGTACGCCCGTACCACCTGTTTCGTCTCGGCGATGACCCGCGCACTCCCCTGGGGATCATGACGAAAGGCCAGGTCTAGACCCTTGTCGATCAATCCGACATAGACCCGCATGGTGTCGAGAGGGCTTGGGCAATCCAATTCAAGACCCGCGGCTCGGAGGTCCCAGAGAAGTCGCTGCGCCTGGGCTTCATCAGTCCGTTGCATCGACACGAGCATCTCCGCGCTCAAGTAGGGGGAGAACCAAAGTCGCCGGAAACCGGGTTCGGTTCTATACGCCTCGGCCAGGCGATCGATCACTGCGAACGACCCCTCGATCCAGGAGGCCGGGGACAGGACTGGGGCCGTCGAGTTGTTGGCTCTGGTGGCCAAGGACAATTCGTAATGAGCGACGATCGATCGCACGACGATGGCATCGAAAATGGCCGAGCGATCGGAAAAGTACGAATAGATCGACCCGACTGAGATCCCAAGACGCTCGGCAATCAACGTCGTCGTGACCTCGTCCGGGCCGAACTCGTCCACCAAAGAAGCAGAGATCTCGAGAATGGCCTCCCACCGTCGCTTGCTCCGGGCCTGAACTGGCGCCCGCCTTGTGGCCTCCGTTGACGCAACGTCGCGTTCGTCTCGCTGGGCTTCAGCGCGCACCTTGTTCACAGGGACCATCATGCCATCGGACTCTTGACATGAAAATCTTTCATGTTTACGCTCGCCCGAGCGGACGACCCATCGAGCCTGCATACCGTGGGCCGAGATCGCACGCGAACACAACTACAGAGGGGGAACACATGGGGTTCAGAAGTTCACAGAGTGGTGGCCGCATCCGGCGGCACGGACTGCTCGCGATCGCCACGGCGGTCAGCCTCTTCGTCGCAGCGTGCGGTGGAGACGGCGATTCAGCTTCGAAAACGACCGCGGGAGGCAACTCCGACGCTTCGACCGAATCGACCGCGGCAAGTGAATCGGGCGGAACCGAAACTCGGGACCTGATCATCGCGCGCGACATGGACATCAACTCACTCGATCCCGCACGCGCCTACTGCGACACCTGTCAGATTTACCTGACTGCCGTATACGAGACCCTGATCACGCTCGACCCGACCGATCTGAGCAAGCAAATCCCGCGCCTCGCCGAGTCGTGGGAAGCCAACTCTGACAACACGGTCTTCACCTTCAACCTCAATCCCGATGCGAAATTCGCCGACGGCTCCCCTGTGGAATCGAACGACGTGAAGTGGTCCTGGGAACGATTGCACAACGTAAAGGGTTCTGCCGGCTACCTCATGGACGGAATCACGAGCATCGAGACTCCAGACGCCCAGACCGTCATCGCTACGTTTGGTGCACCCAACTCCGCATTCCTCGCGATCGTGAGCGCTCCATACATGGGCATCACCAACAGCGACGAAGCAATTGCTCAGGCGGGCTCGATTGCTGATGAGACAGCTGAGACCGCCGATGCCTCGGAAGAGTTCTACCTGACCACCTCACTGGGCAGTGGTCCGTACCAACTCGAGTCATATACCGAAGGCGACGCTCTCGTTCTGGCCGCCAACACGAACTATTGGCAAGGTACTCCCGCGTTCCCGTCCGTGAAGATCAAGCAGGTGAAGGACTCGGCTTCGCAGCTCCAGCAGCTGCAGGCCGGTGACGTGGACATTGCAATGCAGATTGGAATCGACTCACTCGGTCAAATCGAGGGCGACCCCAATCTCACAGTCGCCACTGTCGACTCATACAACTACGTCTACATCGCCATCAGCCCCGGCTCGACCGGACCTGGCGGCAAGTACCTTGCCGATCCAAACGTTCGCCTCGCAATGAAGCTCGCCATCGATTACCAAGGAGTCCTCGATGCCACGGTTGCCGGCAAGGGCAAACTCCAGGCATCGCCGATTCCGA
Organism: uncultured Bifidobacterium sp.; assembly: GCA_964397715.1. Classification (GTDB taxonomy): domain Bacteria; phylum Actinomycetota; class Acidimicrobiia; order Acidimicrobiales; family Ilumatobacteraceae; genus Casp-actino8. Next base: position 31,902 of record CAYNKE010000006.1, on the reverse strand, counting down.
ACGGCTTCGAGGGCTCAGCCGACCTCGAACTCCCGTCTCAAGACCTTGCCCGTGCAACGCAACTGCTGGCCGACGCGGGTCTTGCCGACGGCTTCTCTCTCGAGGCCACGTATCCGAAGGTCAATGTCTACGGCGTTGATTTCGACATCATGATGCAGAAGGTCCAGCAGGATCTCAAGAAAGTCAACATTGACGTTCAGTTGATGCCGGTCGAATTCTCCCAGTGGCGTGACACCATCAATGCCCAAGGAATTCCGCTCACTGCTGTCTACTTCGCGCCCGACCACACCGACACGAGCCAGTACCCCGGATACTTCGGAATGATGGAAGGAACTCCGTGGAGCCGGCGTGCCGGTGGCGGTGATGCAGGTGCTCCGATCATCAACCCGAATCAGGCACCTCTACTCGCCGAAGCCCTGGCGTCGAGCGGTGATGCGCGCATCGCCGCATACACGAAGCTCGGTCAGTCGATGATCGACGACTTGATCTTCGTCCCGCTGGTCAATCCGCAGTTGGTGCTCGCGACCCGCTCAGACGTGGTCGGGATGCACTACAGCGGTTGCTGCAACCTCGACGTCTCGTTGCTGAAGATCGGTAGCTGATCGATGTTGCGTCCGGACCCGGCGACAATTCGTCCACCGGGTCCGGAGGCACTTCGTCAAGCCCGTCGACTTTCATGAAGCGTTACATCCTCGGGCGTCTCGCCATCGTCCCAATTCTGCTCTTCGGAATTGTCACGGCAGCCTTCATCATTTCCCGACTGATCCCAGCCGATCCACTGACATCAATCGTTGGTGAGCGGGCGTCGAACAACGAAGAGGTCGTCGCAGCGGCCGAAGCACGGTGGGGCCTGGACAAGAGCCTGCCTGAGCAATACTGGATCTACATCAAGAACCTCGTCCATGGGGATCTGGGTAACTCCTTCCGAACTAAGAACAGCGTCGTTTCCGACTTGGCCGAGAGAATTCCTGCGACGCTCGAACTGGCAGTCTCCGCAATGATCATCGGTGGCCTCGGTGGAGTGGCTCTCGGTGTGTTCTCAGCTAGTCGCAAGGATCGACCTGCCGATCACGGCGCACGTCTCTTCGCGCTGGTTGGATCCTCACTTCCGGTTTTCTGGACCGGACTCGCGCTCCTTTTCCTTCTGTACGCCCGTCTTGGCTGGCTGCCGGGACCTGGCAGACTGCCGTCTCGCGTCGACCCTCCTCCCCACACGACAGGTATCTACACGATCGACGCCGTGATCGATGGCAACTGGTCACTCTTCTGGCAGTGCCTGAGCCGACTCCTTCTCCCGGCCTTTGTCCTGGGATGGGCGATCATGGGCTCGGTTTCTCGACTCGTCCGGGCTTCGATGCTCGACGAACTTCACTCTGATTACGTTCGAACTGCTCGAGCGAAGGGGCTGAAGGAGAGGATCGTCATGCGTACGCATGTTCTTCGAAACGCCATGCTTCCGGTCCTCACCATTCTGGGCTTCTCTTTCGCATCGCTTCTCACGGGAGCGGTTCTCACGGAAACGATCTTCGAATGGAACGGCATCGGCAGCTATGCGGTTGCCGCGACGAGAAACCTCGATTACCCGGCTATCAACGGCGTCTGTCTCTTCGGCGGTGTTGTCTTCCTATTGGCCAATCTCATCACGGATGTTCTCTACGCATTCGCCGATCCGAAGGTTCGACTCTCGTGACCCAGGCACCTCCCCCGACCGAGATCTCGCCGTCCCACGGCCCAGGTCGACTCCGTCGTGTCACCCGAGTCTTCAAGAACCCAGGGATCGCATTCGGCACCATCATGATCCTCCTCTGGCTCATCGTGATCACGACAATTCACCTGTGGGCCCCTTACGACCCGTACGAGACAGTAGGAGACCGACTCTCTTCACCGAGTGGCGACCATTGGTTCGGCACCGACGCCCTTGGGCGCGATGTATTCACAAGAGTCCTATACGGCTCTCGGCAATCACTCCCCATTTCAATCGCTGTCATTGCCTCGGCACTTCTCATTGGCGCGACACTCGGGGCACTCGCCGGATATTTCGGCAGTCGAACCGACAAGGTCGTCATGCGAATCGCCGACATCACGATGGCCTTCCCGGCGATCTTGTTGGCGATGGCTGTCGCCGCAGCGTTGGGACCTGGCCTCCGCAACGGATTCATCGCCATGGTGGTTGTCTGGTGGCCGATCTACGCGCGTCTCCTTCGATCACAAGTAATGGCCGTGAAGCATCGCGAGCACGTAGAAGCGGCGGTCAGTATCGGTGCGACTCGCGGTCGCATACTCCGACGGCACGTTCTGCCACTGTCATTCACGGGTGTCCTCGTGAACGCCACCATGGACCTCGGGCAAGTGGTTCTTCTCACCGCTTCGCTCAGCTTCCTCGGGCTCGGGGCCCTTCCACCCGCACCCGAATGGGGAGCGATGATCACCGAAGGCGCAAAAAACTTCTATCAATGGTGGATCGCTCTCGCACCTGGTCTCGCAATGGTGACGGTGGTGCTTGGCTTCAACTTTCTGGGAGACGGACTCCGCGACGCTCTGGACGTGAAGGCGGCAGCCCGATGACGGAGCCTCTGCTGAGTATCCGAGGTCTGACAGTTGACTTCGCCGTTCGCGGGGGCACAGTCCGAGCTGTTCGTGGCGTCGATCTCGACGTCCAGCAAGGCGAAGTCGTCGGGGTGGTCGGAGAGTCAGGGTCGGGCAAGAGCGTGTCGATGCTCGCACTCCTCGGCCTCCTCGCTCCTAACGCCAGAGTCTCCGGGTCGGCTACCTTCCACGGCCGCGAAATTCTTGGCCTCACCGGGAACTCACTTCGAGCATTGCGCGGTGGACGAATCGGGATGGTCTTCCAGGATCCGATGACATCGCTCAATCCCGTGCTCACTGTCGGTCACCAGCTCGCCGAGTCGATCGAGGTGCACCAAACAACTCTTCGGCCAAAACAAGTCCGGGCGCGGGTGCACGAGCTGTTGGAGATGGTCGCCATTCCGAACCCTTCACAGCGAATCGATGCCTACCCGCATGAACTGTCGGGTGGAATGCGTCAGCGTGTCATGATCGCAATGGCCCTGGCGAACGAACCCGAGCTGATCATCGCCGATGAGCCGACTACCGCTCTCGACGTGACCATTCAGGCGCAGATTCTTCAGGTCCTCTCGGAGCTCCGCGGCCGGACCAACGCGTCCATGGTGATCATCACCCACGACTTGGGTGTTGTTGCCGGAATTGCCGACAGCGTCAATGTGATGTACGCGGGAAGAGTCGTCGAACATGGTGCCGTTGACGAAATCTTCCACGAGCACCAGCATCCGTATACAGCTGGCCTTCTACGTTGTCTCCCTCGCCTCGATCGTCGTGACGCCGATCTCCAGCCGATCGGTGGTGCTCCACCGCAACTCGACAACCTGCCCACTGGTTGCTCATTCGCGCCACGCTGTCTGGCCGCTAATTCCGATTGCTCGCAGGCCGAGCCCGTTCTTCGCGACCTCGGAGCGACGGCGGTCGCGTGCCATCGGGCACCCGATGCGCTCATCCGAATCACTGGGGTCACCCCGTGAAGGGGCAGGCCGACATGAGTTCACCGCGAGTGGAAGTGGGGCAACCCTCCGCACTTCTGCAGGTACGAGACCTTGTCAAGACGTTCCCCGTCCGCGGGGCACGCGGAAGAGGAACCGTCCAGGCCGTCTCGGGAGTGAGCTTCGACCTATCCCGTGGCGAGACGCTGAGCTTGGTTGGCGAATCAGGGTGCGGAAAGAGCACCACGGCGCGATGCGTCGTACGAATTCTCGATCCGACCAGTGGCTCGATCGAGTTCGAGGGAATTGATCTCACCAATCTCGGCGGCGATGAATTGCGTCGCGCACGTCGCCGCTTCCAAATGGTGTTCCAGGATCCCCAAGCTTCTCTCAACCCACGTATGACGATCGGACAAATCTTGTCCGAACCCCTCGACATCCACGGAGTCGATCCATCGGAGGGTCACGACCGGATCAAGGAGCTCCTCACACTCGTTCAACTGCGGGCTAGTGACCTCGACCGCTACCCACATCAGTTCAGTGGCGGACAACGCCAGCGAATCGGGATCGTCCGCGCTTTGGTGCTTCAACCACAGATGGTGGCCCTCGACGAACCGGTGTCGGCCCTGGACGTAAGCATCCAAGCTGAAATCATTCACCTCCTCGAACGCCTTCGTGATCAATTCGGTTTGGCTTATCTCTTCATCGCCCACGACTTGTCGGTGGTGCGTCATCTGAGCGACAAGGTCGCTGTGATGTACCTCGGAACCATCGTGGAAAGCGGCACCAACGCCCAGGTGTACGAACAGTCGGCCCACCCTTACACCCAGGCTCTTCTTGCGGCCGCTCCAATTCCGGATCCACGAATCGAGCGAACTCGGCGACGCACGGTCCTCCCTGGAGACCCACCCAGTCCGATCGACCCACCCTCGGGTTGTCGCTTCCGGACCAGATGCTGGAAGGCGACCGAGCGTTGCTCGATCGAAACACCACAACTCGTCGACCCGGGAATCGGCCATCTCGTGGCATGTCACTACCCCGAGGTCACCAACGTCATCATCAGCCAGCGGCAATCGACAACAGGAGGCTCACAATGACTGCAACCGATGAAATAGCGTCACGCGACCATGCACAGGATCGGGCAGCTTTGGTTCGGCACCTCGCTGATCGAGCTCGCTTCGTCCGACTCGAAACCGTGCGCCTGGCTCGCATTGCCGGTGCCGGTCACTACTCGGCAACTTTCTCTTGCGCGGAAATTTTGGTGACTCTCTGCTACTCGCAGATGAAAGTGCGCCCCAACGAGCCGCGTTGGGTTGATCGGGATCGCTTCGTCATGAGCAAGGGCCATGCCGCGATCGGCTGGTACCCGATCCTCGGCGATCTCGGATACTTTTCACCGAGCCTTCTCGATGACTTCACCCGCCTTGGCAGTCCGTTCGGCGATCATCCCGACTTCCGGAAGGTCCCAGGTGCCGACTTCAGTAGCGGCTCCCTCGGGCACGGTCTTTCAATCGCGGTGGGAATGGCTGTGTCTGGACGAATCAAGAAGAAGTCCTACCGTACTTACTGCTTGCTCGGTGACGGCGAACTCGCCGAGGGTCAGATCTGGGAGGCAGCGATGTCTGCCGGACATTACCGACTCGGCAATCTGATCGCGATCGTCGATCGAAATCGACTCTGTATCGATGGTTTCACCGATGACGTGATGTCGGTCGAACCTCTTGAGGACCGCTTCACGTCCTTCGGGTGGGACACCCACCGCATCGACGGCCACGATCTTGATGCTCTTCTCGACACTTTCGCCGCTCTGCCCGACGCACATCATGGGCGACCCCAGGCGATCATCTGCGACACCATCAAGGGCAAAGGTGTCAAGATGATGGAGCTCAGCCTTGATTGGCACGTGGGAAATCTTGCAGGTGCTGACTACGACGCCGTCATCGCGGAGCTCCTAGCCAGCCCTGCTGATCCGGAGATTTCGCGATGAGCCAGACTTCGACACCAAGAACCGTCACTGCCGTGAGTAGCGAGGCCGCTCAGGAGACAAGCGAAGTCTTCCGGGGAACGGCCGACGGAGCCACCAAGCTCTCCGACTCGCGTTCGTCCCAAGGGACTTCCGCGGCCTCGGTGCCCGCGTTCGTCTTCGGGCAGGAGCTGGCAGATCTCGCGGACCACGACGAGCGAATCGTCGTCCTCACTGCCGATCTCGCTCGCGCCAACCGTGCGGTCGACTTCGCGGCGCGTCATCCCGACCGCTTCATCAATGTGGGGATCGCGGAAAAAAACATGATCACCGTTGCGGCTGGAATGGCCGCCTGTGGCCATGTGGCATATGCCGCCACCTTCGCATCATTCTGTGCGCTCCTCGGTGCCGAGCAGATCCGAACCGACTGCGCATACCCCGGTGTACCGGTCCGAGTGGTCGGGCACCACTCAGGAATGTCAATGGGCTTCTACGGCACGAGCCACCATTCACTCGAGGACATCGGGATGATGAGAACGATCGCCGACCTCACCGTCGTTTGTGTGAGCGATGCAAACCATCTCCGAGGCGTCCTGCGGGCATCCGTCGACCACCCGGGGGCGATGTACTTGCGATTGGGGCGTGGCCGCGATCCCGAGGTGTACGACGATGTGCCCAACATCGAGTTCGGTCGAGCAATCCGCCTTCGTGAGGGCACCGACGTCGCAATCATCGCCACCGGCAGCGAGGTTCACCCGTCACTCCGTGCAGCGGTGAATCTGGCCGAGCGAGGAATGAGCACAAGAGTCATCGATATGCACACCGTCAAACCGCTCGACGTTGGTGAGGTTCTTGCTGCCGCTCAGGAGTGCAGCGCTGTCGTCACTGTCGAAGAAGCCAATCGAACAGGTGGCCTCGGAAGCGCGGTTGCCGAAGTGCTCGCCGACAACCGACTGGCGATCAACTTCACGCGCCACGGGGTTCCGGACGAACACGTGCTGATCGGACCTCCGGCCGCCCTCTACGCCCACTATCGCCTCGATGCCGCGGGCATCGAATCCGTCGTTCTCGAAGCATTGGAAGGATCCACCAAGTGACGACCACCAGCCATTCCCTCAGCAATGATCAGGAACTTCGCCAACGTGCCCGGGCGGTAATTCCCAACGGGATGTATGGCCATCAGAGCGCTCGCACACTGCCCGAAGGTTTTCCGCAGTTTCTCGTTCGCGGAGAGGGCGGCCGAATCTGGGACACAGACGGCAACGAGTACATCGACTTGATGTGTAGCTACGGACCCATCGTTCTCGGACACCACCATCCCGACGTCGAGAACGCAGTCAACCGCCAAATGAAGTTGGCCGACTGCCAAAACGGTCCTTCTCCGGTGATGATCGAGCTGTGCGAGCTATTCGTCGATCGTGTCGATCATGCCGATTGGGCAATGCTGGCCAAGAACGGCACCGATGCGACGACGATGTGTGTGACGATCGCCCGTGCCGGCACCGGAAAGCGCAAAGTGATGACGGCACGAGGTGCGTATCACGGGGCCGCTCCATGGTGTACGCCGAATCCGACAGGGGTCCTTCCCGAAGATCGCGCCCACCTCGTTCACTACACATTCAACGACTACGAGTCGGTCAGGGTAGCGATAGAAGAGCACGGTGATGATCTCGCCGCGATCGTTGTGTCGCCCTTCAAACACGACGCGCGTTTCGACCAGGAAATGGTCGACCCCGAATGGGCAAGGATGCTCCGCCGAGTATGCAATGACACTGGTGCGGCGTTGATCCTCGATGACGTGCGCTGCGGATTTCGTCTCGCCTACGGAGGGTCGTGGGAGCCGATCGGAGTCAAGCCAGATCTCAGCGCCTGGAGTAAGGCCATCGCGAACGGATATCCGCTCGCGTCGGTGCTGGGTAACGATCGGTTCAAGGATGCCGCGTCGTCCATTTATGTGACCGGTTCGTTCTGGTTCTCGGCGGTCTCGATGGCCGCCGGAGTCGCCACGATCGAAGCGCTGGGTCGCGAGGACGGTCTTGGGGCTATGCAGCGAGCGGGTCAACGATTGAGAGATGGTCTTGACCATCAGGCCCGCAGCTACGGGTTGTCAATCAACCAGACCGGGCCAGTCACAATGCCGTTACTCACCTTTGCGGCTGACCGCGAGTTCGAGCGCGCCAATCTTTGGTCAGGAGTAGCGGCCCAACGGGGCGCGTACCTTCATCCATGGCACAACTGGTTCACTTGCGCAGCCCACACCGACGACGACATCGATCTGGCTCTACGGGCCACCGATGAAGCATTCTCACGAGTGCGGGCGACTTTCGGAGCTGATTGACCATGAGGAATGCGGTCGAGCGAGACGCGATCGTCCTACTCGCCCGTCGTGCCTCAACAGAAGGTCTCAGCCCCGGAACTTCGGGGAACCTGAGTATCCGTACGAGTGACGGTGTGCTCATCACGCCAAGCGGTCGACCGCCGGAGCGTATGCTCGCCTCCGACATCTGCCTTGTCGATCTAGACGGTCGTACGCTTGAGGGCGACTTACAGCCCTCGTCCGAACTTCCGATGCATCTCACGGTGTACCGACACACCGACGCCTCGGCGGTGGTGCACACCCACTCTTCAATAGCAACTGCTGTATCGCTGACTCACACGGAACTGCCAGCGGTCCATTACACGATCAACGGTCTCGGGGGTCCGATCCGGGTTGCACCGTATGCCACTTTCGGAACTCCTGAACTCGCGAAAAATATTGCCGTGGCTCTTGACGGACGCAGCGCGGCGATCATGCAGAATCACGGCACGATCGCTATCGGCTCGACCCTCGAGCAGGCCTACGACCGTGCACGGCTACTCGAGTGGTTGTGCACGCTGTTCTGGAACGCACTTCAAATTGGTGAGCCTCGGATCCTTTCGGAAGATGAACTCAGACTCGTCCGCGACCAATCCGCACGGCTTCGCTACGGAAGTCAACGATGACCAGACCAGTTGTCGTCTGCGTGGGAGTCCATATTCTCGATATCCACGGTCGTCCGATTAGTGAGATCCCGCCGGGACAGGGTGGCGCCCGAATCGAGGAAATTCGACTGTCAGCTGCTGGGACAGCCGCAGGAACAGCCGTCGATCTCGCCAAGTTGGGTGCATCCGTCATCACCTTCGGAAGCATCGGCACCGACGAGGTAGGCGACTTCCTGCTGGCTCTGCTCACGCGTCACGGCGTGGAAGCCCGAGTTTCCCGAACCTCGATCGCTCAGACCTCATCCACGATCCTCCCCATCAAGCCGAACGGTGATCGCCCCGCTTTCCACGTCATCGGGGCAAATGCTCACCTTCAAGTTTCCGACGTGAATCGGCCGACGGTCGAGGCCGCGGACATCCTCCTCCTTGGAGGACCGGATCGCATGGGGGCGTTCTGCCCGGATGGAGCAGCCGAGGTACTGCGATGGGCTCGTGACTCCAAAACCACGACAGTCATGGACCTCCTCAGCGCCAACCCGTCCTCCCGACGAGAGGATCTTCTGGCTCTCCTCCCGCTCGTCGACCATTTCGTGCCCAACGAGGAGCAGTTGATGGACTTGTTCGACTGCAACGACCCTCTCGTTGCGTCCCACCGAGCTCTTTCTGCGGGTGTCAGGCGAGTTGTGGTTTCTCTCGGCTCCGATGGATGCCTCGTCGTCGACCTCGAAGGGCACACCCACATTCCAGGTCGTCATGTCGAGGTCGTCGACACAACTGGCTGTGGTGACGCGCTCACAGCTGGTTACATCCGAGGCTTGACCCTGGGGCTCGATCCCGTAACTGCTGCCCACCTCGGAGTGCTGGCAGCGTCTCTCGTAGCGACCGGTCTCGGTTCAGATGCCGGGATCGTCGATCTCGAATCGACGTGGACAGCGACAGAACGCTTCCCGAGTCGAACCGAGGGCCGAGCATTCTGACTCGACGATTTCGATAGTCGATTCGTCGCTGGGGCCACGAAGACACCCGTCTTCTAGTGGGCGAGGGGGGACTTGAACCCCCACGTCCTTGCGAACACTGGCACCTGAAGCCAGCGCGTCTGCCATTCCGCCACTCGCCCGAGTAACAGGTCTCGAACGCTACCGCCCCGAGAGGGAGTGACCACCCGGGCGACACGGTGCGTCCACCCTGCACCGGTACGATTTTCCCCGCCTGTCATCACGGCGAAGGAGGTGGATGATGGCCGCAGGAATCTTCAATCGAGGTAACCGCACCAACGTGCGCCCTATCGACCTCGGCCGCCACCTCGTCCGAGAGATCGACGACAAGCGATCAGTCGACTCCAAGAGCCGACGCGTGGCCCCCAACTACTTCGTGTTCCGCCTTCATCCCCGCGACCTCGACCAACTCGAAGAGTTCCAGGCCGCTCTCGAGATCGAACTGAACGAAGCGGCCAAGGAATACGCCCGCTCCGAGGGCTACCACCTGAAAGGTCCCATCACGGTCTCGCTGGTGGCCGACGACAAAGTGAAGTCGGGTCGGGTCGAAATCGACTCGAAAGTACGGCGCGCCGAGAGTCCGATCACGGCCAGCGCATTGATCGTCTCGGGCGGTCAGTCGTACCCACTCGGTGAGGCATCGGTCGTGATCGGCCGCTCCCCCGAGTGCGACATCGTGATCGACGATCCCAACGTCAGCCGGCGACACGCCGAAGTCAAAGTCGTGAATGGCTCGTACGCCGTGTCCGACCTCGGATCGACCAACGGAACCCGAGTCAACGGCATCGCCGTCACTCTCGAACGCGCCCTCCGTGACGGCGACATCATCGGTCTCGGCAGCCACGACATCAGGTTCGAAGTCACCTCACGATGACCGACCAATTACTCGGACTGCTCCGGTTCGTCCTCCTCGCCGCGCTCTACTTGTTCTTCGCTCGCGTGGTCTGGGCCGTGTGGTCGGAAGTCCGGATTCCGGCGGTGTCGCGCTCCACGGGGCCCGTACCCGCGGTGCCGATCGATGGAACCGCCAAGGTGCCACGTCGTCAGCGGGTGACCGAGTTGCGGGTCGTCGCACCGAAACGTCACAAGGGCCACCAGATCGAGATCGGTTCCGAGCCTCTCGTCGTCGGTCGATCCGACAATGCCGATCTCTCCGTCGTCGACGATTCGTTCCTGAGCAACGTGCACGCGCGTGTCTGGATCGCCAACGGCACCGCACTCGTCGAAGATCTCGGCTCGACCAACGGCACGCTCGTCAATGGCACACGCATCGACGGTGCGGTGGTGCTCCGGCCAGGCGACCGAGTCCAGATGGGATCGCTCGTCGTGGAGGCCGAACGATGATTCGGGTGGTGGCGGGAGCCGCCACTCATGTCGGTCGCGTTCGCGCGTCCAACGAGGATTCGTTCCTCTGCGCCAACGGTCTGTACTTCGTGGCCGACGGAATGGGTGGACACAGCGCGGGCGAGGTCGCCAGCGACATCGCGGTCACCACTCTTCGCGAGATCCTCGCCGAGGCCGGCAACATCGCCCTCACCGCCGATGACATCGCGGCCGCCGTTCGTCACGCGAACGCGGCGATTCACGCCGCCTCGATCCTCGATTCGGCCAAGGCCGGGATGGGCACCACTCTCACCGGGCTCGCCGTGTCCAATCCGTTCGATCACAAGGCCGTGGTGGCCAACGTCGGAGACTCGCGCACCTATCTGTGGCGCCACGGTGAACTCCGTCAGATCACGAAGGATCACTCGCACGTCCAGTCCCTCGTCGATCGTGGAGCGATCACCCGTGCCGAGGCCCGCGTTCACCACCAGCGAAACATCGTTCTGCGCGCGATGGGCATCGATGTCGATGTCGATGTCGACACGTTCGAGATCGAGATCGAGGACGGCGACCGCTTCATCATCTGCAGTGACGGCCTCGTCGACGAAGCCGATGATGACGCCATCGAGATGCAGGTTCGTTCGTCGATCGGACCACAGGATCTCGCCGACCGACTCGTGGAGTTGGCCAACAACAATGGTGGTCGCGACAACACGACAGTCCTGGTGGTCGATGTCGCGTTGAACGAAAGCATCGACAACACACCCGTCGTCACCGAACTTCCGCCGCTCGCGGCACCGATCATGGAGACTCCGAGTCGCTCCCGCGGCTCGATCTGGTTCGGAGTGGCCGCTTGGGGCCTGTCTCTCGCGGCAGCGGCCATCACGGTGGCGGTCGTCGTCAGCGCCATCGTCTCGCAGTGACGGCACCCGACTTCTCCATCGCCAACCGACGGCGGTCGACCGAACTCTGGCTGGTGATCGCGGCCGGCGTGATCACCGCTGGCGCGTACACCTTGGCTTCCCTCGGCAAGAACTCGGTCATCCCACCGCGAATCCTTCCCTTCCTCGGAGTCCTTCTCGCCATCCTGATCGCCGCACATGTCGCCGTGCGCCGACTCGCGAGCGGAGCGGACTCCACGCTTCTTCCGCTCGCCGTTCTGCTGAACGGAATCGGCTACGTGATGATCGCGCGATTGTCCGAACGACTCGCTGGCCTCCAGACGACCTGGACCTTCATCGCGATCGCGGTGTTCGTGGTCGTTCTCGTCTTCGTCGAACGCGTCAACGATCTCGCTCGATACCAGTGGTACTTCTTCGGCGCGGCGGCGATTCTGCTCCTCCTTCCGATGGTGCCGGGCATCGGATTCAGTTCGGGCGGCGCGCGGATCTGGGTGAACATCGGTCCCATCAACTTCCAGCCCGGTGAGTTCGCCAAACTGGCCCTCGCCCTCTTCTTCGCCGGCTACCTGTCGGAGCGGGGAAGCCTGATCGCGCGCGGAACTCGCCAGTGGAGACGATTCACCGTGCCCGAGCCCCGCGACCTCCTTCCTCTCGTCGGCGCCTGGGCTTTCTCCGTTCTCGTCATGGTCGGCCAGCGCGATCTCGGATCGAGCCTGCTGTTCTTCACGTTGTTCGTCGTGATGGTCTGGGTCGCCACCGAGCGCGCGGGGTATCTCGCCATCGGATTCGGGCTCTTCGCCGGTGCATGTTTCGCCGCGTACCACGTGTTCGATCACGTCCAGACCCGCGTGGCCATATGGCTCGATCCGTGGAGTCGCTACAGCGGCAAGGGATACCAGCTCGCACAAGCGATGTTCGCCCTGGGGAGTGGCGGTACCGCCGGAACCGGTCTCGGGCTCGGCGATCCGACCCGTATTCCCGAAGCCAAGAACGACTTCATCTTCGCCGCGATCGGCGAGGAATTGGGCCTGTTCGGCGCGACGGCCATTCTGCTCGCGTTCGTGTTGGTGATCGGCGCCGGACTTCGCACGGCGTTGCGCACGCAACGTCCGTTCGAGAAGTTGCTCGCGACCGGATTGACCACGATTCTCGGAGTGCAAGCGTTCATCATCATCGGAGGAGTCATCCGCGTGGTTCCGCTCACCGGCATCACGCTGCCCTTCGTCAGTTACGGCGGGTCGAGCCTGGTCGCCAACTACGCGATCCTCGCTTTGCTCATCCGCACGAGTGATGCCTCGGCGCGTCGACTCGGCGAGATCCCCGATCGACCCACGATCCGCGAGCGATGGCAGGCGCGTCGCGCTGGTCGCATTCCTGGTGAGGCCGAGTCATGAACCAGCGCATCCGCAAACTCGCAGTCGCGCTGTTGCTCCTCTACATGATCCTCTTCGTGCAGTTGAACGTTCTGCAGGTTGGAAAGAAGTCGAGCCTCGACGCCGACGCGCGCAACACGCGCGAGACGGTGCGCACGTTCAACGATCCACGCGGGGCCATCAGCACCATCGATGGAGTCGTGATCGCCGAATCGGAGCGAACCGAACCCGGCAGCGAGCACCCGTGGCGCCGGGTGTATCCGAAAGGCGAGCTCTTCGCGCAGATCACCGGCTACTACACCTTCGCCTACGGGGCCACTCAAGTCGAGCGAGTCGAGAACGACGTGCTGGCCGGCCGAACCGCCGAACAGCAGGTGAACGGTCTCGCCGCGCTCTTCGACGGTGGCGACACCACTGGATCGGTCGTCACCACCATCGACTCCAAGATCCAATCCGCGGCCCGCAAGGCCTTGGGTGATCGCGAAGGGTCGGTGGTCGTCGTCGACGTCCGCACCGGAGCGGTCAAGGCACTCTGGAGTTGGCCGTCGTTCGACCCGAATCTCCTCACGACTGACGACGACGAACTCGCCGGCTCGATTCTCGAGTATCTGAACGACGTTCCTGGAGACCCCCTGCTCGCCAACGCGTACCAACAGCGCTACATGCCCGGCTCCACGTTCAAGGTCATCACGACCGCGGCTGCACTCGACGCCGGAGCGCTCGGACTCGACACCGTGTTCGCCGAGGAGTCGGAGTTCCTCCCGCCACAGACATCCGATCCGATCACCAACTACAAGAGCAAAGTCTGCGGCGGCGATCTCACCGAGGTGTTCCGCCGATCGTGCAACACTCCCTTCGCTCGCACGGCTCTCGCTCTCGGCCCCGAGACAATGGTCGCGGCGAGTCAGCGGTTCGGTATCGGCGAGTCACTTCCGTTCGATCTTCCTCGTTCGGCAGCGAGCATCTTCGGCAACACCGACTACTTCGAGCAGAACCTTCCACTCCTCGCCATCGGCGGGTTCGGCCAAGGCAACACGCAGATGGTCCCGCTGCACATGGCTCTCGTCGCGGCCGCAGTCGCCAACGGTGGCGCCATGATGAAGCCCTACGTCATCGACTCGACGCGCGATCACGACGGGCGACTCCTCGACCGCACGCGTCCGTCCGTCTGGAAGCAGACAATGTCGCTCGAGACTTCGCGCATCCTGACGGGTCTGATGACCGAGGTGGTGCGCAACGGAACCGCATCGTGCTGCTTCCAACTGGCCAACGGGATCCAAGCGGCCGCCAAGACCGGAACCGCACAGCTGAACGGACCGGGTGAACCCGAACGTTCGCACGCATGGATCATCGGTTTCGCGCCCGCCGACGCACCGCGCTACGCCATCGCGGTGATGTTGAAGGGAACCACCGACGAAATCAGCGAAGGGACCGGCGGTCGACTCGCGGGTCCGGTGGCCAAGGCCGTCATGGATGTTGCCCTGACCCGCTGATCACGCACCGATAGCCTCTCCACAGTTATGTCCGACCACGGCAGCGTCATTCTGAACGACCGCTACGAGATGCAGCAGCGCATCGGTCGCGGTGGAATGGCCGATGTCTACTTGGCTCGCGACGTCCTGCTCGACCGGCTCGTCGCGATCAAGGTCCTGTTCCCGGAGTACGCGACCGATCCGTCGTTCGTCGAGCGCTTCCGCCGAGAGGCCCAGTCGGCGGCCAACCTCAACCACCCGAACATCGTGAGCGTCTACGACTGGGGCCGAAGCAACAACACCTACTTCATGGCCATGGAGTACGTGCCGGGTCGAACTCTCGCCGACGCTCTGCGTGACGTCGGTGCCATCTCGGCCATGAAGGCAGCCGAAGTGGGTATCGAAGTCGCGGCGGCGCTCTCGTTCGCCCATCGAAACAACGTCGTGCACCGCGACATCAAGCCTGGAAACATCCTCATCGGAAGTACTGGTCAACTGAAGGTGGCCGACTTCGGAATCGCCCGCGCGCTCGGTAGCGCCGCCGACACTGGTCTCACACAACACGGTGCGGTGATGGGAACCGCCGCCTACTTCTCTCCCGAGCAGGCCCAAGGTGGCCAGCCCGATCCGCGCAGCGACCTGTACTCGCTCGGCATCGTTCTCTACGAGATGGTCGCGGGTCGCGTGCCCTTCACGGGTGAGAACACCGTCGCGATCGCGTACAAGCAAGTGCACGATCAGCCGACGCCGCTCAACCAGTTCGCACCCGACGTTCCTCGTGCTTTCGAAGCGATCGTCGCCCGACTCCTCACCAAGGATCCGTCGCGCCGCTACCCCACGGCCGAGGCGGTGCGCGATGACTTGCGTCGATTCCGCGACGGGCTTCCCGTACAGGCCTTGGCCGCGATCATCAACAAGCGCGATACGCCCGAACCCCCTCCCACGGTGCCGAATCAACCAGTCGTGTCGGCACCCACGACATCCACTCCACGTGCCGACGCACCGCGGACGAAGATCATGATCAGCGATCAGCCACCGGGGTACGACTCGTCCGGATCGCTGATGGCACCGGACGAACCACGCCGTCGCACGAGCGTCATCGTCGCATCGGTCGTCGCAGCCTTGGTCGTCCTGGCCGGACTCGTCACCGCGCTGCTCGTTCTCTCCAAGGACTCGGCGTCCACTCCGTCGATTTCGGTTCCGAACGTCACGGGTCTGTCTCTCGAAGATGCGGCGGCCGCACTCGACAACCTCGGTCTCACGGTCGTGCCGATCGCCGAGGAGAATCCGGGAGTCGCCGCCAACATCGTCTGGTCACAGGATCCTCCGGCCGGGGAGTTGGTCGACGATGGTGCTTCCATTCGCATCGTCTACAACCCGTCAAACACGCCGATCGCGGTGCCGAACCTCGCTGGTCTCACCATCGATCAGGCGCGGACCGCGTTGCTCAATCTCGGGCTCACGATCGGCAACATCACGTACGTGACCGACCCGCTCGTCGAAGCCGACACGATCATCTCGTCCACGCCAGCCTTGGGCGAGTCGGTGCTCGGTGGCGCCACGATCGACCTCACCGTGAGCCAGGGCAAGGGCACCAACCCGATCCCGGCGCTCGACGGAAAGACGATCGAGGAAGCGAGGTCGATCCTGAAGGGTGACCCCTACGAATTCGTCGTCACCGAAATCATCGAGGCGAGCGACACCGTCGAAGTGGGCTACGTCATCC
The DNA here is from genome assembly GCA_964397715.1 of uncultured Bifidobacterium sp. Classification (GTDB taxonomy): domain Bacteria; phylum Actinomycetota; class Acidimicrobiia; order Acidimicrobiales; family Ilumatobacteraceae; genus Casp-actino8. The sequence continues at coordinate 15,672 of CAYNKE010000006.1, read as the reverse complement.
GCACGAGCCCGGTGGCGGGAGCCGAAACTCCCAAGGGTGCGACGGTCACCGTCTACGTCTCGAACGGACGCGCTCCCATCAAGGTTCCGCCGGTCGTCGGACTTCGTGAGTCGCAGGCCCGGCCTCAACTCACGGCCAAGGGTTTCCTCATTCGGGTCGAATACCAGGAGGTCGCACCCGACTCCGGCGACGTCGATCGCGTGATCTCACAGAATCCGGCCGCCGGCACCGACGCGCCGGTGGGCAGCGAAGTCGTTCTGGTGGTCGGCAAGGCCGCCGCTCCCACGACGACGTCGAGCACCACCGCGCCGACGACGACCGTCACGCCGTAGTCGTCAGACCCAAGAAGTTGCGCAACATGCCGTGACCGTGTTCGGTCAGGATGCTCTCCGGATGGAACTGCACACCCTCGACCGGCAACTCGCGATGTCGAACACCCATGATCATCCCGTCGGCGGTCTCGGCCGTCACTTCGAGGCAGTCCGGAAGCGTCTCTCGTTCGATGATCAACGAGTGGTACCGCGTCGCGGTGACGGGTGAAGGAAGGCCCGCGAAGACTCCGTGGTCGCGGTGCATGACCTGGCTCGTCTTGCCGTGCATCAGTTCTGGGGCTCGAATCACGCGACCACCGAATACATGACCGATCGCCTGGTGCCCGAGGCACACGCCGAAGATCGGGATGCCGCGTCGAGCCGCGGGCTCGATGAGATCGCACAAGATTCCGGCATCCTCGGGGCGTCCCGGCCCGGGCGACAACAAGATCCCGTCGGGATTCATCGCCACGACCTCGTCGACCGACACGGCATCGTTGCGGTAGACCTCGGGCTCGGCCCCCAGTTCGCCCACGTAATGCACGAGGTTGTAGACGAAGCTGTCGTAGTTGTCGATCACGACCACTCGTCGTCGGGCTGACGTCACCCGATCAGCCTGCCAGTGGCAGGCCGGTTCTCCCCTACACTTTCGACCCGTGGCACCTCCCAAGCGCAAGAACGGCGGTCGCACCACTCCGAAGGGCACCCGGCCCAACGAGGGTCGCGTCGCGAATCCCGATCAGAATTCGTCCGGAGTCGCGGCCTCGTCGCGCTACACCCCTCCGGTTCCGCAGTACGTGAAGGAAAGCCCGCGCTGGGTCCCGATCTTGATGTTCGCCCTCTTCGTCGTGGGCGCCCTGGTCATCCTGCTCTATTACTTGGGCGCAGTTCCCGGGGGTCGGAGCAACTACTACCTGCTCGTGGGACTGGCGTTCATCCTGGGTGGTCTGTACACAGCCACCAAATACCACTGACGGTTTCACCAGGAATTTAGTGCTATTTCGGGTTTCCACAGTCTGTGGACGAACCCGGGGATAGTCACATCGATGTAACTTTCCGGCCATCTCGGCCCGACCCGATTCACCCGGTCAGAAACTCGATCAGAGGGCTTCGTCGACGGACACCGGATCCATCTCCTCCATGCAATGACGAGGAGGGTCGGGATCCTCTTCTTGCGCCAGGGTCATCTTCAGCTCGAGCCCGCACACACCGCACCGATAACGGACGCTGATCCGCCGCATCTCTCCGGGTGGGGGCGGAGGTGGCAGGGGCTCGGTCATACTGCGCAGCAGACCGACCCCCACCCTCCAGAGAAAGAAGAAGAGGACGACGGCACCGATCGCCCAGACGACGGTGCCGAGACTCATCTCAGCCGAGGCGTTCGATGATGGTGGCGTTGGCCATGCCGCCGCCTTCGCACATCGTCTGCAGACCGTAGCGACCACCGGTGCGCTCGAGTTCGTGCAGGAGTGTCGTCATGAGACGCGCACCCGAGCAACCGAGCGGGTGGCCGATGGCGATGGCGCCGCCGTTGGGGTTCACGCGCTCCATGTCGGGGTGGAACTCCTTCTCCCACGCCAACACGACCGATGCGAACGCTTCGTTGATTTCGACGACGTCCATGTCTTCGAGACGCAACTTGGCGCGCTCGAGAACCTTGGCCGTGGCCGGGATCGGAGCAGTGAGCATGAAGCGCGGGTCGTCGCCCGCGAGGCTGAAGTTCACGAAACGAGCACGCGGCCGCAGTCCGAGAGCCTTGGCCTTCTCCTCGCTCATGATGAGCAGAGCAGCCGAGCCGTCGGTGATCTGCGACGAGTTGCCCGCGGTCACGCGACCGCCCTCTTCGGCGGGGCGGAACGACGGCTTGAGCTTGCCGAGACTCTCCATGCTGGTGTCGCGAATGCCTTCATCGGCCGTCATGAGGTTGCCTTCGGCGTCCTTCACCGGAAGGATTTCACGCTCGAAACGGCCCTCGCGGGTGGCGCGAGCGGCGCGCTCCTGCGACTGAACACCGAAGCGGTCCATGTCGTCACGCGAGATTCCCCACTTGTCGGCAATGAGTTCGGCCGAAATTCCCTGCGGCACGAGACCGCCCTGCGGCTGATAGCGCTCGCCCACCTTGGGTCCGAACGGGAAGCCGAACTTGCCATCAGCCATCGACGAACCCATCGGAACGCGCGTCATGACTTCGACGCCGGCGGCGATCACGACGTCGTACGCGCCGGCCATCACGCCCTGCGCCGCGAAGTGAGCGGCCTGCTGCGACGATCCGCACTGACGATCGATCGTGGTGCCAGGAACCGACTCCGGCCATCCCGCGGCGAGAACCGCGTTACGCGCCGGGTTGGCGGCCTGTTCGCCGACCTGCATGACGCAACCCATCACAACGTCGTCGACGATGGCCGGATCGATGCCGGTGTTCCTGATGAGCGCATTCAGCGTCTCCGCGGCGAGATCGACGGGGTGCCAATCCTTCAACTTTCCGTTGCGCTTGCCGAGGGGGGTGCGGATCGCGTCGACGATGACGGCGGTGGTCATGGGATTCTCCTTGCCTGCTGTTGAACCCCGTCAGTCTGCTGGCCGTACCGGGCGAACGACGAATCAGGCGCGTGACGCGACGCGCACACCCGTCGACTCAGGGTTCTCCCGGCCGAAACGGGGCGACCTTGGCCAGAGCCCGCGACATCGATCCCACGTCGCTCTCCGAGAGTTCGGCGGCGAATTCCCTCTGGATCGCCCGTCGGTACAGGATGTTCGCGTCGCGCCAGACCAGGCGACCCATGCGGGTCAGCCGCACCAGGACGGCCCGGTTGTCGTCAGCGGTCGGGGATGGTTCGCGCTGGAGATACCCGCGCTCGACGAGAGCATCGATCCGTCGGGACAGACTCGACGGCACCGCCGAGAGGGCTTCGGCCAATTCCTTGACGCGCATGTGATCGTCGTTGTGGGCGAGGACTGCCAGCAGATCGAACTGCGGAAGCGACAACTGGAACTCGTCGGCCATCTCGGCCTCGATGAGCCGCGACACGACTTCGGTCGCGGTCTGCATCGCGCGCCACAATGCCACGCGTTCGGCATCGAGCCTCGGCATCTTCCCTCCCCACGTGAAGCACCAGAAAGCGTAACGAAGAGCCTCTCGGTTGTCACGAGAAAGTTCCGTTTGCAACGATCACGTCAAAGCGTGAACATCGCCACCAAGGCCCGGGCCTCGTCGATACTCGCCCGTTCGGCCAGAAGCTTCCGGAACGGCATCACCTGCTTGGGTCGGCTCACGCCGAGTGCCGCCGTCAACCGACCATCTCGGTGATAGAGCGCGACGAATGCGCGATCGTCGGGGCCGCCCACCACCACCTCGACGTCGTCGTCGGGCTCGGCTCGGCCGAGGAACTGGATGCGCGACGCGAACTGGTCGCTCCAGAAGAAGGGAACCTCGGCGTACGCGACCTGGTCGTGGCCGGAGAACGAGGCGACAAGGTTCTTCGCCGCCGCCGCACCCTGTTCGGACGCGTTCGTCCAATGCTCCACCCGAACTTCGCGATCGAGCAGTCGATGAGGCCAGCGGACGACGTCGCCAGCCGCGAAGACCCCGATCGGTCCGGCACACAAGAACTCGTCGCACACGACACCATCGCGCACGGTGAGGCCCGATCCGTCGAGCCACTGCGTCGCGGGGACGACGCCGATTCCGACGACGACCACCTCGGCCGGAACCACCTCGCCACCGATGAGCCGAACGCCGGCGACACGACCGTCGACTCCCTGGACGAAGCCGTCGACTCCCACTCCGCAACGAACGTCGACACCGTTGTCGGCGTGCACCAACGCGGCGCGTCGTCCCATCGTGGCGCCGAGACCGCGCATCATCGGCGCCTCGGCCCCTTCGAGCACCGTGACGTCACAGCCTTTCGAACGGGCGGTCGCGGCGACTTCGAGTCCGATGAAGCCTGCTCCGATCACCACGACGCGACGTCCGGCCTCGAGTTCGGATCTCAGGGCGAGTGAATCGGCGAGCGAACGCAGAGTGTGCACACCGGGCCAGTCGGGCTGTCCCGGAAGCCGACGAACGGACGTGCCCGTGGCGATCACGATTCCATCGAACGACAGGGCTCGTCCCGAGGCGAGCGTCAGCACACGATTCGAGGTGTCGAGTGAGACGGCACGATCACCGAGGATCCACTCCGCGTTCAACCCCGCGAAGTCGTCAGGGCGGCGCAATCGAATGCGATCGGGCTCCCACTCACCCGACAACAGCTTCTTCGAGAGCGGCGGTCGGTCGTACGGCATTTCGTTCTCGTCGCTGACGATGGTCAAGACACCCGACCATCCGACTTGACGGAGAGTTTCGGCCGCCCGTAGTCCGGCGAGTGACGCACCCACGACGACGACGCGGTCGAGCGAAGCCATACCGACACGATGCCACGAGCGCCGCGGCCAGGAGCAATTCGCCGACCACAATGGTCACGTGCACGACTGGCCGACGATCGACGATCCCACGGATCCCCGGCTCGCCGATTTCATCGGACTCACTGATCGCGACATCGTCCGCCGACACGAAACCGACCAATTCTTCATCGCCGAAGGACCCGAAGTCGTGCGGAGACTGGTGTCGAGCGGGTTGACGATTCGGTCGATCGTTCTCGCCCCCAACCGGGTCGACGACATGCGCGAATCGCTCGACGGCGTCGTCGCGCCGATCCACATCGCTGAACGATCGGTGATCTCGGCCGTGGCGGGTTTCGATCTGCACCGTGGTGTGATCGCATCGGCCGCGCGCCCGCCCCTCGCGTCGCTCGACGACGTCCTGTCACGTCCGGCCCGAAGTGGACGGGGGCATCGACTCGCGGTGCTCGAGGCGTTGAACGATCACGAGAACCTCGGCGCCATCGCCAGGTCGGCGCGAGCCCTCGACGTCGACGCCCTGGTGCTCGACCCGCGCTGCGCCGACCCCTACTACCGACGCACGGTTCGCGTGTCGATGGGCGAGATTCTCTTCCTCCCGATCGTTCGCACGACCATCGACAACGTCGTCACGACCATTCGGGGCCGGGGCGGCGTCTCGGTCGCGCTCACACCGGATCGAAACGCCATCGACGTCACAACCGTGATGATTCCCGACGATGCACCGCTGGCTCTCGTGCTCGGAAGCGAGGGATACGGGCTCGAACGGTCCACGATCGATGCGTGCGACGTCTCGGCGAGAATCTCCATTGCCGCCGATGTCGACTCGCTGAACGTCGGCCACGCCGCCGCGGTCGCATTCGCTCTGACTCGTCGGCCGTCATGACACACTCGTCGTCAGTGATGAGACGCTTCGCCTGGCGAATCAGTGTGGTCGTGGCCGTTGCATCACTGATGGCTGTCACCCCGGTGGTGGCGGTCCCACCCGATACGTCGGCGCCGTCCCGTCCGCGACTCGCCGACGACTCGCAACCCGATGCCGGCCTCTTCCACGTCGTCGGCGCCATCGTGCCCGATGGGGCCGATCACATCCGCTACCGAAACGCGGACGACGTGGTTCAGGTCGGGCTCGTTCCACATGCTCCCGGCCCGCTCGATCTCTGGTTGCGTGCCCCCGGACGACCAGGTTCGACTCTCCGCTTGATCGTCGAGGCGATGTCGGGCGAGAACACCTTGATCGAATCACTCGGGACGATGACGATGATCACCGGCAATCGCCTCCTCCCGCTCCCAGCCGATTCGGGAAGTGGCCGGCGCATGGTGATCGACATCACCGCACAACAGGTGTGGCTCGTCGAGTCGAGTGGTCGCGTGTCATCGACCTTCTTGATGTCGGGCCGCCGCCGACCGACCGAATCGGGTTACGAACTGCGCGGACGCTTTCGCGTGTACTCGAAGAGCGAACGCTTCTGGTCGACCGATGGATCGTCGGGACGCTTCATGGTCCGCTACCAGCGGACGTCATCGGCGGTGGGAACACATGGCATCCCGGCCCTCCAGAACCAACTCGTGCAATCGACCGACGATCTGGGGTGGCCGTTGTCGGACGGGTGTGCCCGTCTGGCCTTCACCGACGCCAAACGCGTCTACGGCTGGGCCGGATTGGGAACCAACGTCGTGGTCATCGGTCGCTGACCGCTCGACCCATCAGCTGGTCGCGCGGTCCTTGTGAAGTTGTCGAGCCATCACGACGTCGAAGTAGTCCGAGTCGAGGGTGAAGAGACCGTCGCGCAGAGTGTGAAGGGTCCAACCCGGGAACGATCCGTTCGGGACGTGGCACGTCCACTGTGACCAGGCCACTGTTTCCTCGCCGCCGCAGTCGTCGAGTGTGAACGTGACGCCGTCCGCCGGCATCTCGGTCTCCATGCGCCGCAGATACGCGCTCACCGCTTCGTGTCCCTCGAAGACTCCGTAGACCTGATCGGTGAACACCGAATCAGGGGCGAACAGCGCCGCGAGTTCGCTGTAGCGCGCCGAAGTCTGGAGTTCCCAGAAGCGGCGGACGAGGTCGGCGGCCGGTCCTCCCGTCGAGGTCCCCTTCGCCTCGGCAGCCGCTGAAGCCAGGTCAGGTGCGCGATCGGGACGGATTCGACGGTAGGCGCCGGAGTCGACGTAGTCGGCGGCGTAGCAGACCTGCCCATCGCGAAGTCGATAGAGGCTCTGACCCTTGATCGGATGCTCGACGCCCGCCACCGGCACGACCATCTCCCAACGCGACCAACCGACGTGCGAGTCGGCCTTGGTCTCCCAATTGGCGAAGTAGACGCCCATCTTCGGAATGACGCGTTCCATCTCACCCATGAATTCGGCGATCGCTTCCTTGCCGCGCTGTGGTCCAGCGAACGGATCGCAATACACCGCGTCGTCCGTGAAGAGTTCGACCAGTCTCGTGTACTTCTGGTCGTCCTCGACCGAGCCGAACTTCTGGATGATGTCGTACGCCGTCGCCATGCGCGAACCGTACCGAGTGGAGACGATGGGACTCGAACCCACGACCCCCTGCTTGCAAAGCAGGTGCTCTAGCCAGCTGAGCTACGTCCCCGAAGGGCATCCCCACATTAGCCGTCGGTCCTCGTCGAACACCTCCACTGACGACACTCGACGAACACGGGCGTACGCTTTCGTTCATGTCAGGAAAGGCAACTCCGACGTCTCTCCCGGGTGGTCGACCGGCCCGCCTCGAGTTCGGCACCTTTCTCGCCCCACACCATCCGGTTGGCGAGAACCCGACACTCCAGTTCCAGAGCGACATCGAGTTCGCTGCCCATCTCGACCATCTGGGCTTCGAAGAGTTCTGGTGCGGTGAGCACCATTCGAGTGGTTGGGAAATGATCGCCTCCCCCGAAATGTTCCTCGCTGCGGCTGGTCAGCGCACGAGCAACATCCGACTCGGGACCGGAGTCGTGTCGCTTCCCTACCACCATCCGTTCAACGTGGCGCAGCGCATCGTGCAGCTCGATCACATGACCAAGGGACGCGCGATGTTCGGCACCGGGCCGGGTGCGCTTCCGAGCGATGCCTGGACACTCGGCATCGACCCGCTCGTTCAGCGTGACCGTCAGGACGAGGCGATGGGGGTCATCCTCCGCCTGCTGCGCGGCGAGGATCGCTTCACGTACGAGAGCGACTGGTTCACGTTGCGTGATGCACAGTTGCAGTTGCTGCCCGTTCAGGATTCGATGCCTGTCGCCACGGCGTCCACGCTCTCGCCGTCGGGTATGCAGATGGCCGGCAAGTACGGGTGCGGTGTTCTGTCGATCGCGTCGAACAGCACCGCGGGTCTGGCTGCGTTGCCCACGCAGTGGTCGTTCGCCGAGGAATCAGCCACCAAGCACGGGCAGGTCGTCGATCGTCGGAACTGGCGCATTCTCATGAGTTGGCACATCGCCGAAACACGAGAGCAAGCCCGTCACGAAGCGGTCGATGGATTGCAGCGTTGGCACAACGAATACAACGTCTGGACTCTCGGTCGTCCTGGAGCTCAACACGTCGACGACAAGTGGGCCCTCCTCGACCAGACCGTCGGCGGCGGAGTGGCGGTCGTGGGCACGCCCGACGATCTCGTCGCCGCCATCCGGAATCTTCAGCAGCTCACCGGAGGCTTCGGTGTGGTGCTCGGATTCGCCCACGACTGGGCGAATCGCGAGAACACCCGTCGCTCGTGGGACATGGTGGCTCGCTACGTGGTGCCCGAGATCAACCGCACCACCGAGCGTCAACGAGCATCCATGAAGTTCCTGAACGACAATCAGGCCACGCTCATGGCCGGCGCGGGCGCCGCGGTGATGCAGAAGATCATGGCCGACGAACGAGCGTCGGCCGAGTTGGTCACGATGATGCAGCAGATGCAGACCGGCCAAGACGATCGATCCACGACGTTCCGCCCCGGTGCCGGCGTGCGCGACGAACAATTGCCCTCCACCGCCGGCGAGTGATCCGACCTCACTGAACTCGTCGCGCACGGCGTACTCTCCGTTCGTGCACGTCGACGTGATGACAACTCCACTACCCCTTTCGCAGATCGGACCCTTCGCACAGCGTGTTCAGCAAGCCGGCTTCTCCGGTCTGCTCTTCACCGAAGGTGGTCGTACCGCGTATCTCAATGCCGCCGTCGCCTCACAGGCGGCGCCGGGTCTGTCGTTGTCGACGGGCGTGGCGGTGGCCTTTCCCCGCAGTCCATTCGTCACCGCCGCCACCGCATGGGAACTCCAGGAATCGACCCGCGGCAACTTCCGACTCGGTCTCGGCACGCAAGTGAAGACGCACATCGTGCGGCGTTACGGCATGGCGTTCGATCGTCCCGGTCCGCGACTGGCCGACTACGTCGCCGCGGTCAAGGCTTGCTTCACCGCGTTTCGATCAGGGCGTCTCGATCACCACGGCGAGTTCTACGACCTCGACTTCATCACACCGCAATGGAGTCCCGGGGCCATCGAATGCGCCGATCCGAAGGTCGACGTCGCGGCGGTGAATCCCTGGATGCTCGAGATGGCCGGGCGTGTGGCTGATGGTGTGCACGTCCACCCGATCGGCGAGCCCGGCTACCTTCGTCGTCACGTGATTCCACGCGTCGCGGCCGGAGCCGCCGCGAGTGGTCGCGATCCGAGCGCCGTCGCCGTGATCGTTCCGGTGATGACCATCGTTGGCGATTCCGATGCCGAGCGTGCGGCCGATCGTGACATCGTGCGCGCAAGTTTGAGCTTCTATGGAAGTACGCCCAATTACGCGTTCATCTGGGACGAGGCCGGGTTCGACGGTACGACGGCGCGCATTCGGGAGAAGCAGAAGGCCGGAGACTTCGCAGGTATGGCTCAGCAGATCACCGACGATCACATCGCCACCTTCGCCACCGAATCCTCGTGGGACGGGCTCGCCGACGCACTCGTCGACAAGTACGAAGGTGTCGCTGAGCGGATCGTGCTCTACAACGCCTCGCGCAGTCCCGAACGTTTCGAGCGCCTCGGAGAGATCGCCCGCCGGATCGCGTCACGGTGAACGACGAGTGAACCGGCCATGGGCTCCGCCCCTCGGTCCGAGGGCCACCGGTAGCCTGCCCCCATGGCTGGCGATCTGATCTATGCGTTCCGCATCATGCGCCTGCCGCTCCTCGACGCCGGCGGTGCTGGCATCGGTCGTGTCGACGACATCGTCGTCGTTCCAGGCCGGTCCGGTTCATCCCCCCGTGTCGTGGGGTTCACCGCCACCAGCCAGCGTCGGCGAATCTTCGTCAATGCCGGCAAGGTCGCCGAGATCGGTGACGAAGGTGTGCGCCTACGGTCATGGGACATCGATCTCAACCCCTTCAAGCAGAAGAAGGGCGAACGACTCCTCGGTCGCGACGTGATCGATCGCCGCATCAACGGCGAGACCGTCACCGACGTGGCGTTGCGATCACGCGACGACTCTCGCTCCGGCGGCTGGGAAGTCGCCCAAGTGCGACTCGCCAAGCGCACCGCGCTGCGCCGTCGCCCGAGCCATCGACTCGTCGAGTGGACCGAGTTGGCCCACTTGTTCGCCGCCACGACCGAAATGGCGGCCGAAGCCGCGCGACTGCACGACATGCACCCCACCGACGTGGCCCTCGTCGTGCGTTCACTTCCCGTCGCGCAACGACGTCAACTCGCCGACGCCATGGACGACGATCGTCTCGCCGACGTGCTCGAAGAACTTCCCGAGGCCGAACAAGTCGGACTCATCCAAGGTCTCGACATGGAGCGCCTCATCGCAGTGCTCGACGAGATGGAAGTGGACGACCTGGCCGACCTTCTCGCCGAACTACCCGGCGATCAGCGTTCGAAGATCCTCGAGGCCATGGACGACGAGGATGCCGACATGATGCGCCGCCTTCTGTCCTACGAAGAAGGCACGGCCGGTGGACTCATGACCCCCGAGATCATCGTGCTCGGACCGACCGCCACGGTTGCTGAGGCCTTGGCCCAGGTCCGCGACCCCGAATGGCTCGTGTCGATCGCGGCCCAAGTGTTCGTGTGTCGCCCGCCGTACAAACCACCCACCGGGAAGTACCTCGGTGTGGTTCACTTTCAGCGTCTCCTGCGCGAGCCACCCAGCATGGAACTCGGCAAGTGCCTCGAGACCGAACCCACCATCACCCCCGACATCAGCGACCGCGAAGTCGCCGAGCGTCTGGCGTCGTACAACATGCTGGCCATCGGCGTGTGCGACGAAGCCGGACGTCTGCTCGGAGCCATCACGGTCGACGACGTGCTCGACCGCACTCTGCCGACGGGATGGCGACAACGCCGTCGGCAGGACACGCCCAGCCGCGTCGGCTGACATCACGAGAGACCATGTAACGAACCACACCACCGAAGGGAGGAGCCATGAAGAATCGAGCCCGGCTGGCCGTTCCGCGCCAACGCCGTCGCCTCGGGTATCACTACGATCCCGACGCCTTCGGTCAGTTCTCCGAGTCGATTGCTCGTACCCTCGGCACCGCCCGATTCCTCGTGTGGCAGTCGGTCGTCATCCTGGTGTGGATCTCGTACAACGTCGTCGTACCAGAGTCGTGGCGGTTCGACCCGTGGGGTCGCGGTCTCGTGCTTCTCACGTTGCTCCTGTCGCTCCAGGCGTCGTACGCCGCTCCGCTGATCCTGCTCGCGCAGAACCGCCAAGAAGCCCGCGATCGCGCCCAGACCGAACTCGATCGCAAGGTCGCCGAACGCACCCAGGCCGACACCGAGTTCCTGGCCCGCGAGATCGCCAGCGTGCGCGTGTCGCTCACCGACGTGGCTACCACCCAGGACGTCCGCGAACTCGTCGATCTCGACGAACTACGGCAGAAAGTCGATTACTTGACCGAAGTCGTGGAGAAACTCGCGACCCGACTCGATCGCGAACACTGATCGCAGCGACCCATCAGGTCGAGACGATGGCCGACCAAGGTGAAACCGGCGTCCTTGATCGCTGGTGAGATCCCGTCGCTGAGCAATCGCTCGACATCGTCGGGAACGTCGATGTCGACGACCTTGCCGCAGTCGATGCAGACCAAGTGATGATGATGGCCCTTCAGATCCTCGGCGAGCTCGAAGGCCGCACGCTCACCAGTAGTGAGCACTTTGACCACCACCCCGGCTTCTTCGAGTACCGACAAGTTGCGGTACACCGAACTCTGCGGAAGATCGCGGGCCTGCGCCGTGATCTCGGTCGTGACCAGAGGATGAACCGCTGACGACAAGATCTGGACGAGTTTGCGCCGTCCAGTGGAGTAGCGCTGATCGATGGCGCGGAGACGTTCGCCGGCAACGTCATGTACGTCTCGACGGGTCTGGCTCATGATTCGAATGTACAGCGACCCATCCGGTCGCGATTCGTCACGAACCCGAACCGATGTACTCGAACACCGAGATCCCTCGCTGGATGACGGCCGTCATCAAGGCGTCGTCGTCGAGGTGTCCGTCGCCGAGCACGACGACACCGGTAGCGACACCGGCGGCGGATCCGACGATCTGATCGGCAACCGATGCCGCAACCGCGCCGGCGACCACAGCCGTGCGTTCGGCGATGCCGGCTACCTCGGTGACACGGGCACCGTTCTTCGATCCGCGGATCTCGACCCGCAATCCACCGAGTCCTCCCTCGGCGTGAGGGGGCGACATCATCGGTAAGCGCGCCGTCAATCGATCGCGTCGTGTGGCCGACACGCGTGCACTGATGCGACGTGCCGTCGGAAAGGCACGTTGCAGCACGATCGGGTCGGCCAATTCGGCCCGGTAGCAGTCCTTTCCACCGATCGGTTCGGGAAACCACAGCAACTCGCGTCCCGATCCACCCGGTCGTTCGATCCAGGCGCCGTCGTGCCAGCCAAGAGCGTCGCCGCCGAGAGCACGGTGATGCTGACGCGCGCACGCCGGCCCTCCCGTGCCGTGGAACGCGACATGAATCTCGTCCACTGAGTCGACACGACGCGCCAACTCGGCCACGAGGAGTCCCGACATTCCCGGGCTGGCCGCCGCACCGACCACCAGGGTGACTCCCTGCTCCCGAGCCAGGTCGTCGAGGGCGATCATCGAGTACACGTCGTCCGGGTCGTCGGTTGTGGAGATCACGTTCAAGCCCCGGGCGATCAGATCGCGGGCGACGGCTCCATGGGGAGGTGGTCCACACAGCACCACGGAGCCAACTGAGTCGCGATCGAGTTCGTCGACCGAGAACACGCGGCGTGCATCCGGCACACCATCGATGTCGCCGAGGACGTACGGGTCATGAACGACGATCGGAATACCCGATGCCGTGAGCTGCTGGGCCACTCTCGACCCCACGGCTCCGAGGCCGACGACCGCGCAGGGAGTCACGAGCGCGGTCGCGACAATTCGCGCCAGCCGCCCCGTTCGGGCGGAACGCCCCCACGACCGCGGACACGAACCGCAGCGGCGATGATTCCGGCGAACGAGAGAGCAGCCATGGCCCGGCGCAACATCTTCACGAGACTGAAACTAGCGACAAACCGGAGTCCGGCGTCGCGACGCTGGTGGGGCTAACAAGAGTCGAACTTGTGACCTCATCCTTATCAGGGATGCGCTCTAACCAACTGAGCTATAGCCCCAGCGAGTGAGCACCCTATCGGCGAGTCCGCGCGACCCTCAACCGTCGCCACCAGGGTTCGCCCGACGAGGTCGATGCTGCGGGGTCGACGCCCTCTTCGAGGAACGTCACACGAACACCCCCCACCAGGTCGGTGATCAGATTGAACGTCGTCGCGGCAAGGACGGCGATCCCCGTCAATCCCACGACGAGAAAGAGACCGAGGATCCACGCCTGGTGGAAGATCTCGCCACCTTTGAAGTCGAACGACTCCCATCCGAAACTTTCCATGAATCGCTCGACGTTGTCGACGGTTCCCGTCGCATTCGCCACGTTCCACAACAGGACACCAGTGAGGAGCAGCGTCAGGTACAGCACCAGGTGAGCGACGAGCGCGACGCGAAACACGCTCCACGGGTCGATGTGCCGAACGATGCGCGTGGTGCGACGCATACGGCGGCGCTCGACGCGAACCAACGGCTCTTTCGACGGGCTTGGCGATGGTGCCGGAACGTCCTCGTCGGGCTGAACGGCCGGAACGATGAACAGCGGATCGTCCGAAGTGGCCACGAGATCAGCGTAGAAGATCAGGGAAGGTCGATGTTGCTCGCCCGTGACCGTGCGACGACACCGTCATGGCTGACCACGACGTCGACCGTCGATTCATCGCCCACTACCGATTCCACCAGCATCCCGTTCAAGCGAGCGAGATGCTCAGCGGATACTGGTGCACCGGATGCCACGGCCAGCGCTACGACGTCAGCGACTGATTGAGTACGAGCCTGGTCCACGACCACGGATCCGAGGCGAGCCATCTGTTGGGTGACGACAACCATCACGACCACGACGCCCAGACACAGAATGCCCACTTGGCCGGAGTCGCGGCGGGCCGAACCCGCGCGCGCCACCGTCACTCGTCGTCGCCGCCGAGGATGAGCGCCACCGACGACACGGTCTGCCCTTCCTCGACGGTCATGACCCGCACCCCCGTCGCGGTTCGACCCTGCGACGAAATGTTGCGGACTTCGGTCCGAATGGTGGCACCACCAGACGTGACCGCCACGATCTCGTCGTCGATGCCGACCATGAAGGCCGACACGACGTACCCCTTCTTCTCCTTGATGAGGATGCCGCGCACGCCAATGCCGCCGCGGCCCTGCTGATTGAACTTGTCGAGTTGGGTCCGCTTGCCGTATCCCGCCTCGGTGATCATGAGGATCGCTGCATCGTCACGCGCCACGTCGACGCTCACCACCTTGTCGCCCGAGCGCAACTTCATGCCGCGCACGCCTGCGGTAGCGCGTCCCATCGGTCGCACTTCGTCCTCGGAGAACCGGATCGTCATGCCGGATCGACTCACCATGAAGATGTCGTCAGAACCAGAAGTCTCGATCACCCGCACCAGTTCGTCACCGGGGCGCAGGTTGATGGCGATGAGGCCGTCGCGGCGACCGTTGTCGTACTCGTCGAACGCGGTCTTCTTCACCACGCCATCGCGAGTCGCGAAGAACAAGTAGCGCTCGGCCGCGAAGTCCCGGGTGTCGATGATCGCTTCGATGGTCTCGCCCGCCTGTAGGGGGAGCAAGTTGACGATAGGAACGCCTTTGGCGGCGCGCTCGCGTTCGGGCACGTCGTGTGCGCGTAGGCGATACACCTTGCCGCGATTCGAGAAGAAGAGCAGATAGGCGTGAGCAGTCGTGAAGATGACGTGCTTCACGATGTCGTCGGCCTTCAACTTCGCGCCGGTCACGCCCTTCCCGCCACGACCCTGGGTACGGAAGTTCGACGCGGCCACGGCCTTCACGTACTGCGCCGCGGTCATCACGATGACCAGCTCGGTGTCGTCGACGAGGTCTTCGAGGCTCATTTCACCGGCGTCGAGAGTGATCGGGCACACGCGGGGTGTGGCGAACTCTTCTTTGATGGCCAGCAATTCGTCCTTGATGACCGTACGCAACTTGGTGTCGTCAGCGAGGATGGCCTGGAGGTCGGCGATGCGCTGTGTGAGTTCGGCGATCTCGGCCTCGAGGTCGATCCGCGACAGTCGAGTCAACTGGCGCAACTGCATATCGAGAATGTCGATCGCCTGCACTTCGGTGAACTCGTACGGCTTGGCCATCAACTGAGTCTTGGCACTGCCGGCATCTTCGCTCTCGCGAATGAGCTTGATGATCTTGTCGATGACGTTGAGCGCCTTGATGCGGCCTTCGAGCAGGTGGGCGCGCCGCTGAGCCTTGTCGAGGCGGAACTCGGTGCGGCGAGTCAGAACCTCCACTTGATGACGCAAGTAGCCATCGATCGCGTCCGACAGAGTGAGTTGACGCGGCACACCGTCGACCAGCGCCACCATGTTCACACCGAA
>CAYNKE010000005.1:40927-46138 GCA_964397715.1 uncultured Bifidobacterium sp. | reverse complement strand
TGGTGGCGGGGAGGGGATTTGAACCCCTGACCTTCGGGTTATGAGCCCGACGAGCTACCTGGCTGCTCCACCCCGCGTTGACCAGATCAGCCTAGGGGTCGAGGTGGGTCGGCTCCAACGCCGTGATCAGGACATGTCTCCGCGCTCGCGCGGAATCAGCCAATCCAGAACCTCGAGCAACTTCTCACTCAGTCGACGCGACGCCATCGACAGATTGGCGTTGAACTGATCGGCAGTGGCCGTCGGATGGTCGACCAGGTCCGTGATGGCCTTCAGCGCCACGAACGGAATCGACATCTGTTCACACACGTACGCGACAGCAGCGGCTTCCATGTCCTTCACGGCCGCGCCCGACGCCGCGATCATCTGACGATCATCGTCGTTCTCGTCGAGGGAATTGCTCGTGGTGACGATGCCCGTCTTCAAACCGAGTGTCGCCGCCATCTGTCGGGCGGGCAGGACCGGATAAGCGCCAATGCCGTACTCGCGGAATCCGTCGAGAGCGATTCGCCGATCGTGGTGAACCACGCATCCGTCGCTCACGTACACATCGCCGATCTCGCCACCGGCACGTTCCCATCCCCCGGCGGTTCCGGCCGAGATCACCACATCAGGTCGAAATCGATCGATGGCCACATACGTGCTCAATGCAGCCGGCTCGGTTCCGATCGAGTCGACACCAAATCGGCGGTCACGCCCGTTCAACGCAATGAGAATCTCCGACCGGTGCCGCGTGGCCGTGAACCAACGCACCACCAACGGCGCCACACCGGTGGCCGCTTCGGCCGACAGCGCGGTGAGTACCGGGGAAGCCTCGGCACTCATGGCCATCACGACCGCGATGCGCTTCATGCACGAATCGTAGAGCCCCGATCGAGGTGCGAACGGCGACTACCTTTCATACCAGTGGGACTCTTCGGACGTTCAAAGAAGGCCAGGCAGGCCGAACTCGATTCGATGCGCGCGCAGATCGCGGCCATCAGCGATCAGGTGCAAGCGCTGGTTCACGGCGAGACGTCGCACCGCGAACAACTCGAGGCGCTCCTCGTTCGCCTCAACGGGCTCGATGCGCGCATCGTCCAAGTGGGTCACGAGGTCACTCACCAACTCGGTGAGCTGTCGGGCGACATCGACACGCTCTCTGCGCGTTCGAGCCAATTGGCTTCCGACGTGGGGGAATTGACTGCACTCCCGCAGATGGTCGACGGCGTGAAGAGCGATCAGGCGCGCCTCGCCAACGAGCAGGCGCGGTACGAGATCGCGTTTCGCCAAGACTTGGCCGAGATCGTCGAGATGCTGACCAAGCGCCGTTCGGCCTGACGAACTCCTCGCGACTCGTTCGTCACGCACCGAGTAGGTCGAGGGCCCGTTTGATTCGGCTCTGAGCTTCGCCCACCTTCTGCTGATAGAGACCGAGATCGCCGTCGCGCAAGGCGGCATCGGCTTCGTCGAACAGCGACTCGGCTTCCTCGAGGAGAACGACCGGATCGTCCGACCCCGAACTCGGTGTCGAGGGTGTCGTCGAACCACCCGTCGAACTACCGGACGAGCCACCCGTCGAGCCGCCAGTCGTCGAGCCGGTGTCCGTACCAGCACCGTCGTCAACGGGAGCAGAGCCGTCGTCGAGCACCTCGCCGAGATCGACCTTCGCCTTCGGGAACAGTCGGTTGATGGCGTCCGACAAGGTGTCGCCGATCACCGAGCGGCCGTCGTACCAAGCGAGAACCCGGCGCACGAACACCTGCTTCGAACCGGGATCGTCCGGACGCACGTACAGCGGGCGGACCCACACGATGCCCTCGCCCACCGGGAAGAACTGGAGCTGGCCGAACACCACGCGCGAACCGCGCTGGTCGAGAAGTGTCACGACCGGCGCGATTTCGGTGTCGCTCAGGAGTTCGGCGGCCACGGTTGCCGGGCCCTCGGGAAGTGAACCGTCGATGCGATACACGGTGAGCTGACCGTACGTCGCCGGGTCACTCGACACGACCATGACCGCCCGCAATTCCTTTCGGGTGTCGTCGGACGAGAACGGCACGAACGGGCGAAGGAGCGAGAACTGCGCATCACTGCGATCCGGCGCGTGGAAGAGCGTGTAGTACGGCTCGAATCGGCTGACGTTGGCGTCGGCGACATCACCGGTGTTGGCCTGACTGGCTTCGTCAACCAGGGCCACACCCGTTGCGGTGTTCGAGATCTCGGGTTCACGGGGCGAGGCCTGGGCCACGCTCCACGCCGCGTCCCGGTTGAAGAACTGATCGGCATCGGCGAACTGGTAACGGCCGTACAAGTTGGTCTGGACTCGGAACAGGTCTTCGGGGTAACGGAAGTGCTGGCGCAACTCGTCGGGGACCTGATCACCCGCGGTGAAGAGGCCCGGGTAGGCCTTCGACCACGCGCGGATGATCGGATCAGTGGGGTCGATCACGTACAACGTCACGTCACCGGTGTAAGCGTCGATGACCGCCTTCACGCTGTTCCGCACGTAGTTGAAATTGTGGTTGAGGCCCGAACCCGGTGACAGCTGATCGGTATTGGCCTTCTGCGCGTAGGGATAGCGCGAAGTCGTGGTGAACGCGTCGATCACCCACTCGATTCGACCGTCGATGACGACGGGATACGGGTCGGCGTCGAGATGCAAGAACGGAGCCAACTTCGACACCCGATCCCGGACGTCGCGTACGTGGATGAGCCGCGAGCCCTGATCGATGAGACCCGAGCCGAACAAGTTGAACTCGCCGAAGTGAACGGCCATGGCGAGACGACGAACGGTGGAGTTCAGTCGTATGCCGCCACCACCGGTGTACTCCCCGGGCTCGTCACCCGGACAGGCCTGCTCGACCTGTTCGGTGTTCACGATCGCGTACCCGGGCTGCTCGGTACCGACGTACAACTGCGGTCGATCGACTTCGAGGGGGGCGTAGATCGGCCGTCCATCGCTCGTGATTCGGCTCGCCGATGCCGCCACGACGCCGCAGCCGTGCGTGTAGATGAGGTGGCGAGACACCCACGTCTTGTTGGGGATTCCGGCGGAGTTGAGCTCGCGCGCCGCCACGAGGGTCTGCTGCAAACGACCGTCGATCTCGTACCGATCGACATCGAGATCGTTGATCGAATAGAAGGCCAGCTGACCTTCGTCGAGCGAAAAGCGATCGCGCATCTCGGTGACGTCGAGAAGTCGCGCATCGGCCAGCGCCGCGGAGTCGGCAACCACGTCCTGATCGGTGACGTCGCCGAACGAGATGGCGACGGTCTGAACCTTGTCGAGACCCATCGCCACTTTGGTCGCGTCGATGTTGCGACCGATGAAGGGACGTTCACGGGTGGTGACGTTCGGCTGCACGACGAACCTCTGGATGATCGCGGGATACACCGCACCGGCGATCACCGCGACGAGTGCCCACAACGCCATCGAGAGCAACGGAAGGCGCCAACCTCCCCAGCGAAGGCCAGCCAGGAACAAAGCCGCCACGAGCAGACTGACGAGAATGAGGAGGTTGATCGCCGGCAACTGAGCCTTCACGTCGGTATACGTGGCACCCTGCACGACACCACGCGTCGACATCGTGAGTTCGAATCGCTGGAGCCAGTAATCGACCGCCTTGATCCCGGCGAGCAGAGCGAACATCACGCTCAACTGAATGCGCGCACCGCGCGCGACCCGCTCACCCGGAGTCTGAACACGAATCGACCCGTTCAGGAAGTGAATGATGGCCGACAAGACGACGACGAAGACGAGCGCGGCGAACGCCCAGTCGACCACGTAGGTCAAGAACGGAAGGCGGAAGACGTAGAAGCCGACATCGACGCCGAACTGCGGATCTTTTGTGCCGAAACTCTGGGAATTCCGGAACAACAGCCATGATTGCCACTGACTCGTCGCCGGAAGTCCCACGAGCAGTCCGAACACGATCGAGATCGCGATGCGAAGAAGACGCGAGCGACGACCGATGATCTGCTTGTAACGCTCGACCACCTCACGTTCGGGGCCGGTGGGTAGGTCTTTCGGCGCGAGTCGTTCGGCGAGGGTCAGGCTGAAGAAGCAGACGACCGCGAAGCCGACGGCGAAGATCGCACCGAGGAAGATCTTCGACCACAACGTGTCCCAAAAGACGCTGCTCTTGCCGACCGAGTCGAACCACAAAACGTCGACGTAGAAGCTGGCCAGCTGCCGCGCCGACAACGCAAGCAGGAGGAGAACGACGACGGCGACGATGAGAATGATCCGGCCGCGCGACACCCAGCGGGGTCGCCCGGTCGAGCTCGACCGGCGGCGCGGACCACGAGGAAGGTCCGAGGGGATGCGCACACGCGCAGGCTAGTTGCGCACAGGAACGAGCGCACAGCGGCAACCCGAATGTGCGGGCGTGTGCGTGTGACCTGTGGGGAACGCATCACCACCACAGATTGCACCCGCCAACGAATTGTCTTCGGCGTCCGGACAACCAGGGCCAGCCGGATCGAACTTCCAACAGACTTTCGAGTCGGGAGTCAGGGCCGACAGAGCACCACGGCCGAACGCGGTGTACGCGATGTCGTCGATGCACTCGTCGACGATTTGATTCTTCCATTCACGGTAGACCGAGCGCACGAGTGATGACAGTTCGGCGTTACTTCCACCCGCGGACGAGATCGAGCGGCTGAGACGCTCACGAAGCGGCTCGACGAATGCCGTCACGATCGCCTCGTCGATGGCCTTCAGTTGCGGAGCCACCGTCTCGGCGAGCGCCTTGTCGGTGGGCATCGAACCTGACGAGTGCATCGAACGGGCTCCGGCAATCGCTGCCGACTTCACGGAAGCCGAAAGCGCCGAGCAGAAGCGCTTGGAGTGATCGGACTTCGGCCCGACGATCGCATCGAGCGTCTTGACGACGGCGCGGCCACGCAGGATGTCGAGAACTTCGTTCTGTTCGTCGGCAAGGACACGCTTGATCTTGCGGCCCATCGTCAGCACGAGGGGAACCAGGATTTCGTCTCGTGACTCGAACGTGGTGACCGAGTCGGCGAGATCGTCGAGCTTGGACGACGATGGAGTCGAGGTCGCCGTGTCGGCCGTCGATGCGGATGTCTCGTCAGACTTCGGTGTCGGGGCCTTGGTCGTCGTCTTCGTGTTGGCGTCCTTGGCGACCGATTCAGCACTTGCCCGGCGCAACTTGGCGAAGATGTCATCGACCGGTACCGCCGGACGGGTCGCGGACTTCGCCACGTCGG
>CAYNKE010000005.1:0-40827 GCA_964397715.1 uncultured Bifidobacterium sp. | reverse complement strand
TCGGTCTTGGCCGGCTCGGTCTTGCCGAACAACGGCACGACATTCGAGGGCTTGGGAACCTCGACGACCGGCGCCGCAACGGGCTCGTCGGCGACTTCGGTGTCGATCGTGTCGACGACCGGCGCCAGTGGTTCGTCCGCCACGGGCGTCGCCACGACGACTTCGTGGACTTCTTCCATCTCGACGACCGACATCGACGAAGTCGGCGTGTCGATACTCGGATGGCGAACCATCAGGTGATCGTTCGAGTCGTCCTCGTCACGATCCTGGTCGTAGAAGGCCGTCGGCATCGGACGGCGCATCGACTCACTCATGTCGTCGGCCTGCACGACGATCGGCACCGGTCCGGTGGTGTTGGCCAGATTCACGTACTCCGACGGCTCGTCACCGGCGTCGGCCAGATCGCGCAACACGTCATCGGTCGCCAGTCGCGCACGCTCGAACGCCTGAACCAGGCGGTCTCGACCATGCACCAGATCCTCGATCTGCTCGCGGGCCAGTTCGCGGCGACGCGCGACGTCGGCGAGAACACGCTCGCGATAGGCGCGGGCCTCCTCGACCATGTCGCGACCCTGCTGCTTGGCCATCAGCACCTCGGCCTCCGCGTCAGCGGCCGCGTCCTGGCGACGGCGGGCACCTTCGAGCTCGGCTTCCTCGCGGATTCGGGCGGCGTCCTCGGTGGCATCACGCAACAGGCGCTGGGCGGTTTCCTCGGCCCGGGCCCGGATCTTGCCCGCGGCTTCCCGGGCCGCCTGAATGATGCGGGCGGTCTCTTCGCCCAGCATGTCGGCGAGTTTGTCCTCGTCGAGATCGGCCGGAACGAAGGGCATGCCCTCGGGTCGATTGGCGACTTCGCGCTCGAGATAGCGCTCGCGCTCCTGGAGACGAGACAGTTCGGCGGCGACCATGCGCAAGAAATCGCGGACTTCGCTCGGATCGAATCCGCGGCGAGTGGTCGGGAACGAGGCCCCGGCAACGGCGGCCGGGGACGACGGATCAGGACGCGACATTGAGATGGCCACAGATCAAGGGTACGGAAAACCTGTGGACAAGGGGTGGCAATCGGCGAATCGTCCCAGCGTCAGCGCCGTGTGACCGGATCACCACCCCACTTCACGAGTGCCGTGAGCGCTTCGTCGAGAGTCGCCACGGTCCGAATCTCCACCGCATCACCGACCGCGCGACGCGCCGCCGCCACATCGGCTGGATCCTGCCCGGCCGGCACGAGGAAATAACGCGCACCAGAGCGGCGTACCGCGATCGCCTTCTGCACCAGAGCACCGATCGCCCCGACCGACCCGTCCTCGGCGATCGTGCCAGTGAGCGCGACTCCACCCGGAGGCGATTGGTCACCAGGTGACAACTCGTCGATGAGCGCCACGGTGAAGGCCAGGCCGGCCGACGGACCGCCGATCTGGTCGGTGTCGATACCGATCTCGAAGGGCAACTCGACCTGGCGAGTGTCTCGGGCGTTGAAGCCGATGATCGTGCGCTTGGAATCTTCGGGGCTCGCCATGAGTTCGACCTTCACGGTCCGGACCTCGTCGGCCGGAGCATCGACGGCCCTCACGGCCAACCGGACGATGTCGCCTGGCTTCGAATCGGCCAGAGCCTTCGACAGATCGGACACGACCTCGATGGTGATGGGATCGCCGGCCGCACCGTTCGAGCCGTCTCCCGGCTCGAGGCTGACGATCGTGTCGCCGACCGAGAGGACGCGACACGCGCGCAGGGTCGGGGCACCGTCAGGACACAGTTCGGGGTCGAAGCCGCCCACTTGAGCCGGGCCTTCGTCGAACGAAGCATCGAGGCCCAGATACTTCAAGGCGACATACGACGCGATCTCCTTGGCCGTCGACATCGCTCCGAGTTGAACGGTGCGATTGACATCGGGGTCGCAGTCACCGAAGCGCTCTTCACACGTCTGAACATTCACGTACGGATCGATCCAGCCCATGAACGACTGCAGCGGGCCGAGTTCGCTTCCGAGCGCCGTGACGAAACGAACGCTTCGCTCCGGTTCGTAGACGTCAACATCGTTCTTCGAGGTGTCGATCGTGAGGCGCGGTGCGACGAGGTTCGCTGTTCCCGGTGCCGTCTCGAATCGCCGCATGGGCCACACCATCGCTCCGATCACCAACGCCATCAGCAAAAAGGCAAGTGTCGCGAACGGGATGCCCCAGACGGGCCGAGCGGAGCCGTCCACTTCGTCAATTGGAGTTTCGCTCACAGATCTCACCGTTCGATTCGCCGTCGGGACTCCGCGTTCGGAGCCACCGACGTTCAGAGTACGAAGCCGGCGATGACCGCGAGGATCAGGAAGAAGATCACCGTCGCGACGATCTCTCCCCGTTTGGTGACCACCCACCGCTCGTCGACGACTCCGAAGTGGGGATTTTCCGACGGGAAGCGCACCTGGATCGACTGGCCCACCTGAATTCCGTTGCCCAGCATCAGACCGCTGAGCCGATGTTCGGCTCCATCGGGGCCGGTGTACGAGATGATCCAACCGGTGCGTGGACGGCCGCCGCCGACCACCTGGGTCGCGACCGCGGTTCCGGTCACTTCGATTCCTGACGTGGCGAGCGAGCGCCACCGACGGGCCATCGCATCTTGCGACAGCCGCATGAGCAGGACCACGAGCACACCCGCACCCAGGGCTCCCAGAAAGACGGGGAAGTTCATCGCCAAGTCTCCGTTTCCAAGAGTTCGTCGATCTCGCTGGCGAGCGTTTCACGTCGATGTTGCCACACCGGTGATCCCTTCACGCCCAGCGACGCGACGTGCGAATCCGCAGCCTCCCGCAGAGATGCCGGTCCGAGAATGCGAGCCACGTGGCGCGACGAGAGAACGGCATACGTTCGGATCAATAGATCGTCGTCAGCGAACAGAGCGATCAATTGCCGCACGGCGTCGAGTCGATCGGCATCGGAAGCGTCCTCCATCTGCTCGTCGAGGATTTCCATGGGGCCGCCGCCGAAAGAGTGGACGTCCCGAGGCCAGACCTTTCCCTCCAGAATCTCGCGAACGTCCACATGGTCAAGGTACTTCCACGCGGCGACGCCTGGGTTCAAGAACGCGTCAGGGCGTGACCGCGTGCACCGGGGGTGGCGAGTGGGCCCGGCTACCTTCTGGTACCGAGTGTCTCTCTCCGATCTGACCGTTCGAGTCGCCATCATCGCGACAAGCGCCTTGCTGGCGCTCGTCGTCATCGGCTGGAGGCAACCCGCTCGACCCGGTTCACACCGAGGAGGCGACGACAACACCACCGACGGCATAGAGGAGCCGGTCGTCACGCTGACCGATTCGAGCCGTCGCACATTGGCGCGGGTGTCGGCTCTGGGAGGAATCGCGCTCGTCGCGAGTGCCGTCATCGCCACCGTCGTGTCCCTCGTTCTCGCCTGGATCGTCACCAACATCATCGATCGGCTCTGACGTGCCGCGTCTCGGACCACTGCAATGATCGACGGTGACGCACTCGAACGTCGCCGACGCGTGGTGATCGCGGGTCACTCCGGAGATGTCGCCGTGGTGCGCGCTGGGCTCGAGGACACCGACCCCGCAGTACGCGAAGCGGCGCTCGGAGCCCTGGCGCGGCTCGGTCACTTCGACACGGAAGTCGCGCGACGATTCGCTGTCGACGCCGAAGCTCGCGTGAGACGGCGAGTGGCCGAACTCGCATCCGCACTGCCGACTTTCGATCTCGTCGACCTGCTCGATGACGTCGATGCATCGGTGATCGAAACCGCGGCCTGGGCCTGCGGCGAGCAGGAAGTCGTCGCCGACGCCACGATGTCTCGACTACTCGACTTGGCGACGGCGCACGATGACGTTCTCGTGCGCGAGGCCGCCGTCGCTGCGCTCGGCGCGATCGGAGACGAACGTGGGCTGCCGGCGATCCTCCACGGTTGCTCCGACAAACCAGCCATTCGCCGTCGCGCCGTATTGGCGCTCGCACCATTCGACGGGCCTCTCGTCGACACCGCACTTCGCCAGGCCCTCGAGGACCGTGACTGGCAAGTGCGTCAAGCGGCCGAAGATCTGCTCGGGTGACCCGGCCTCACTTCTCAGAGACCTTCGACAATCAACAGAACTCCGAAGACGACGAACGAGATCGTCGCTCCGATTCGGATGATCCGCTCGGGCAAGCGAGCGCCGAGTTGTTGACCCACCACGATGGCGAGAGCGTCAGCGAGCACCATGCCGAGAGTCGACCCGAACCAAACGCCCCACGCACTCCCCTTGGTCGCGAGGGTGATCGTCGCGAGCATCGTTTTGTCGCCGAGTTCGGCGAGGAAGAACGCGACACTCGCGGCCACCACGGCATTCCGTGTGGAGCGCTCGGCCATTCTCTGCTCGTCCTCGTCGAGCGTGTCCCCTCGCCACGTCCACGCCGCGAAGAGAAGGAAAGCGACGCCAGCAACGATTGCGATCGTGTCGGTGGGGAGTCGCGCACCGACGACGGCTCCGATCCCGACGCTGATCGCGTGGGTGAGAGCGGTGGCGAGGGTGATGCCGACCAACACCGGCCACGCCCGGTAACGCGCGGCGAAGGCCAGAGCCATGAGCTGGCTCTTGTCGCCGAGTTCGGCCACGAAGATGACGCCGAAGCTGAGAAAGAGCGCGGACAACATGGGTGCGCAACGACAGTACAGTCGAGTGGGTGGGGACCGAAATCTTCGCCCGGCACGTGAGCACGTTGCCTGTCGACGACGATCATCCTTATCGAAGTGGTGCGTGGCGACCGCAAACCGTCGAATACACCGCGACCAACATGCCGGTCGTCGGGACGGTCCCGCCCGATCTGAACGGCGTGTACTTGCGGAACACCGAGAATCCGCTTCACCCGAACCTCGAGCGGTATCACCCCTTCGACGGTGACGGCATGATCCACATGATGTCGTTCGCCAACGGAACGGCCGAGTACCGCAATCGCTTCGTCAGAACGATTGGCCTCGAAGTGGAGTGCGCGGCCGGAGGCTCTCAATGGTCGGGCCTCGCCGAATCGCCCAAGAAGTCACCGCGATCCGACGGCTGGGGTGCCCGTACCCGGATGAAAGACGCGTCGAGCACCGACGTGGTGGTTCACGCCGGAGTCGCGTACTCGAGCTTCTACCAGTGCGGAGATCTCTACCAACTCGATCCCCGCACTCTCGACGATCGAGGTCGCGCCACATGGAACGGCCGATTTCCATCGTGCGGAGTCTCGGCTCACACCAAGGTCGACGAGAACGCCAACGAGATGCTGTTCTTCAATTACGAGACCAATTCGCCGTTCATGCACTACGGAGTGGTCGATACCAACCACGACCTCGTGCATTACGTTCCGATTCCACTTCCCGGTCCCCGCCTTCCGCACGACATGGCCTTCACCGAGAACTTCGCAATCTTGAACGACTGCCCACTCTTCTGGGACCCCGAACTCATCGTCAGAGGTGTCTACGCGACCAAGTGGCATCCCGAATTGCCGACTCGCTTCGCGGTGATTCCCCGTCGCGGCGGACCTGACGACATTCGGTGGTTCGAGGCCGATCCCACGTACGTACTCCACTGGATCAACGCGTTCGAGACCCACGATCACGAGGGTCATTGGGTCGTTCTGGACGGCTTCTTCCAGCACTCGCCGTCGCCGTACATCCCTCCCGATGCCGACATGAACACCCGACTCTTCCGTTTCCTCGATCTGTACGCCATGGACTCGCGTCCGTATCGCTGGCGCTTCAACCTCACCACCGGAGAGACGCGTGAGGGCCCGTTGAGCGACGAGGTGACCGAGTTCGGAACCGTCAACGGCCGGATGGGCGGGCGACCCTACCGCTACTACTACTCCGTCGTGCCGACGCCGGGACGTTTCGAGTTCGACGGCATCACGCGCAACGACCTCCAGACTGGAAAGAAAGAGACGTACTTGTTCGGCCCGGGTGTCTTCGGAAGCGAAACCGTGATGGCACCGCGTGATGGTGCCACGTCGGAGGATGATGGATATCTCGTCACGTTCACGATCGACCTGAACGACGACTCGTCGGAGTGTCTCGTATTCGACGCGCAGGGAGTTGCCGAGGGACCGATCTGTCGCATCCGACTGCCCGAGCGCATCAGTAGCGGCACTCACGCCTGCTGGTCGCCGGCCTGAATCAGAAGAGGTGCATTGATGAGCAGGTTCCTCCTTCCCACGCCGCAGGTCGTCGTCGCCTACCAAGAACTGCGTTCGCGAGTGGTCGAACTCTTGCGCTCCGTTCCCGAATCCGAAGGAGATCGAGCCGTGCCGCACTGTCCGGCGTGGACGGTGCGCGATCTCGTCGCGCACATGGTCGGGATCCCCGAGGACATTCTCGCTGGCCGCATGGAAGGCGTGACGACGGATGCATGGACGCACGCTCAGGTCGAACGGCACCGAGGTGAGTCGCTGCACGAGCTGGCGAGTTCGTTCGAGTCGTCACGGGAACAATTCGACTCAGTTCTGCCGATGATCCCGGCCCCGACCAATTCACAGTTGGTGATGGACGCGGTGACGCACGAGCACGACCTACGCCACGCACTCGGTCGACCTGGCGCCCGCGACAGCTCGGCGGTCGCTGTCGGCGTGGGTTGGTTGCTCGACATGGCCGAGCGGAATGCACCTGGACTGGCCTCCGTGTTGTCGGCCCCCGGTACCGACCGCTTCGAGGTCATGCGCACGATGTCGGGGCGA
Source organism: uncultured Bifidobacterium sp. (assembly GCA_964397715.1). GTDB lineage: Bacteria > Actinomycetota > Acidimicrobiia > Acidimicrobiales > Ilumatobacteraceae > Casp-actino8. The sequence continues at coordinate 34,136 of CAYNKE010000005.1, read as the reverse complement.
CGGTCGCCCGAACAGATCGCGCGCATGGGGTTCGACGAAGGCCAGATCCTTTCCCTCTTGATCGGCACTCCCTTGAAGCCTCCGGCAGTGTCGATCGAAGAGTGAGTGGGGCGACGGGGTTGTCACATTAGTCAATAACTGACTAATGTGACCCGGTGCGCCCTGCTCGCCTCGTCTTTGCTCTCGCACTCGGCCTGACGGCGTGCGGTGGCGGGGCTTCAGCGCCCGCGACGACGGTGGCGACGGTGACAACGGTGGCGATCGAGACGACCACGCCTCCCCTCGCCGGTTCGATCACCGTGCTCGCCGCGACATCTCTCACGAACGCGTTTCGCGCGATCGAGCGAGCATTCGAGACGGCCTACCCGGGTGTCGACATCACGATGAGTTTCGGAGCATCGAGCACGCTCGCCATGCAGATCAACAACGGAGCGCCGGCCGACGTGTTCGCCTCGGCCGACGTCGACAACATGGCGAAGGTCGCGGGATCGCTGGATTCGGGATATTCGATCTTCGCCACCAACCTCCTCCAGATCATGGTCGCCGCCGGAAATCCGAAGAACGTCCAGACGCTGGCCGACCTCGCCAACCCCGATCTCATCGTGATCACCGCTCAGCCGGGAGTGCCGATTCGTTCGTACACCGACGAGGTCCTCGCTCGCGCGGGCGTGACCGCCGGTTTCCGGTCATTCGAAGCCAACGTCGGCGGCATCGTCACGAAGATCACGAGCGGAGCAGCCGATGCGGGGATCGTGTATCGAACCGACGTCATCAACGCTGGTGCGAAGGCCCAAGGTGTACGCATCCCCTCCGCTCAGAACGTCGTCGCCGAGTACCCGATCGGAGTTCTGTCAGGATCGGGCAATCCTCGACTCGCCGCGGCGTTCGTCCAGTTCGTGAACGGACCGGGTCAGTCGATTCTCGGTTCGTTCGGCTTCGGTGACGGATGAGCCGAACGACTCGCCATCGTCACGACCGGACTCCGGCCGGTGTCACCTCGATTGCCATCGTCGCGGTGGTCTTCTTCGCGCTGCCGTTCCTCGGCCTGTTATGGAAGACACCGTGGAGCGACCTCGGACGTGTCCTCGGCAAGGACGAAGTCCGCACGGCTCTCTGGTTGTCGATTCGCACCTCGGTCACCTCGGCCGTACTGTCGGCTGTGTTCGGCGTGCCGCTCGCATGGGTTCTGGCCCGATCACGTTTCCCGGGCCGCAACGTCGTGCGAGCACTGTGCACGATGTCGATGGTTCTTCCGCCGGTCGTCGGCGGCGTCGCCCTCTTCTTCTCGTTCGGTCGACGCGGACTGTTCGGTCAGTACCTCGACCAATGGTTCGGTTTCCAGCTCACTTTCACCGTGTGGGGCGTCATCGTCGCCCAGACCTTCGTCGCGATGCCCTTCCTGGTCCTGACCGTCGAAGCGGCGATCCGCCAATCGGATTCGCGATTCGAGGACGCGGCGCGAACTCTCGGCGGCTCACGTTCGTACGTGTTCCGCCGCATCACTCTCCCGGCCGTCCGACCAGCACTCGTGGCCGGACTGGTACTCGCGTGGGCGCGAGCCCTCGGCGAGTTCGGAGCGACGATCACCTTTGCCGGAAACTTCCCCGGCACGACACAGACGATCTCGATCGCCACGTATCTCGCACTCGAGACCGATCAGCGAGACGCTCTCGTCCTGAGCGTTGTGATGATCGGGACTTCCTTCGCGGTTCTCGTCGGCTTGCGCGATCGATGGATGGGACGCAACAACGGAGTCGGATTCTGATGGCGCTCTCGGCCCGAGTCCGTGTCGAACGCGACAGTTTCGTTCTCGACGTGCACATCGAGGCCGCCGCTGGTCGGACGATCGCGATTCTCGGCCCGAATGGTGCCGGCAAGACGACGCTTCTTCGGGCACTCGCCGGTCTCGTACCGATTGCGACGGGGTGCATTCGACTCGACGACCTCGTTCTCGACGATCCGACGACACGGACCTTCGTCGCTGCCGAGCATCGACCGGTCGGTCTCGTGTTCCAGGATTACCTGCTCTTTCCGAACATGACGGTGATCGAGAACGTCGTCTTCGGTCTGCGGGCCCGCGGGGCCGATCGCGAAGCGGCACGAAACCGCGGGCGCGAACTGCTCGCCTGGGCCGGGATCGAGGAGTACGCCGAGGCGTCGCCGTCACGAATCAGCGGCGGTCAGGCCCAACGCGTGGCACTGGCCCGCGCGCTCGCTGTCGATCCTCGTCTTCTTCTTCTCGACGAGCCGCTCGCCGCCCTCGACGTCGCGACCAGACGAACCGTGCGGCAGGACCTCAAGGCGCTTCTCGCTTCGTACAGCGGGGCTCGAATCCTCGTCACGCACGATCCGCGCGACGCCAAAGTTCTGGCCGACGACGTCGTCATCATCGAAAACGGCCGAGTCGTGCAGTCCGGTACTTATGACGACGTTGCTTCGTCACCGGCGACTCCCTACGTCGCCGAATTGTTCGGGGACGTGGCGTGAGTCGCTCGACGCGCTCCACCGGTGAACTCCTCCTCGGTGAGTGGGCCTGCCTCGGGGTGATCGCACAGACACCGTGTCACGGCTTCGCCGTCGCGTCACGTCTCTCGGCAACGGGAGACCTCGGACGCATCTGGTCGCTCTCGCGACCGCTCACGTATCGCGCGATCGACCAACTCCTCAGTCGTGGCTACATCGAGGCTCGCGGTGAAGAACCAGGGATCGCCGGCGGCCAACGCACGATCATGCGCGCAACTCGGGCGGGTCGTTCGGCTCTCGACGCCTGGCTCGCACTACCGGTTCCACACCTTCGCGACCTGCGGAGCGAACTCCTCCTCAAGTTGGCCATCGGACGATCACTCGGTGTCGACCAGTCGGCGATGCTGACGAGCCAGAAGGTGATCGTCGCTGACATCGTTTCGGGCCTCGCGAGATCGGGCGACGATGACGACGTCGTCACGGCGTGGCGAATCGAGTCGGCCGATGCCGCCCGTCGATTTCTCGACCGACTCGCCTGAGGTCAGTGCTCGACGCCGGCGAGAATCGGCCGAAGCGTGAGTTCGGGTTCGTCGCTCATGAGCCGTTGCAGGCGGTACTTGTTCTCGAACAGTGCGACGAGTTCGCCGTCACCGCGCTTCAGGATGCGGATTCCACCGATTCGACGCAGACGTTCGACCGACTCCTCGTCGGTTAGCCGAATCGCCTGATATCCCGCGGGTTCGATTCGACTGGGCGCGTTGAACTCGTGCTCGAGTCGATGAGCGAAGACTTCGAACTGCAGCTGGCCGACCGCGGCGAGGACAGGGTCGGCGTCGCCCATGTCGGGATCGCGCAACACCTGCACCACACCCTCTTCATCGAGTTGCGACAGTCCTTTGCGGAATTGCTTGTACTTCCCAGTGTCGACGGGTCGCGCGGTGGCGAACACTTCGGGCTCGAAGCGCGGAACACCCGGAAATTCGACCCGCGGACCCGCGTAGAGCGTGTCGCCGATCTGCAGCCCGGCCGCATTGATGAGGCCGATGATGTCGCCGGGATACGCGAGTTCGATCGTCTCGCGCTCGGAGCCGAACGCGGTGGTTGCGTACTTGGTGCCCACCGGTTTGCCGGTTCGCGAGTTGGTCACGTCCATCGAGCGCTCGAACTGACCCGAACACACACGCGCAAACGCCAAGCGGTCGCGGTGATTCGGATCCATGTTGGCCTGAACCTTGAACACGAATCCGGAGAACGGTGAGTCGAGCGGCCGGCCCTCACCGTTCACGTCGAGACGAGGCGACGGCGGGGGCGCGTAATCCACGACCGCGTCGAGCAGCATTCGCACGCCGAAATTGGTGAGTGCCGAACCGACGTACACCGGTGTGGACTCACCGGCAAGAAATGACGGCACGTCGACGTCGGCACCGATCGCGTCGAGAAGACCGCAGCCGTCGACCGCGACTTTCCAGGCATCGCCCTCTTCCGCGGCGGCTTGTTCGCGGCTGACGAACTCTTCGGGCGCGAGAGACGCACCGCGCGCGGTCCGCGTGAAGCGGATGTACTCACCGTTGCGCCGATCGACGACCCCGCGGAACTCGCCGGGGATGCCGACGGGCCAAGTGACTGGAGTGGGTCGCAATCCGATTTGTTCTTCCACCTCGTCGAGGAGTTCGAGCGGATCGCGGCCGGGGCGGTCGTATTTGTTGAAGAACGTGACCACCGGAAGACGTCGTGTACGACACACCTGGAACAACTTGAGAGTCTGGGACTCGATGCCCTTGGCGGTGTCGAGCACCATGATCACGGCATCGACCGCGGCGAGAACACGGTACGTGTCTTCGGAGAAGTCACGGTGACCCGGGGTGTCGAGCAGATTGAACACGTGCTCGCGATACGGGAACTGGAGAACGGCCGACGAGATCGAAATCCCGCGCTGGCGTTCGAGTTCCATCCAGTCGGAGGTCGCGCCGCGTCGATCGCCGCGAGCGTGCACGGCTCCGGCTTCTTGAATCGCACCGGCATAAAGGAGGAACTTCTCGGTGAGGGTGGTCTTGCCGGCGTCGGGATGGCTGATGATCGCGATGGTTCGGCGCTTGGCCGCCTCGACACGAACGTTCACGACATCCGACACAGAAAGGAGAATCTACCGACTGCACCGATGCGCTCACCGTCTACTCTCGTCACGTGACTGCCGTCGACTCATCCAGAACGCGTCCCGACGAAAGACGCGGCGCCAGCGAGCGCGAGTTCATGGCTCAGGTCACCGTCTTCATGGCGCTCATCGCGATCGCGATCGATCTCGTTCTTCCGGCATTCCCCGATGTTCGATCGGCCTTCGACATGCCATCCGACTCCACCAAGGTCGGATGGATCATCACCGTGTTCTTCCTCGGTATCTCGGTCGGCCCATGGCTGTTCGGCCCGGCCTCTGATCGCTTCGGGCGGCGACCGATGCTCTTCGCGAGCCTCGGCCTCTACATCATCGGCGGGATTCTCTCGATTCTGGCGACGTCGTGGCCCTTGCTGATTGCCGCGCGCTTCGTGTGGGGGGTCGGAGCAGCCGGCCCGCGAACGCTCACGAGTGCGATGGTCCGCGACCGATTCGAGGGCGACCGCATGGCACGACTCATGTCGTTCATCATGGCGGTGTTCCTCATCGTGCCGATCGTGGCGCCAGCGATCGGAGCCGGACTCATCGCGATCCTGCCGTGGCGTTCGGTTTTCGTGCTCCCCGTGGTGATCGCCGTGTTCATGGGCATCTGGGCTCTCCGGCTTCCGGAAACGCTTCCCGTCGAGCGTCGACGACCGTTCACGTGGAAATCGATCGGTTCGGCGGCGCGCGAAGTGTTCAGCAACCGAATCACTCTGTCGTTCATGTTCGCCAACATGTTCACCTATGCGATCCTCACGGCCTACCTCGGTGCATCCGAGGTCATCATGGAAGACGTGTACGAGCACGGCGAGTGGTTCCCGCTGTTCTTCGGTGCACTCGGAGTCGCCTTCGCCCTCAACTCGCTCAACAACGCACGTCGTGTCAAGAACGTCGGTCTCAACCAGCACCTGCGTCGATCGGTGCACTACGGATCAGCCGCGGCTCTCGTCTTCGTCGTCGTGTCCTTCACCAACGGCGGTAAGCCGAACTTCTGGCTCTTCTCGATCACCCTGGCACTCCTGATTCCCGTGGCTCAGGGTCTCGGCCCGCTGGCCAACACCGCGGCCATGACTCCGTTGCCTCACATCGCCGGAACAGCGTCGTCGATCATCACGACCATCACCACTGCTGGTGGCGCGCTCCTCGGTGGACTCGCCAACTCCACCTTCGATGGAACCGTTCGCTCGTTCGCGGGCTGGTCGACCGGGTACTTCGCACTGGCGACACTTCTCATCCTGCGCGCCTCGGGCGCTGTGCGAGAAACATGAGTCGGCAGCCAGCTCTTTTCATCGGCCACGGCAGTCCGATGAACGCCCTCGAGAGCAACCGCTTCACCGACCAATGGCGCGAGATCGGAGCGACCATCACGCCGCCGCGCGCAGTCGTAGTCGTATCAGCTCACTGGTACATCAACGCCACCGCGGTCACCGCGATGGATCGCCCCCGGACCATTCACGATTTCTACGGGTTCCCGGACGAATTGTTCGCCTTCGACTATCCGTGTCCCGGTTCTCCGGAAATCGCCCGCGAGATCGTCGAGACTCTGGCACCCGTCTGGGTCGGCCTCGATGCCGACAGTTGGGGAATCGATCACGGTACGTGGTCAGTACTCACTCATCTCGTTCCACGGGCCGACGTCCCGGTGATACAACTCTCGATCGACGCGACAAAGTCGTACATCGACCATCTCGCCATCGGTCGCGCGCTCGCACCCCTCAGGGATCGCGACGTTCTCGTCATCGGGAGTGGCAACGTCGTACACAATCTGCGGACCATCGACTGGTCTCTTTCGACTGGCGGGTTCGACTGGGCCGACGATTTCGACTCGGCGGTGCGAGAGCTCATGACCACGCGGCCCCACGATCTTCCGAGCGTGGGTGAGCACCCGGCTTTCTCTCGAGCCGTTCCGACCGATGATCACTTCGCTCCACTGCTCTACGTGGCCGGTATCGCGGCGGCGGACTCGAGTCCGGTGCACTCGTTCAACGACGCGCGCGTGATGGGATCGCTGTCGATGACGAGTTACGTCGTCGCCTGACGATCAGGCGCGTCGCCGCCGCTGACGCTCCATCAGACTGCACCAGTCCCACTGTGCGCCGCCCATGGCCGTGACTTCGGCGAGCATCTGACCCACCATCGCCGTGACGGGCAAGGGAATGTTCATCGCCTCGGCTTCCTCGAGTACGAGGCCGATGTCCTTGCGCATGAGCGTCGTCGAGAATCCGTAGTCGTATTCGCCGGCGAGCATCTTCTCGGCACGGTTGGCCATCTGCCATGAAGCCGACGATCCCTGCAACATCACGTGGATCACTTTGGTGACGTCGAGGCCGGCGCTCTCGGCGAAGTCGAGTCCTTCGGCGAGCGCTTGGCACAACCCCACCACGCAGATCTGGTTGGTCATTTTGGTGATCTGGCCCGCTCCCGATTCGCCCATGAGTGTGATGCGCGCGGCGTACGCGGCGAGCACGGGTTCGACATCGTCGAAGGCTCGTTGATCGCCACCGGCCATCACCGTGAGAGTTCCCTTGCGAGCCCCATCGACTCCGCCCGAGACCGGAGCGTCGAGAAACGATCCTCCGGACGCACCGACTCGCGACGCGACGGTGCGCGCCGCCTGCGCCGATGTGGTCGAGTGATCGACCCAGATGCGCCCGGCGGTCACCGACGATGCGATGTCGTCCGCGACCGACAACAACTCGCGGTCGGCGGGTAGCGACGTGACGATCACATCGGCATCTCGGACCGCATCGAGAGGAGACGTGGCCGCCCGTCCACCAACCTCGTTCACGAAGCGCTCGGCCATCCCCGGCAACGCGTCGCACACCGTGACCCGCTGCCCCTTCGTCACGAGGTGAGCAGCCATGTGCCACCCCATCCGACCGATTCCGATCACGGCAACGGCGCGGCTCATGCCGGAACTCCGGGCTTGCCGCGATCGGCCAGGGTGAATCCGCCAGCGAGCCGAGCGTGAACTCGGCCGCCGATCGCCATCGCAAGGATCACGACCATTTCGTCGGGCTTAGGACCGTCGGGCACGCCGACTTCGATCGCGTCGTAGTGGCTACCGACGTAGCTCCATTCGAGGTGCGTGATCGGAACGTCGAGGCGCGCGCCGATTCCGGCGACCTTCTTGGTGGACGGCACGATGGCGGTTCCCTTCCCGAGTGCGGCCCGCATTCCGCCGCCACCGGGGATGTGCCACATCGCGCCGTGTTCGATCTCACCGGCCGCGCCGACGATGGCGCCCTTGCCGTAGCCGTCGATCGCCGACCTGTCGCCACCCAGGTGCGTGATCAAGATGTTGCCGAGACGCTCGCCGAGTGCACGGAGTTCGTCGGATGCCGGCGACAGATCGGCGACGTACTTCCCGACGTATGGATTGGTCACGACGGCGGCGACCGCTCCCTTCACCGCCGGTCGTTCGGGGATCGGGCCGAGATCATGATCGATCTCCTCCACCACCGTGAGGATCTTGCGAACGTTGAACAGCATGTGCACCCCCTGGCGCCGGAGTCGCCAGCGCCTCGTTCGATTCTGCCATTGGGTCCGGCAGCCCTCGAAAAGCCGCCGTAACCTGACCGCATGACGACCGTCGAGCGCTCGCACTTCGCGTTCGACAACACCTACGTCCGCGATCTGGGCGGGCTGTACGAGCCGTGGCGTGCCAACGTCGTCGCCGAGCCCCGACTCCTCGCACTCAACGAGGCTCTGGCTGTCGAACTCGGCATGGACCCGTCGTTTCTCCGATCGCCGGAGGGCGTGGCCGTGCTCGTGGGCAACACCGTGCCCGATGGCGCCGAACCCATCGCTCAGGCGTACAGCGGCCACCAGTTCGGCGGATTCTCGCCGCGCCTCGGAGACGGACGGGCCCTCCTGCTCGGTGAAGTGATCGACACCCATGGCCGACGGCGCGACCTCCACCTGAAGGGGTCGGGACGCACTCCATTCGCGCGCGGCGGTGACGGCAAGGCGGCCATCGGGCCGATGCTTCGCGAGTACATCATGGGCGAAGCGATGCACGCACTCGGAGTACCGACGACGCGGGCGTTGTCGGTGGTGGCGACCGGTGAGTCGATCGCGCGCGAGACGTTGCTACCCGGTGCAGTGCTGACTCGAGTCGCCTCGAGCCATCTACGAGTCGGGACGTTCCAATACGCGGCCACGCTGCACGACCGCGATCTGCTGAAGCGATTGGTCGACTACGCAATTGCTCGTCACTACCCCGAGGCCGCGGAGTCGGCCCACCCCTATCTGGATTTCTACGAGCGAGTGCTCGACACCCAGGCCTCGCTGATCGCTCGGTGGATGAACATCGGCTTCATCCACGGCGTGATGAACACCGACAACATGACGATCTCCGGCGAAACGATCGACTACGGCCCGTGTGCATTCATGGACACGTTCAATCCCGAGACCGTGTTCTCGTCGATCGACCACCAAGGTCGATACGCGTACGGCAATCAACCGATGATCGGCCAATGGAACCTCGCGCGCCTCGCCGAAGCGATCGTGTATCTGTTCGACGACGACACCGATGAAGCGGTTCGGCTGGCGACCGATGTGTTGGTGTCGTTCACCGATCGCTTCCACCGGTACTGGCTCGCCGGAATGCGCGCGAAGTTGGGACTCGTCGATGAGCACGCCAGCGACCTCGACCTCGTGAACGACCTGCTGGCGTTGCTCCACGCCACGAGGGTCGACTTCACCTCCTTCTTCCGCGCTCTCGCGCAATCGCTGAGGGGTGATTCGTCTCGACTCGATGCACTGTTCCCCGATCGCATGGGCCTACTCACATGGATGCCTCGCTGGCGGACCAGAGTCGGTTCCGATCTCGCGACGGCGGCTTCGCGCATGGACGCGGTCAACCCGGTGTACGTGCCGCGAAACCATCTGGTCGAAGAGGCCCTGGCGGCTGGTGCGCAGGGCGACCTCTCGGTGATGTCGGCATTGCTCGAGGTGTTGAGTGACCCGTTCACGGAGCGGACCGGATGGGAGAGATATGCGGAGCCCGCACCGGTGGAATACACCGAGGGCTACGCAACCTTCTGCGGTACCTGACCCCAACGACAGCACATCACAGGTACATCGATCACTCGGCCGCCGAATCATCTGAGTCGGGACAAGTTCGGCGCGTGGACTTCGAAGAGATGCGACAGCGTGGCGTCCATGACGACCAAGAAGAAGGCTCTCCTCGTCGGGTTGATCGTGGGGGGTCTCCTCACCGCACTCGCGACCGTGAGCAACGGAGCATTGGCCACCTCCACGCCGCCCACGTCGAGCGACGCCACCCCGACCACGAACGACACGGCCGTGATCGCCACGGGCCCGAGCGAGACGTCGATGTCGGGCTACCCGCCCGGATTCGATGTCCTCGTCGACCGCGTGAAGTCCTCGGGCGCACCCGATCTCGTGAAGCAACGTCTCATCGAGCGAATCGATGCCGTGAAAGACGGCTCTATCCCGTCGCCGTCGAGCCTCGGAGCTCTGGGAGCCCTCATCGGTAGAACCGTCGTCGACAGCCCGCTCCGAGACCAGATTCGTGAACAACTTCGCCTGCGTCTCGACGAATTCGATCGCGATCTTCAGGCGCAGGACGCCGAGACTGCGCGAGGCGAGATCCGCCAGATCATGCATCGCTATCGCGACGAGATGCTCGCACTCGTCCAAGAGAGACTTCACACGCGACTCGATGGACTGATCGCTCGACTCCCCGAGTTGTCCGGAAAGATCGATAGCGAAGCATGGCGTTCCACGCTGACCGCTCTTCGCGACGATGTGATGGCTGCCACCGATCTCACCGATCTACGCGCGGCGGTGGTCGAGGTTCGAACATCACTCGCCGAACTACTCCGCGACGTCAGGAACTGAGGAGAGATCATGACCAGCATCACCATGCGTCGAATCGCAATCGTCGCGGGACTTGTTCTCGTAGTCGGCGTTTCAACATCGTGCACCGAAGACGACACGACCTCGCCGAAAGACATCTCTGGTGAGGTCGAGAACTTCCAACGAGATATCGACACCTTGTTGTCGCAGATCGACGAGGCGCAGACGGTCGAGTCGGTTTCCGACGGCGTTCTCTCCGACTGACCGTGCCGGCGATCGCGGCTGACTTGGCGTCAGGCGATCTTCACGAACTGCCAACCGTTGGTCTTCAACCGCTGGATGAGCGGTCCGAGTGCCGCGACCTGGGCCGCTCGCGCCCCACTTCCGTCGTGAAGCAGAATCACCAGGCCTCGCCCCTTGCGTTCGGCAATCGCGATCTGACCGCTGATCACACGAACGATCTCCTTTGCACTCGTCACCGTCACCGGGGCGGTCGAGTTCCACATCACCGGACGCAGCCCGATGCTCGCCGCCAGGCCGTCGATTCGCTCGTTGTGTGATCCATAAGGGGGACGGAACGAAGTAGGCCGTTGACCCGTCGACGCCTCGATCACGTCCGAGCAGGTCGCCAATTCGGCCGTTGCCGCCGGAGTCTTGGTCCGTGAGAGATACGGATGGTTCATCGTGTGATTCTGAACACTGTGACCGCCGAGCGACATTCGCAAGAGTGACCCCGGATCTCGTGGAACGTTGCGGCAGACGACGAAGAACGTGCCCGGCACCTTCTCGCGATCGAGGATGTCGAGAACCATCGGTGTGGAAGTCGGGTGGGGTCCGTCATCGAAGGTGAGCGCCACTTGGCCCGGGCCGGGCCACGACACGACCGGGGCGTCACGAATCGGATCGGGAGCAGCAATCGTCGTTGGTGGTTCCGTCGGAGGAGTCGACGCCACCACGGGAGTGGCCACCACCAAGGTCGAAGCGACGACGATCACAGCGATTCGACACCGTGTCGATATTCGTCGGTTGCGGAACATCGATTGCCGCCGATTCATGCGACGACCTTCGTTCGGTCGAACTCCGTCGAGGTGACGTGATAAACGATGTGTCGCGCACCCCACCAGCCAGGAGTGTTGGGATGATCGAAGTCGAGGTCGGTTCTTCTGGTCATGCCGATACGACGCATCACCGCCTCACTACGCGTATTCGTCCGGGTCGTGAACGAATAGACATCGCTCAACCCGACACGCTCGAAAGCATCAGACAGAACTCGGCTGGCTGCCTCCGACGCGTAGCCATGACCCCACGCCCACTTCGCGAGTCTCCAACCGATTTCCACGTGCGGACCGATCGGAGTACTGAACGCCGTGCGATTGAGGCCCGTGTATCCCGCGAATCGTCCATCGATCTCGACCACCCACAAGCCAAAACCCTCTCTCGTGAATCCATCGACGATCCGATCGACGAACCGATCCGACTCGCTCCTCGTCAGCGGATTCGGGAAGAACTCCATCACGTCGGCGTCGGTGTTCAATTCAGCGAACGGTTCCCGGTCTTCGTCCCTCCAGAAGCGGAGTACCAATCGTTCCGTCACGAGTTCAGGAACCATCAATGACATTCACCGTCAGAGAGTGAAACGGTAAACGTTGGTGTCGCGTTGTTCGAACCCCATCCGCTTGTACAGCCGGTTGGCGGCCTCTCTCGATGGTCTGGACGTCAGATCGACCGTGATCGCACCGTTGTCCCGCGCGTGATCGAGCGCCGCCCGATTGAGGGCCTCGCCCACTCCATGCCCGCGGGCCGACTCGTCCACCACGACGTCCTCGATCCAGGCACGTACACCCGTCGGAATCCGGAACATCGCCAAGGTGAGCGACCCCACGATTCGACCATCGACGCGCGCCACAAACAACGTGGACGCCTCCGACCTCACGAGCGCATCGAGTTCATCCCACGAAGGCGCCGGGTTCGACCTCGACAACTGCGGAATCAGAACGCCGAAAGCCCGCACGACCTCCTCGGTCACTTCACTGCACACGGAGACATCAACAGGCATCGATCGGGTCCTCGACACGGAGTGTAGGTCGCACGTCCCGTACCGTTGCCCCATGGATCAGCAGGAACTCTCGGCCAAAGGCCGCGCCCTCGGCGCCGCACTTGAGCCATTCGTCGGCCAGGTGTACTTCTCCCCCGAATGCCACGCCAACTACGTCGCGCTCGGATTCCAACCGAGCCCGGGCGACATGAACGGTGTCGCGCTCCCGGAGGGCGTCGCGTACTTCACGAGTCGTGGTTCACTCATGGGACAAGTCCCGGGTGAACTCGTCGCCGCCGCGTTCGCGGTGTTCAACCCCGTCGTCGTCGTTCCATCAGTGGAAGCCGGATGGAAGATCACCGACGCCGCGACGATCTGTACAGCACGCCGCGATGGAGCCATCGCTCAACTCGAGCGGATCCTCGGAGCCAAACCGGGTGGTGTCGCAAAGGCTCGCGGAACACTCCAACGCGCCGTCGAGGTTCTGCGCCCCGAGGGTCGACCACTCTTCGCCGGAACACTCAGCCAATCGATTCCCTCGACCGACCTCGGCGCGTGTTGGCACTTCGGCGACATGCTGCGCGAGTTCCGAGGCGACTCGCACACCGCGGCCTGGATCGCCGCCGGGCTCGACGCCACCGAGATCGGCCTTCTCACCGAGCTCTACTGGGGTCTCCCCCTCAAGTCGTACAGCCGCACTCGTGGCTGGAGCGAAGACGACTACACGCTCGCGATCGACCGTCTCGAGTCCCGCGGCTTACTCGCCAACGGCGACTTCACCCCCGCTGGCCGCGCACTCCGCGAGCAGGTCGAAGTGAGCACCGACGACCAGATGCGCACCAGCATCGCCGCGATCGGCGCCGACTTCGACCAGTTGATCGACATTCTCGGACCCTGGAGCCGCGCGGTTCAGCAGTTGAAGGGCTACCCGGCCTCCGGTCCGCACGAATTGGCCGAGGCCGCGAAGCGACGCTGAGCCCCGAGACCTGACAGACTGCGCTCATGATCCTTTCGACGCTCACCACCACCCGCGCTGACTTCGCGCGTGACACCGGCTGGGATCCCAAGCCCGAAGGCCTCTGCCGCGGTGAGGTGTGCGTACCGGCTCCGGGCGCTCTCGATGGCGACACCGTGAACGTGAAAGTCGCCGCCGAACGACTCGGGATGCCACTCGTTCACGACGAGGACCACGGCGTGTGGTCACTCGGCCCCGCTTCACTCGGCGGTCGCGCGCTCACCACGGCCGTCGCCGCCGACCCCGAACTTCTCGATTTTTCTGGGCGCACGTTCAAGCTCTCGTCACTACGTGGCAAGAAGATCGTCTTCGTCGCGTGGTCCAGTTATTGAGGCTGCCGCACCAGCCTGCCCGGGTGGCAGGCGCTCCACACCGAGATCGAGAGCAAGAACGCCGTCGTTGTCACCGTCGCACTCGACATCGAACCCGATCACGCTCGGCCGTGGTCGGAGGCCGGCAACCCGACTCATCCATGCGTGGTCGACACCACTCACGCGACCGGATCGCTCTTCGGATTCACCAACATTCCGATGGCGGTCTGGATCGATGAAGAAGGCAATCTCGTTCGACCAGCCGAAGGCGCATCCATCGAACGCAGTCCGCTCCGAGACATGGAGATTCCCGAAGGCCTACCCGAGCGGCTCGACGCGATGTACCGCGCGGTGAAGGCCATCCCTGATGATGCCGATGCGTACCGCGCAGCCATTCTCGACTGGGTCGACAATGGAGCGAAGAGCCGCTACGCGCTCACGCCGGACGAAGTTGTCGAGCGCAGTCAGCCCCATGGTGCCGATGAAGCCCGCGCCGCGGCGTGTTTCCAACTCGGGGAGCACCTCCGTCGCACTGTCGGTCATGATGCCGCGGTCCCGTGGTGGCGTGAAGCACATCGTCTGCACCCCAAGAACCTCACCTACAAACGTCAGGCCTGGACACTCGTCACAACCGCGCAAGGTGCCACCGAGAACGACCTCATGCAGGGTCCGAACGAGGTGTACGAGAACAACCTGCTCGATGACGTTCTCGACGCCGGCGGGTTCACCGCTTTCATCGTCCGCCCGCAACTCTGACGAGTAGCCTCGAGGCGTGGCCGACCTCGAGCACGTCCGGTGGATTCGTCGACCGGAATTGCGTCGCCCCTACATGGTCGCGGCATTCACCGGCTGGAACGATGCGGCCGATGCCGCCAGTTCGGCAGTGAAGCATCTCGTCGAAGCGATGAATGCCACGCCTCTCGCCGAGATCGATCCCGAAGAGTTCACCGACTTCGCCACGATTCGCCCTCACGTGCGCCTCGCTGACGGCGGCAATCGTCAGATCGTGTGGCCAACGGTCAGCATGTGGACCGCCGATGCCGGCGATCGCGATCTGATCCTCGTGCTCGGACCCGAACCAGCTCTGCAATGGAAGCTGTTCTGCAAGCAGGTCGTTGGCGTTGCGCAGACCTACAAGGTCGGCACGATCGTGTCGCTCGGGGCATTGTTGGCCGACGTGCCCCACCGCCGCCCCACGCAAGTTCTCGGCACGGCCGCCGATCAGGCCGCTATCGATCGGCACGACCTACGGCGCAGCCAGTACGAGGGCCCCACGGGCATCGTCGGCGTGCTGTCGGATACCTGCCACCGCGCGAGCATGTCGAGCATCTCGCTCTGGGGAGCCGTCCCGGCCTACGCCGCGCAGATCGCCTCGCCCAAGGCCGCTCTCGCTCTCATCGAAAGACTCGCCGAGATCATCGACGTCGACTTGCCGACCGTCGCTCTGTCCGAGAGCGTCGAGGCCTACGACGAACAAGTCGATCAACTCATCGCCGGCGATCCATCGCTCACTCGATACATCGAGCGCATCGAAAGCATGGGTGACGATGACGACGATGACGACTACGAGTTCGATGACGATGATGACGACATCGAACTACTGATCGACGACGAGGATTCGGCGAACCTTCCGCCCGACGATCGTCCTCGCGATGACACTCCCCTGCCCGACGGCCCGGTCGACAGCGACGCTCTGATGGCCGAAGTCGAGCAGTTCCTGCGTAGCCAGCGCGACGACTGAGGGTCCGATCACCTCAGTCGGCGTCGGTACGCCAGACCGGCGAACGCGGTGGATCGAACGACGCCGGGCCGGACGAACCACCGATCGCTGCGAAGGCCATCGGGCCCCACCATTGCGCGCCAGCGGTCGGCTCGGGCAACGAATCACGACCGAACCACCCGATGCCGCTCGTCTCGAGCGGATGACCCTGCAGATCTCCGCCGACGGCACGGCAATGGAACAACAACATGTACATCCCGAATCGGCTGAAGCCCATTCGTTGCCCGTCGATCACTCCGAGCAACTGCACCGGCTCGCACTCGATTCCGGTCTCCTCCTGCACTTCTTTGATCGCGACCTCGGAGGCCGAGTAGCCGACATCGGCCCACCCGGTGGGATAAAGCCACACACCCGAATCGGGGCGGCGAACCAACAAGATCTCACCATCGTCGTTACCGACGATCGCACCGATCGCAACCTTGGGAGTGACGTAACCCGGCACGCCCTCGCCGATCGACTCCATCCACTCCTGCACGAAGTGGTCCTGTTCACGACGGACCTCGAGGGCTTCGTCGGCGGCCGCTTTGATGTCGGCCGCAACGTGCAGAACCTCTTCGTATCGCTCGCGTTCGTAGAGATTCTGCGTGAACCCCATGCCAGTGCGCGCGATTCCGGCGAGCGTCTCACTCCAACGCACGAGGTCGCGCGCGAAGTCGGCCGGGGACGCGTCGGACATGCCGACACGGTACTACTCCGTCAGCGCGCGGAGGACGGCGCGAGAACGAACAGGATGGCTCGCTCCACTTCGGCACGGTGGAACGGGTCGACGAGCTTCGATCCGGATGCGGTCCGGACGTAGAACGAGTCGACGACCTCGTCTCCGATCGTCTGCACCGAAGCGTGGCGGATGTCGAGACCGACTTCGGCCATCGCTTTCGTGATGCGATGAAGCACACCGAGTTCGTCGGGCGCGCGGACTTCGATGACCGTCGCATTCGACGATGCTTCGTCGAAGTACGTGACGCGCGGCGGCGCGAGGATTCCCGCCGAACGACGGCGACGTTTGTACGTGAGCGCGCGTTCGGCCAGCCGTGCTTCGATCGCCAACTGACCGCTCAGAGCGCGTTGCAGATTCTTGACGATGGGGTCCCAATCGATCGGCCCATGACTGGGAACCTGCACTGCGAATCTCGACGCGGCCATTCCCTGTTCATCGGAGTGCGCCTGAGCACCGAGGACACCCAAACCGTGAAGCGCCATCACACCGGCCACACGACTGAAAGTTCCGGGTCGATCAGGCGACACGACGGTCACCGAATCGACCGTGGTGACGACGTTGAAGTCACCCGACGCCATGAGTTCGAGAACTTCGGCATCGGGAAAGAGCCGCCACTGCACGTCGTCCATCGGCGCGCCGCCCAGGACGCGGTGAGTACGGCTCACCAGTTCGGCAACGAGCTCCGCCTTCCACGATCCCCAAGCCGAGGTACCCGTGGCCAAACTGTCGGCTTCGGTGAGGGCGTGGAGAAGATCGAGCACCAGTGGCGTCTTCACCGCCTCGGCGACGAGAGTCACCGTGGCCGGATCACCCAGATCGCGACGTGTCGCGACATCGGCCAGCGTGAGGTGGTGCTTGACCATGGTCTGCAGCACGTCGACGTCATCGGCGGCGAGTCCGAGGCGTGGCCCGATCCGCGCCACGAGATCGACCCCCACATCGGTGTGATCACCCGGATAACCCTTGCCGATGTCGTGGAACAAAGCACCGAGCACGAGCAGATCGGGACGCGTGACACGACCGGCGAGATCACTGGCGTTGGCGGTGGCCTCCCACAAGTGCCGATCGACGGTGAAGCGGTGATACGCGTTGCGCTGAGGCCGACTTCGATTCGGTGCCCACTCCGGGAGGATCTTCACCCAGAGCCCACGTTGGTCGAGCGCCTCGAGAACCGGAATCGCATCGTGTCCGGTGAGCAAAAGACCGACGAGATCGTCGACCGCTCCCGCCGGCCAGGGAGCTGACATCGCCGGACTCGACTGCGCGAGACGATCGAGCGTCGGGCGGTCGATACGTGTCCGTTGACGCGCGGCCGAGGCCGCGACGCGAAGGAGGAGCGACGGATCCCCAACCGGATCGACGTCATCGGCGAGGTGCACCTCGCCTTGCCGAAGGATCACTCCCGGTGCGAGAGCGCGATCGGGTTCGGGGCGCGCGCCCGCGGCCGACACCCGAGCCCAGACCTCGTCGCCGACCCACGCGACGGATCGACCGGCGTTCGACAGAGCCGACGCCAACGCGTCGGCATTGGAGTAGCCGCACGCAGACGCGACGGCATCCTGATCTTCGAGATGGAGAACCTCGACTGCTCGCCCTGCATGTCGATGGAGAGCCACACGAATCGTCATCAGCACGTCTCGCCCAGCGTCGAGCGAGGCGCGGTCGGATCGGGTGATCGACACCCCGGCTGCTTCGGCCCACAACAACGCGTGAATGTCCCGAAGACCTCCGTAGCCCTCTTTCAGATTCGGCTCGAGGAGAAACGCGACTTCCCCATGTTCGGCCTGACGCGCCCGGACCCGCTTCATCAATTCGGGCAATCGATCCTTCGACGAGGTCCACACGCGAACAGCCGCCTGGCTCAATTCCTGAGTGAGCGACTCGTCCCCAGCCAAGTGTCGGGCCGAGAGCAACGCCGTCGCGGTGTCGAGTTCGGTGCGCGCGATCTCGAGCAACTGTTTGACGGTCCCGACCGAATGTCCGAGCTTGACCCCGGAATCCCATATCGGATACCAGATCTTCGACGCGATCTGATCGATGTTCTTCACGCCGTCGTGCAACAGAACGACATCGAGATCGCTGAACGGTGCCAACTCGCCACGTCCGTATCCACCGAGGGCCACCAAGGCACATCGCTTCGGCGAAGCCCCATCAGCCATCGCCGACGACCACACCTCGGCGAGCCACGAGTCGGTCACACGACAGAGTTCGCGTGTGAACTTCGTGCCACGCAGGGCCGGGTCGTCGAGTACGGCACGACGGGACATGGCTTCATTTTCTCCGTTCGGGAGTCTCGTCACGCCACCGATCAGACCGACGCCGGTGTGAATTCACATCGGCGAAACACTTCAGGCCGTGACATCGTCCAGGAACGACTCGAGTTCGCGCAGATTCGCCCCGAAATCAGGGTCGTGAAGGCGGAAACGGGCCGGTCCCGAGTCGACGACGTCGAGGAAGACTCGATTCAGTC
The DNA here is from genome assembly GCA_964397715.1 of uncultured Bifidobacterium sp. Classification (GTDB taxonomy): domain Bacteria; phylum Actinomycetota; class Acidimicrobiia; order Acidimicrobiales; family Ilumatobacteraceae; genus Casp-actino8. Next base: position 15,366 of record CAYNKE010000005.1, on the reverse strand, counting down.
CGACCGCGTCGGCTCGTGCGCGCATCCGCCATGCCTGCTCGACCGACACCACGTCGTCGTCGGCTCCGTGGATCACGTACACCGCCGGATCCCGAGCGTCGAGCCACTCGACCACCGAACCCTGTCTCATCTGTGCAACCGAACACCCGAGAACGAAGATGTCCGAGGCATCGCAGCCATAAAAGAGGTTGACGATCCACGGTGCGGCCCACCACGGGTCATCGCTGAACGCCGGTACATCGAGGATCGCCGCGATCGTCACCACCGCATTGGGTCGCGAACTCTGCGCACGGAGTTCGGCCGGCAGCGTGGGATCGACGAGGAGGGGGCGCATGTCTCCCAACGCGACGGCCGCCGCGAGATGACCTCCCGCCGAATGACCGGACAAGACGAGACGCGCCGGATCGATTCCGAGAGCAGCCGCCTGCGACCGCACGTATCGGACCGCGCGATCCACGTCGCGAATCGGATCGGGAAACCGGACACCTGGTGTGAGGCGGTAATCGACCGACACGAAGACCCAACCGCGTCGCACTTGAGCCTGGGCCAAATAAGCCGCGTCCCGGCGCGAACCACCGTGCCACCCACCACCATGAACATGAACGATCACCGGACGACGGTCGGTCGCCGCCCATCCATCGGGGAGGTAGACGTCGAGGAGTTGCTCGTCGTCGGGGCCGTACGCGAGAGTCCGGTCGGGTGATCCGACCTCGGCCATCTCCGGCTGGAGGCGGTCCTCAGTCGACGGATTCTTGGCCTCACACGCCGACGCCAGGGCGATCGCGGTCAGGCCGAGGGCGACACGCGACAGAAGGCGAGAACGAGGCACGTCACAAGCGAACTAGCAGAATCCGTCGAAGTGGAAGTCAGAAAGCGAGTCATCCGTCACGATCACCGAGCACATCGCGACGTCGGTGCATGACAGCAGCAGCTTTCCAGGCTCCCCACTCGAGTCCGACCTCGTTGAGAGTTGGATCGACGTCGACCCACGCGGCCGGGCACAGGCCGAACACGTCGTCCGGGAAGGATCTCCGCTGGAACTCGTCACGATCGACGGGCCGCGCCCCCATCCGAACGAGCTCGGTCGTGAGTGGCCCAACCGCCCCGCGAAGGATCTGTAGCGGGTTGCTGCGCTGCGAGAGCACGTCGGTCTCGAACAACTCACGCAAACGGATCAGAGTCGCACGAGCCGACTCAGACACGATCTCGTCGCGCCGAATCGGATCGACGGCGCCCTGGAGTCCTTGCGTCGACGCGATCTCATCGAATGAACGGCGCAGCCACGGCTCGACCACCTTGGTCAACGCATCGACCAGACGTTGCGAGTAGTCGTCCACCCGATCAGGAAAGCAGGAAGTTGCCGAATTGCCACGGATCGTCGAGATCCGAGCCGTACGGGGGTGTCCGCCATTGTGCGAAGACGTCGCGACGGTCGCGCAGAGGATTCCACGACGAGGGACCCGACCAGATCGTTCCGAGATACGGGCGAGCAACCTCGAGAACTCGGCGCCAGGGCAGCTGATCAGGGACGCACAAACCGCGGGCGGGATCCGAGATCATCCAGTCGATCGCGCCCATCACCGACGACGCCACCTGAAGTGTCGTCGCGTTCTGACCCGCAACGTGACGGCGGGTCTCGTCGATCGACAACTGAGTTCCCGTCCACCATGCGCCGTACGGGTGACCCATGAGCAGCACTCCGAGTTCGTCCTCGCCATGAGTGATGTCGTCGTTCATGACGCGCCGCTCGTCCTGGACTCTCCACTGACGTCCGAGCAATTCGTGCACACTCGCGATCGCGGCATCGGTCGGGCAGTACGCGTAGTGAACGGTGGGACGGTGCACGACTTTCCCGTCGGCGTCACGAGAAGTCAGGTGTTCCGACATCGTGAACGCCTCCCCGTGTCGAATCACCATGCCGACGAATGGACCGCCGTTCGGCACCCACGTACGCACCCTCGTCTCGATTCCTGATCGTGCGAGGCAGATCTGATTGCGCGGGCCGTCCTCGTGCTCGTACGCGTCGACTGGCAAAACACGTTCATGGGTGCCCCAGCCGATCTCCGCGGGGGCGATTCCTTCTTCGTACAGGCCCTCGATCGACCACGTGTTCACGAATTCGTTCGGCTTCTTGGGCGTGACGCTCACCTGGGTGTCGCGCTCGGAGACGTGAATGACCTTGGTGGACGTCAGACGGCAGAGGTCGGCAAAGTTCTCGTCCGCGAGAGCGCGCTCGATCGAGGAGCGATCGCCGAGGCCGTCGCCGATCATCTTCTGGGCGATTTCCCACAACGCCTGCTTGGCGAAGTGACTGACGAGTCCGGGGTTCGCCCCATGTTCGACGACACCACTCGCTCCCGGTTCGCTCCACGAACTCTGCATCGCGCGCAGCTTCATGTGGCGGGAGTACAGAGTGCGATCCCGCGGGTCGACGATGTCGACGTTGCCGTATGGGTCCCACTCCTCCACCGACGTGTCGAGGTAGTGGACACCGTGGCGATGGCACCAGCCGATGATGGTGCAGGCGTCGATGTTCCACGCGAGATTCAACAAGATGTCGCCTGGTCCCACTCGAGCGGAAAGTTCACGATCGAGGTTGTCGCGGGTGATCCGAACGTTCTCATACGAGATTCCCGAGCCACGAAGGTCGCCCAGACGGTATTCGTTCGGCTCGTACTCGAGGATCGTGATCTGCGATGGCGCGAAGCCGCGGTCACGAACCAGAAGCGGCACGGTGCACTGCCCGACGGCACCGAAACCGAGGACGAGTACTCGACGCAGTGGGACAGGATCCATCAACCAACTCCTCAGGTCAGCGGTCGCCCGCTCCAGACAGGACCATGAACCCTACTGACTCGACATCACCGATCACCACACACGGACGTCAGCCGACCAGAGTCGCACCGCCGTCAGTGTCGCGAACGACCCGTACCACGATCGGCGTCGTAGCTGGCGCGCAGCGATGTTCACCGGTGCGGACGTCGAACTGTGCGCCGTGCACCGGACACGTGATGGTGGAGCCGCGAAGTCGGCCCTCCGAGAGGCGCGCATCGCGATGTGAGCAATTGTCGTCGAACGCGTGCAACCGACCGTCGACACGGCACACGACGACACCATGCTCGCCGACGTCCGGGAAGACTCGCATGGCTCCGTCGCGAAGGTCGGAGAGATCGCCCAGATTGACGTCGTTCACGACTCGTCGACCGCGAACCCACCAGCCCGCAGGTACTCCCTCACGCGCTGCTGCAGATGACGGGCCCGAACCTCTTGATAGTTGCCGAGCGTCTGACCCTTCTTGCGACTCGATCGAAAGCCGCGCGTCTGCGCCTTCATGTTGGACGTGTCCTGGTCGTACACGCGTCCGAGCGGACCGAGCCCGGATGCGACTGTGTAGCTGTCGTCCACATCGAGTTCGATCACTTCGGGTGGCGGCGGAGCCTGGCCGGAGATCGGACGCGGTCGAAGGATCAGCAAATCGAACCAGCTGGTGTCGATGTCGTCCGGATCGGGTCGGAAGCGATACACCATCGGCAACGACAAGCCGGGAAAGAAGAACGCGTTCGGAAACAAGAAGTACTCGATCGAATCGAGAGTGATCGACTCGCTGAGATGAGTGAAGTCATGGCCGTATCGGGCCCCCATGTCGCGCTGCACGATCTTGGCGAAGGCGTCACGGGCTCGCATTCCCTCGGGCAGCTGCGGACGCGCTTCGACAGGGATCCCGCGAAGGAGGTTCGCGAAGATCTCGTCTTCGGAACGTGGTGAGGGCCGTTGTGGCGAGTCGAGTGCGGTGGTGTGGATGAATCGGCTCACGTTGGGTGCGAACACGTCGTATTGAGTGGTGACTTCGTCGCCCAGTTGACCGCTCGCGTGCGTCTCGCGCACGTGATACGCCTCGAGGAAGGCCTCCACCGCCGCCTTCCAGTTGCACGGCAGCTTCTTGCGGACGTGCGTCTCGATGTATCGATCCTCGAAGCCGAACTCGGCGAAGTGGTCGCCGAGAACCCCGATGTACGCCGCTAATGGTTCGGCCGAGGGATCGAAGTTGACCCAGACGAATCCAGCGAAGATTTCCACCGGGAGTTTCGGCAAACGGTGGGTGTCGTCACCGACATGCGGAAAGTCCCACCGGTCGGGAAGGTCGACGAGGTCGCCCTCGAGCGACCAGGTCCAGCCATGGAACGGGCACTTCAGTTGATTAGCGAAGCCACACGAACCCGGCGGGCGAAGTTGGGTGCCGCGGTGCATGCAGGAGTTGTAGAACGCATTGATCGTCCCGTCGGCAGCCCGAACGATGAGCGCCGAGTGCGGGCCCACGTCATAGACGAAGTAATCGCCGGTCTCGGGAATGTGGTCGACATGGCAGGCCCACTGCCACGTCTTCGACCAGAGGTGATCGAACTCGGCCCGGAAGAACTCCTGCGACGTGTACACCGAGAACGCGACATCCTCGTCGCCGAGGAACACCGGTGCTTCCACCAAGAGTGGCCATGGCGGGCGAGTCGGGTCAGCCATCAATTGGTCGTGCAGCGACGGACCGGGGGCACGCGCCGCCCCTCCCTCGTGGTTCACTCCCCCGACAGCCACGCGCGAACCTTATGCCAGCCAGCCACCGGCCGACGACTGGCATCACGCATCGACGATCTCCACACGGACCCGCTTGTTGCCCTTGCCCTTGTTCTCCACCTTCACGACTTTGACCCGTCCGACGAGGCGGGTCGAGTGGACGTGCGTACCACCGTCGGCCTGCTTGTCGAGGCCGACGATGTCGACGACCCTGATCTCAGAAACCGATTCGGGAATCAGACTCACCTTGGTCCGGATCAAGTCGGCGTCCGTCAGCGCGGTGTCGCGCGGAAGAAACTCCACGCGAATCGGTCGGTCGTTGTCGATTTCGGCATTGACGAGTTCCTCGATTCGCTGAGCGAAACCGTCCGGAACCGGATCGAACTCGAAGTCCATTCGCGCATTCAGCGGCTCCATGTTCCCGCCGGTAACCGGAACCTTCCACTCGTTCCAGATGACGCCGCACAAGATGTGCATCGCGGTATGAGTTCGCATGAGTTGGAAGCGCCGTTCATCGTCGACCCGACCCGACACCTTCGAACCGATCTCCGGAACCGGTCCGTCGATCTCGTGCCACACCCAGGTGAACGAACCATCGGGTGACGCTCCTTTGCGAACGTTCACCACGCGGGCGCCAGCCAATTCGCCCGTGTCATACGGCTGACCGCCGCCGGTCGGATAAAAGGCCGTGCGATCGAGCGCAACTGCCTGTCCGTCGACGCCGACCACACACGCGTCGAACGAACGGACGTCGACGTCGCGGAGGTAAACGAGATCGGTGTCAGCGGCGTATTCGACCATGCCACATTGTCGTCGATCAGCCGGAGGCGTTTCGACTCGACCACCGAACTGGTGGTCGTAGGCTGGGAGCGATGCGGAATCGGACATCGAGTCTCGTCACGGTCCTCTCGATGCTGGCCGTGATCGCCTCCTGCGGTGGGGGCGCCAGCAACCCCGTCGTCGACTCGGAGCCGCCGCGCACCACGACCATCGCCCCGCGATCGAACGACGGAATCCTTCGCATCGGATTGCTCATCCCCCGATCGGGACCCGGGGCCTCCATCGGAGAGCCACTCGTCCCCATCGTGGAAGCCGCCGTCGAGGCGGTCAACCAAGCGGGCGGAGTGAACGGGCGCCCCGTCGAACTCGTCGTCGAAGACGAAGGTGGCGACTCGGCCACGGCTCTGTCCGCGATCGATGCGCTCGTTCTCGAAAACTCGGTCGATGCCGTGATCGGACCGTTCTCGTCACCCGTCGCACTCTCCACGTTGCCCACGCTCATCTCCGACAACGTCGGGGTGTGCTCGCCGGCGGCGACCACGGCTTCGCTCACCAACTTCCCCGACCGTGGAATGTTCGTGCGCACCAGCCCGTCCGACTCCCTGGCGGCTCTGGCCATGGCACAGGAGGTCGCGGGCACCGGCATACGGACCACCGCTCTCGCATTCCCCGACGATCCGTTCGGACGTGACTTCGCGAACGACGTTCGACGAGCACTGGGACTCCAGGGAATCACGATCGCGACCGAGGTTCAGTACGACCCGGGTGACGACGACTACACCCAAGAGGTCACGTCGGTGACCGACACGCAGGTCGTCACTCTGATCGGAGATGACGAGAGCGGCGCGCGGTTCTTGTCGACGACGCTCACGACGTTCAGCGATGCCCTCGTGATCGTCAACGATTCACTCGCCCGGACCGACTTCGCGTCCGATCCAATGCTCGAGACGGCTGGTCGTGCGAAGGTCACGGGCGTCGCCGTCGACTCGGCCGCGGGCTTCGACGATCTCTACGCATCACTGCGACCAGCCGGGCTCGACCTTCCGCCCGGGTCGCCTCGGCCCGGTGATTCTCCGTTCACCGAGCCCGCACCGTCGCCCGTCCCATTTGCGACGGCGGCGGCCGACTGCGTGAACCTGCTCGCGTTGTCGGCGCTGGCCACGTCGTCCGACGATCCGGTCGTCTTCATGGCCGAAGCAATTCCCACGAGTCGCGGTGGCTCGGCCTGTTCGACATTCGCCGAATGCGCTTCTCTGGTCACCGCGGGATTGAACATCGATTACAACGGCGCCACGGGCCTCCTCGCGTTGAGCCCCAACGGCGACCCTTCGGTGGCGACCTTCGTGACGTTCGGGTTCGACGACGAAGGCAAGGCCGAGTATCGCTCCGAGATCGGTGTGATCAGCGCTCCTTGACCTTCGGGGCGAGACCAACTGGTCGCCAGTGCGATACTGGGGTCTTGCGAGAAGAGCGACAGTCCCGACGAATCTCCACGGCCGCACGGCTCGCTGTCGCCGCCGGTCTCGTCGTGGCCGCATCGGGTTGCGGATCGTCCTCGAACCGCTACCTCGCCAACAAGGAAGAGCGGGTCTTCTTGAAGGTCCCGCGTGACTGGTCGGTCATCGATTACGACTCCTCGGACTCCGATCCTCTCCAGGACGCCACATCGCAGGTCACGGTGGTGTGGCGGTCGGGTGCGACTCCCGACCGCGCCGCCGAACCGGGGAGTGTCGACGAGAACGAACCCTTCGCGTTCATGGCCATCTACGAATTGTCGGGAGAACTCAATCAGCGCATGTCGGCCTCGCTCGCTCGAGTCGCGGCCTCACCCCTCGGATTCGACCCGCTCCTTCCACAGGACGACACCCAAGGTGAACTGGTCGAAGTGCTGTCGTACGAGCCACTGGGCTTCGACGGAATCAACGGAAGCCGCATCGTGTTCCGTAGTCGCGAGGCCGCCGACAAGGACTGGTCGGCAACGTACGACATCAGTGCGGCCTACGACTCGAAAGCCTTCCGTCTGTACGTGTTGCAGGTGGGTTGCAATGCCGAGTGTTTCAGTGCGAACGAAGACGCCATCTCCCGGGTGGCCGGATCCTGGTTGGTGACACCGTGAACGAGATCGTCAACATTCCCGTCCTCGAGGCCCCGCCCGAGAAGCGTCGCAAGATGTTCTTCTTCGACCGCGTCAAGGTGTTCGTTCTCATCGGGGTCTTCTATCTCGCCTACGTGAGTTACGAGCAGAGCCAGATCCCCCTGATGTCGTGGGGTGAGGCATTCCGCGATCAGGCCGAGGCTAAGTGGTGGCTCTGGATCATCGCCGGCCTGGAAGTCATCCGTCAGTTCCACATCATCGTCAGCGAGCGGTCGGCGCGCTGGAACACCTGGTGGCAACGGCGAATCTGGGACGGCTGGGAACGCCGCATGCTGCGGTTCAAGCCCTACACGCGCTTCCGCCTCAACCGACTCGTCAAGCGACTGATCTTCGTCGCGCTACTCGGGCTCGTTCTCTCCTGGAAGTGGGGGCTCCCCTTCTTCCAGGCGCTAGCCGAGGCACCGAGCCGTTGGTTCAACATCTTGTTCGTCGAGCGAAACGTCGGAACACCGCTCGCGATCTCGATTCTCTTGTCGGTCACGTTCAGCGCGTTCTACCTCGTCTTCTTCTACGGCATCTTCTTCATCGGCGGTATCGAGACGTTCAAGCCGGGAGAGATCAAGACCCGATTCAGCAACATCTGGGGTCAGGATCACGTCGTCAACCGTGTGAAGGAGAACCTCGACTTCCTCGAGAAGCCGCACGAGATCGAAGCCAAAGGTGGATACGTCCCGAGCGGCATTCTCTTGTGGGGTCCGCCCGGGACCGGCAAAACGTTGATGGCCGAAGCAGCGGCAGGCGAAACCGAACGCCCCTATGTCTTCGTCGATCCGCAGGCATTCGTTCAGACCTTCCTCGGTGTCGCACCGATGAAGATGAAGTGGCTCTACCGCAAACTGCGCAAGCTCTCCCTGCGCTACGGCGGGGTCGTGGTGTTCTTCGACGAGGCCGACGTCCTCGGAAGTCGCGGCCAGATCAGCGGTCAATTCGACAACGCCGACAAACTGGCCCACGAGCAGGTCGAGCATCTCCACTGGTTGTCCTCGGGCAGCCAGCACCTGGTCCTCGACCAACTCCGAGCCGAGAAGGCGCGCCTCCGCGATACGGACTCGCAACCATCACCTCGTCGCAGTCTCCGTGAGCGGATCATGGTCGCCGGGATGGGCAGCGGTGGTATGGGCACCCTGCAGGCACTTCTCACCGAGATGAACGGACTGAACAAGCCACGCGGGTTCTTCTCGCGACGCATCCGACAGTTCCTGAACATGCCGGCCAAGAAGCCGCCGCGTTATCGCATTCTGCACATCTTCGCCACCAACCTCCCGAGCGCACTCGATGCCGCACTTCTTCGTCCGGGCCGAATCGACCGCATCTACAAGGTCGGCTATCCGATGAAGGAAGGCCGTACTCGTACGTACGAGGGCTACTTCGCCAAGATCAAGCACACGCTCACCCCCGATGAGATCGAACGACTCGCGGTCATGACGCCGTACTCCACCGGTGCCTCCATCAAGGATCTCGTGAACGAGGCGCTCCTCGTCGCCCTGCGCGAAGGCCGCGAGATCGTCACCTGGAACGACGTCATCCGAGCGAGGTACCTGCGCAAAGTGGGTGAACACGAGCACGTCGATTACATCGAGCGCGAACGCCACGCGATCGCCATCCACGAGGCCTGTCACGCGGTTGCCGCCTACCTGCGCCGAAAGGATCTCGTCATCGACTTCGTGAGCATCGAACCGGGCGGCAGCTACCTCGGAGTCGTCTCCAGCACCTACGACGACGAGACCTTCCTGCGTTGGCGGAGCACGTTCGAGATCGACATTCTCGTGTCACTCGCTTCGCTCGCCGGCGAGCGACTCTTCTTCGGCGGAGATTCGTCAGCCGGCGTGAGCGGCGATCTGCGCAACGCCACCACCGTCTCCACCTGGATGGAGGCGATGTGGGGAATGGGCTCCACACTGTCGTCGGCGCCGGCTCTCATGCAGAGCATCGCGCCGGGATTCCCGATGGCCACCGGACCCAACATCGACCGCGAGGCCGCGGGCATAGCGAGTCGCATCGAAACTCGTCTCACGCGCATCTACGACCAGGCCCGCGAACTTCTCACCGAGAATCGCACGATGGTGCTCGCGATCGCGCACGCACTCGAGACGCACAAGACCATCAGCGGCGAAGACGTCGCGGCGATCATGGAGAACTCGGTCGGACCTCGCGTCGACGGTCGCGTGTACCACCAGGCCGGTTTCGCCGAAGTGGCCGAGGAATATCACACGGTGGCTCTCGAAGCGCACCGTCAGACCGACGACGTGGCCGCTCCTCTGCCGGTGCTGCCGCCCGTCGCCCCGTGATCGATCAGCCCGGGCTGTAGCGCACGGCTTGCGGGCCGCGCGCGAACCCGTACAACACCAGCCCGGCGCGCTTGGCGGTCTGCACCGCGAGCGCGGTCGGTGCGCTGACCGACACGAGTGTGCCGAAGCCGGCCGCCCACGCCTTCTGAACCATCTCGAAACTGGCACGCCCCGAGACGAAGAGACCGAGATCGCCGGCCGGCAACTTTCCGTCGAGCAACAGGTTGCCCACCACCTTGTCGACGGCATTGTGTCGGCCGACGTCCTCGCGGACCACGAGCACGTTGCCGCTGGCATCGAATGCCGCCGCCGCATGTACGGCGCCCGTCTCGTTGAACAACGACTGATCGCCCAGAACTTTCCCGGGCACCGCGAGAACCACGGGCTGTTCGATACGCACGACCTTCGACGAGTCGAGGGGTTCGAGTCGAGCGCCGAGCTCGTCGATCGATTGCGATCCGCACACGCCACAACTCGACGACGTGTTGCCGAGGCGTGGGGTCGGTACCGGGGCACGACCGCCGGTCTCGACAGTGACGACGTTGAAATTGCTGTCGACCGCCGAACCGTTGGCGCAGTAGCGGACTCCGGTGACCGGAAAGTCGGCGAGAAGTCCGTCACCATGGCAGAAACCGACCGCGAGTTCGTAGTCGTGACCCGGTGTGCGCATCGTGGTCGCCACCACGTTTCCGTCGAGCTGAATCGTCATCGGCTCTTCGACGACGAGTTGATCGGGAACCCGCCGATCGCGATCACCGTCGATCTTGACGACGAGAACCGTGTCGGTCCGCTTCCTGGCCATGTGGTCAAGGCTACGGCGAGTCGCTGGTCAAAGGTCAGAACACGCCGGCCGGGTCGCCCAACATGATCGCTCGAATGATCGAGAACAGAATGACAACGGCTCCGATCACCGACAATACGACCATCACCTTGCGTTGGCGGGACAGACCAGCAACACCGAGGAAGAACAGGGCGAGGGCGAGGATCACAGTGAGAAGGTCGAAATTATCCGCATCGTTGTCGGCCTCGTCAGCGGCGTCGAAGAAAGCCTGCGACGACTCGTCGAGCGCAGCAGCCTCCTCGTACAGCGCATTCGACCAATCAGGGTTCTCCTCGACGAACGGTGAATCGAAACCCGAATCGTCGGGCTGCGCGCTCCACCACTCCACGGCGGACGCCAACTCGGGCGACATCAACGTCTCGAGAACGTAGAGGGCTGTCTCCTCGTCGTTGGCCTGCGCGGCTTTGGCGAACTCGAGGAACAACGTCTGGTCGCGGATGTCGTTCGTGATGGCCGAGTTGTAGGCCTGGGAAGCCGCGTCGGCGGCACGAATTCCTTCCGAGAAACTCTTCTGAACGACATCGCCCAACTGGCTCGCCTGAAACGAACACCAGGCGGTCACGATGGCCGCAATGCCCAGAAGGACAGCGATCAGGATCTCCATTCGGTTCGACGATCGCTCGTCGGCGGCCCGAGAGTTCATTTCGTTGTCGCTCATGACGTGTTCCTTCGAGATTGGTGATCGCAACCCAGCATGGCACAGCACGCAAGAGGGTCGCGCGAACGAGGGCATTCCCGGGATCGGTTGGTCGATGTGCTAACAACTCACATGAAGAAATTGCGCCTCGCAGTATCAGCAGTGCTCGTTCTCACCCTGGCCGGGTGCGGAGGCGAGGCAACTTCGGATGAGATCGTCGAGATGCCGTCCAAGGGCTCGGACAACGGCTCCGTCGACGGTTCTGACGACGGCGACGGATTCACCTGGGAAGCCGAGTGCGTCACCCCAACCGCGGACCTCCCGACCGAAGGCCTCATCTGCGCCGACTCCGGAATGCGCCCGGTCACCGACGGTTTCTCCTTCGAGAACTGGGGTGGACCAGTGGCCGAGGATGCCGTGACTCTCAATACTGCCGCTGAACTCTTCGGCGTCGAAGCCGTGTGCGCCGAAATCCAGGACGACACGTGCACACCCTTGCCGGCGGCCCAGCAGTGGGTCGAGATGATGAACGAGTCGATCGAAGGTGGTCGCTGCGAAGGCATGGCTGTCGTCAGCCAGCGAATGACCGTCGGTCTCAACACACCAAGCGAACTTCAGGAAGGCGCGACATTGGTTGCCGACCTTCAACGTGACGCGGGGATCGTGGGTGAGACCATCTCACGCTGGTGGGTGACGCAAGCCCTGACCACGGTCCAGAACTTCAATTACGAGGCGCAGCAGCTCACACCCACACAGATCGCCGAACAGCTCGTCATGGCGATTCGCAATCAGGACGGCGTGACACTGGGCTTCTACTCCAACGGATCGGGGCACGCGGTGACCCCCATCGCCGTGGCGTACAGGGCTGATGGAATCCTCGAAGTTCTCAACTACGACAACAACTACCCCGGTCAGATCACAACCGTCATCATCGATCCGTCGACTGAAACATGGTCGTACGACATGGCGGCCACGAATGCCGATGTGGAGGCCGACATCTGGTCCGGAAGCACCGGAACGATGGACTACACGCTGATGAGTGCTCGCGAGGAAGCGAACCCGGCCCCGTGGTCAGAAGACGATCAATCAGGCGCCACCAAGGGGTCGGCACGAATCACCGTCTCCACACGGGGTCGATCGGTGCCCGGTGCCATCATCACCGTTGGTTCCAACACGATCGACACGCGAGATCTCTCGACCCTCTCGAACGGAATCCGGGTCTTCCCCAACCGCGGCAACCGAGGAACCGGAGCCGTCATCGAGATTCCGGCCGGGCTCGAGAACGTCACGATCGTTCCCGTGATCGGCGACCTGATCGACCCAACCGTGGCCGAGATACCGCTTCTCTTCGCCGTCGATGCACCCGGTGCCGGCTCACTTCTCGTGCGCGACTCCGTTGACGCATCGGATACGTCGTACGACGACTTCGTCTACCAGTTGTCGACGGGAGACGACTACGTGTCCAGCGTCGACGTGGCACCAGACGGTGAGGTCGAGGCGGCCTACGCCTTCGGAGAGGAACTCATCGAGGTGCTTCTCGAAGATGGCCAGGACCTCGACATCGTCGACCCGGACGGTGATGCGGCCATCGACGTGGCAGTCACGGACGAGAACGGAAGTGAGCTCTTCGCATCCTCTTTCGATGGCGTCGACGACGACGGCACCCAGGTGACCGAACTCGACTTCAACGAAGACACCGGAGAGATGGATGTCTCCGATGTCCCGCTCGACGACGAGAGTCTGTCGGGCGGCAGTGCGACGGATGATGGTTCTGGTGGCTCGGTTGACGGCTCGGGCGACTCCGCCGAAAATTCCGGTGAAACCGGCTCGGGCGACAACGAAGGTGACGGCTCACAGAGTCCGTGACCCTCAGGGGCGAACGACGAGTTCGCCCCTGAGCAACGCGTGCGAGGCTACGGTTCGCAACGTGGCGGACAGCGAGAAGAATGCCGACGACTCGTGGGAACTCGTGCGGCCGGCCGGCCAGCCAACCGTTCCGATGAATCCCGTGCACTACTCGCGGCCGCCATCGTCGGCAATCACCGGTTCCAATCCCGCAGACCTGTTCGGTGCGTCCGACGAGTCACGAGGACTCAACCGACCCACCCGTGATCGTGGGACACCACTCATGGTCGGCCTCGTGTCGTTCGTCGGCATGGTGATCGTCGGTCTCGTCCTCGTTCTCGTGTTCGACGGCGGAGGTGGTTCCACCACCCCGATCACGTCACCGGTGCTGTCGTTCGGACCTCAGTCGACTCTCGCCACGGTGCAACCCGAGACGACGCCTCCGAGTTCGGTCGTCGTGTCGCCGACATCGGTCCGAACCACGACGACGACCATCCCGATCGCTGGCGCTCCGCTCACGTCGACTCTCCTCACAGCCGGACCGGACGGCGTTTATCTCGTCGACCCGAACGGCAAGACGCGGGTGGTGGACGGTTCGTACGAACGTGCCTTCCCGTTAACCAGCGGTTCGTATCTCGTCCAGCCCGAATCGGACAGTGCGGTCGACCCGGCCGACACGACGATCTACTTCGTACAACCCGGTGCCGTTCCGAAGGCGGTGATCACTCCCGAGTCGGGCGTCGACGAATGGCTGACTCTGCACGACGTGATTCGCCGGGGTGGCGACTGGTTCGCCCTCGTCTCGGCTCGCACGGGAACCGGCCCCGAGGACACGACGATCAGTATCCGACTTGTCGGAGTGACGACGGGTAGCGAGATCTCGTTCGGAGAGATCGACGGATGGGAGACGCGTCTTGGTCGACTGTCGATCGGGAACGGCAACGTCGTCGGCGAGATCCGTGGCACCTCAGGGCATTCTCCCTTGTTCCTCGCGCTCGATGGGGCCGAACCTCTCGATCCGACACCACTCGGCCTCGCCGACACGTACGACGAATGCGACGTCTGCCCACGGGCGTTCGCCATCGATGAGGGCGGGCAGCGCCTCGCCTGGGTCGAAGGTGACGTCGTCGTCGTGATCGATATTGCGACTGCCGATCGTCTCGACACGTTCACTCTCCCGACGGGAACTGGCGCGGTCGTCGAATCACTCGAACTCGGCACATCGTCGATCGTGCTCAATCGTCGACAGTTCGCTAGCCAGCCACACCTGGCCGCGTGGATCATCGATGCCGACGGCAACATCGCCACATCACCGGTCCCCGGACTGTCGCTCTTCAGCGCGCGCTGAGCAGCTGCGACACCGCCGAGGCGATGTTCGACGGCGCGTCGGGGTGCATCGCCAGAAAGAGGCTCGGTTCGGTGAGTTCGAGTTCGACGATCACCGGGCCGTCATCCGTGGGCAACAGGTCGATACGCGCGTAGAGCAACGACCCGAAACGTCGCTCGAGCCACGCCATCGCTCGCTCGCCGAGGTCGAGCTCGGAGGTCGAGGGCTCCCGTGGGTCGATGCGCTCACGAGCGAACAGATCACCCGCCACGTCCTTGGGCGCCGATAACAGCGGACCCTTGGCGAAGGCATGGCTGAAGGTCCCGCCCATGAAGACCAACCCCGTCTCGTCGTCGGTATCCACACGCGCGAGGTACGGCTGAACCATCACGCTGCGACCCGAATGGAGAAGTGACTGCGCGTGCCGGATCGCCGACACCGAGTCGTCGTGCCGTTCGGTGTCGTTGCTGCCCGCACTCACACACGGCTTCACGACGACGTGACCCGACTGGAGAAGCACCTCGACACGTGAGATCCACGAATCATCCGTGGACGGCTCGACGAAGACGGTGGGCACGACGGGCAATCCAGCTCCCTGAGCCTCGAGGAGATAATGCTTGTCGGTGTTCCACCGCAGAACGTCGGCGGAGTTGGCCAGCACACTCAGACGATCGACACGATCGATCCAGGCGTAGAAGTCGTCCAAGCGACGGTGGTAGTCCCACGTCGAGCGGACGATGGTCAACGCGCATGACGCCCATGTGGCGTCGTCGTGATCGTCGTCCCACGCCAACTCACGCCACGCGATGTCGGCGTCGTCGAGCGCTTCTTTCAACAACGGCATGTCGTCGTCGATCCCCCACGCGGCACGCGAGGTCACCAATGCAACAGGACCCCGGGTCGCCCCGGGGTCCTGTCGTGAACTGC
>CAYNKE010000004.1:35986-46409 GCA_964397715.1 uncultured Bifidobacterium sp. | reverse complement strand
TTTGGCGAGCGCGGCGGCGCGCTGTTCCGGAGTGAGTTGCGGAGGTGTTGCCATGGGCGAACACTACCCCTGAGCAGGGGGAAGTGGGTGGATACCGCCTCGCCCCACCGCGCCCGAGAGGTCAGCGAGACGCTCGATCCCCCGGTCGACGGACCAGGTTTCGAGTCCGCGCGCGACCAACTCGGGGGCCCGGGGGTCGGCGAATGTCGCGGTCCCGACTTGGACGGCCCGAGCTCCGACCTGCAACAGGGCCGCCGCCTCGGCGGCCCCGGTCACCCCACCGACACCCACGATGGGTAGGTCGGGCCAGGCACTCGCGACGTCGAAGACCGCCCGTTGGGCCACGGGGTGAATCGCCCGGCCCGACAGCCCCCCGCCACCGTTCCCGAGCACCGGTCGACCGGTATCGGGATCGACGACCAGGCCGAGCACCGTGTTCACGAGGGTCACGGCCTCGGCCCCGGCGCGTGCGACGGCCCCAGCGATCTCGACCAGGCGGTCGGTGTTGGGGCTCAACTTGGCCCACACCGGGCGCTCGGCCCCAACCAGTCCGTCGACCGATGCCGCGATCACCGCGCCCGACAGATCGGCGTCGTGGGCGAAGATTCCTCGGCGACCCTCCAGATTCGGGCAGGACAGATTGACCTCCACCGCCACCACACAGTCGCCGGCCCGACCACTGCGCCGCAGTCCGTCGGCCACCGCTCGAGCGGCCTGTCGGTACTCGTCCACCGACCGGCCCCAGACGCTCACCACGACTCGCGCACCGGTGCGCACCAGATCGGGAAAGAACTCGTCGAACCAGGCCGCGACCCCCGGCCCTTGCAGCCCGACCGAGTTGAGCATGCCGTCGGCGAGGGGATGGAGGCGCGGTGCGGGATTGCCGGGCCACGGCATCACCGAGAGCGACTTCACGACCACCGCGCCGAGTCGCGACAAGTCGCAGTAGCGCGCGAGTTCGGCTCCGTGTCCCGACGTTCCGGCCGCCGTCATCACGGCGTGCGGCAGCTCGACCGATCCGACACGGACTCGCGTGTCGACCCGACGGTCACCGGCCATGGTGCTCCTGCAGTGACTTCACGTCGAGGGGTCGGCCCGATTGCTCGGCCATGCCCTGCACCGCCGCGAGTGCGGCCTCGACCGTCGTGACCGAGCTGACACGATGCACGTTGGCGGCTTTGCGGATGGCCTCGCCATCGGTGCGTCCGCCCCGTCCCTGTGGCGTGTTGATGACGAAGCAGATCTCGCCGCTCGCGATCAGGTCGACGGCGGTGTTCCCCGCACCTTCGCTCACCTTCCCGACCACATGGTCGATCGCCAGACCGAACCGCGACAGATACTTGGCGGTTCCAGTGGTGGCCGCGATGTCGAAGCCGAGACGACGCAGTCGTTTGGCGACCACCAATCCGGCCGGCTTGTCGGAGTCGGCGAGCGACAAGAACACCGTGCCCTCGGTGGGCAGCACCGTGCCGGCCGCCAATTCGGCTTTGTAGAAGGCCTTTCCGAACGTGACGTCGAAACCCATCACCTCACCGGTCGAGCGCATCTCGGGTCCGAGCGCGGTGTCGACTTCGGGAAAGCGATTGAACGGGAGAACTGCTTCTTTCACGGCAACCGAGCCGCTCGTGAGCACCGAGTCGACGAGCAGCCCTTCGGTACGCAACTCGGCGAGAGTCGCGCCGAGCATGACGCGGGTCGCCACCTTGGCCAGAGGGACACCGGTGGCCTTGGCCACGAAGGGAACCGTCCGACTGGCGCGGGGATTGGCCTCGATCACGTAGACACTCGTTCCGGCCACCGCGAACTGCACATTGATGAGGCCGCGAACGTCGAGGGCTTCGGCGATCGACGCCGTATAGGTGGTGATGACCTCGACGACCCACGACGGAAGGTTCTGCGGCGGGATCGCGCACGCCGAATCACCCGAGTGCACTCCGGCTTCTTCCACGTGTTCCATGACGCCGCCGATCAGCACCTCACCGGTGTGGTCGCGGATCGCATCGACATCGACTTCGGTCGCGTCCTCCAGGAACCGATCGACGAGGACCGGACGCTCGGCTGACAGTCCGCCCTCTTTGCCCAGGCTTCCGAAGCCCGACAACTCGGCCATGGCGCGCGCCAGGTGTTCGCGATCGTGAACGATCTGCATCGCTCGCCCACCGAGGACGTAACTCGGGCGGACGAGAACGGGGAAGCCGACCTCGGCCACGATCGATTCGGCCTCGGCCAACGTCACCGCGGTGCCACCCGGTGGTTGCGGGATGTTGAGGTCGCGACACAACACGTTCCACTTCTCGCGATCCTCGGCCAAATCGATCGACGACGGCGACGTGCCGGCGATCAGTTCGACCGGCAACTGGCCCGACAACTTGAGCGGCGTCTGCCCACCGAGAGACACGATGACCTTGGGCGTGACTCCGCCGGCGGCCGCGGTCTCGGCGGCGATGACGTTCATCACGTCCTCTCGAGTGAGCGGCTCGAAGTAGAGACGATCGGATGTGTCGTAGTCGGTCGAGACGGTCTCTGGATTGCAGTTGACCATGACCGTCTCGAATCCGGCGTCGCGCAGCGCGAATGAGGCGTGGACACAGCAGTAGTCGAACTCGATGCCCTGGCCGATGCGGTTGGGGCCCGATCCGAGGATGATCACGCGCCGCTTGTCAGAAGGGCGAACTTCGCTCTCGTCCTCGTAGGTCGAGTAGTGGTACGGCGTCGAAGCCGCGAACTCGGCCGAGCAGGTGTCGACCGTCTTGTAGGTCGGGATCACCCCGGCCCGCTCGCGAGATTCACGCACGTCGTTCTCCGTGGTGCCCCACAAGTAGGCCAGTTGCGCGTCGGAGAATCCGAGGCGCTTGGCTCGCCGCCACGACCGCGGCGACAGCGAGGACGGCGACTGCCCATCGAGGGCCGCGCGCTCCTCGACGATCATCGACATCTGGTCGAGGAACCACGGATCGATTCGGCACGCTTCGTGAATTCGATCGATCGAGATTCCGCGTCGCAGCAATTCTCCGACCTGCAGAATTCGCTCGGGGGTGGCGACACCCACGGTGACGAGCAACTCCTCGTCCGTCGCCGAGGCGTATTGCTTCTCGGCCGGATCGCAGTTCAAGCCCAGTCTCCCCTGTTCGAGTGAGCGCAGAGCCTTCTGCAGACTCTCGGGGAAGGTTCGTCCGATGGCCATCACCTCACCGACGCTCTGCATCTGCGTCCCGAGGACTCCCGACGTACCCGGCAACTTCTCGAAGGCCCAACGCGGGATCTTGGTCACGACGTAGTCGATCGTCGGCTCGAACGAGGCGGGGGTCATCCGAGTGATGTCGTTCGGGATCTCGTCGAGCGTGTAGCCGACCGCCAACTTGGCGGCAATCTTGGCGATCGGGAAACCGGTGGCCTTCGACGCCAAGGCGCTCGAGCGCGACACCCGAGGATTCATCTCGATGACCACTTGCTGGCCGGTCGCCGGATCGACCGCGAACTGAACGTTCGAACCGCCGGTCTCCACCCCCACGCGGCGAATACAGGCCAGCGCCGAATCGCGCATGATCTGGTATTCGACGTCGGAGAGGGTCTGGGCCGGGGCCACGGTGATGGAGTCGCCAGTGTGAACGCCCATCGGGTCGACGTTCTCGATGGAGCAGATGATCACGCAGTTGTCGGCCCGATCGCGCATGACTTCGAGTTCGTACTCTTTCCAGCCGGCAATGCTCTTCTCGATGAGAATCTCGCGGATCGGACTGGCATCGAGTCCGTTGCTCGCAATGGCTCGGAACTGATCGAGAGTCGACGCGATACCGGTGCCCCGTCCACCGAGGATGTACGCGGGGCGCACGATCACCGGCAAGCCGATCTGGTCGACCACCTTCATGGCTTCGTCGATGTCGTGAGCGACTCCCGATGCCGGAACCGACAGGCCGATCTCGATCATCGCCTTCTTGAACTTCTCGCGGTCCTCCGCGGTGGAGATCGCCTCGGCGTTCGCGCCGATCAATTCGGGAGTGCCGGGGACACCGACCAAGCCTCGTTCGTACAACGCCATCGCGATGTTGAGACCGGTCTGGCCACCCAGGGTCGGAAGGACCGCATCAGGCTTCTCGCGGTCGATGATGCGGGACACCACTTCCCACGTGAGCGGTTCGATGTAGGTGCGATGCGCAAAATCGGGATCGGTCATGATCGTGGCCGGATTCGAGTTGGCCAGGATGACCCGATAGCCCTCGTCCTTCAGGACTCGACAGGCCTGCGTGCCGGAGTAGTCGAATTCGCACGCCTGTCCGATGACGATCGGACCCGAACCGATGATCAGGATCGACGAGAGGTCGGTGCGCTTGGGCATGTCAGAAGCTCCCGTCCTGCATCAGGCGATCGAATTGCGCGAAGAGGTACCGGCTGTCGTGCGGTCCGGGTCCGGCTTCGGGGTGGTACTGCACACTGAACGCCGGGGCGTCGACGACGCGCATTCCCTCGTTGGTTCGGTCGTTCAAGTTGAGATGGGTCACGACCACTCGACCCCCGAGACTCTCGGGATCGACGCAGAAGTTGTGGTTCTGACTCGTGATCTCGACGTGGCCACTCGCCTCGTGGCGCACCGGATGGTTGCCTCCGTGATGGCCGAAGGGCAATTTGAAGGTCGATCCGCCGAGAGCGCGCCCGAGGAGTTGATGCCCGAGACAGATTCCGAAGAGTGGCACTTCACCGACCAACTGGCGAATCGTCTCGACCGCGTACGGCACCGCGGCCGGGTCGCCGGGGCCGTTGGACAAGAACACACCGTCGGGTCGGCGTGCCAGGACGTCGTCGACCGACGTCGACGCCGGTACGACCTCGACCGTCGCGATGTCGGCGAGGCAACGCAAAATCGTCGTCTTGATGCCGAAGTCGAACGCCACCACGCGACGGGGTCCCGAGCCGAACGTGTACGGCGCGGCGGTGGAGACGGTGGCGACCAGATCGATCCCGTCGGTGCCGCGCTCGGAGCGCGCCGCCGACAGCAGATCGGATTCACTGGCGGTGCCGAACGCACCCGGCATCGCGCCGGTGTCACGCAACACGCGCGTGAGGCGACGCGTGTCGATTCCGGCAATGCCCGGAACGCCGCGGGCGGCCAGCATCGCGTCGAGGCTGCTCTCGGCCCGGTGGTTGCTGTGACGGCGCGCGAGGTCGCGCACGATCACACCTCGGCAGTGCGTGCGCGCGGCTTCGTCATCGACGGGCGCGGTTCCGTAGTTGCCGATGTGCGGATAGGTGAACGTGATGATCTGCCCGGCGTAACTCGGGTCGGTGATCACTTCCTGGTAACCGGACAAAACCGTGTTGAAGACGACTTCGCCGGTCGCCACCGGTACGGATGCGCCGATCGCCTCTCCCTCGAACACGCTGCCGTCGGCCAGGACGAGGGCCGCCTCACGAATCGCCACGTTCATCCTTTCCCGTGTGAATGATCATACAGTATTTGGTATAATCATTCGTACGATCGAATCGGCGGCTCACTTCAGAGCCTTTCCGCCCACGACGACCGGCTGGCCGTCGAACACCGTGTGACGGACCCGGCCTCGTACCCGGCGACCGTGGTACGGCGTGTTACGACTGCGACTCGCCAACCGGGAGCGATCGACAATCCATTCGGCCGTCGGATCGAACACGACGACATTGGCCGGTTCGCCGGCCGCGATCGGCCGTCCGTGGCGCTCGGACAGATGCGCGATGGCCGCTGGCTTCCAACTCAAGGCGGCGATCACGTCGCGCAACGGCATCGACAACTCGGTGAGAGCGAGCGCGAGAGCGGTCTCCAGTCCGAGCATTCCGGGCGGCGCCTGATCGAGCGGCTGCTCCTTCAGATGCGGAGCATGAGGGGCGTGATCGGTGGCGATGGCGTCGATCGTTCCGTCGACGAGTCCGGTCTTGAGCGCCGCGATGTCGGCCGGGGTGCGCAGCGGCGGATTCACCTTGAACGTCGGGTCGAAACCGCGCAGCGACTCGTCGGTGAGTGTGAAGTGGTGAGGGGCGGCTTCAGCCGTCACCGGCAACCCCTCGGCCTTGGCCTCTCGTACCATCGCCACGCTGCGCTCGGTGGAGAGATGCAGGAAGTGCACCGGTGAACCGGTGAGGCGACACAGTTCGATGTCGCGATGCACCATCAGTTCTTCGGCGATCGACGGCCACCCCGGCAAACCGAAGTGACTGCAACACGCTCCTTCGTGCATGACGGCGCCCTGCGTGAGGCTCGACACTTCGCAGTGCTGGGCGAGGGTCAGCCCGAGCTCGCCCGCGTACTCGAGCGCACGGCGCATGAGTTGGGCGTCCTGCACGCCGTTGCCGTCGTCGGTGAAGAAGCGCACACCGGCGTCGCGGAGTTCGGCGAAGGGTGCCAGCGTCTGCCCGGCCCGCCCCACCGTGATGCAACCTGACGGCACCACATCGCAGAGTCCGGCACGCCGACCCTGATCCCGAACGAAGTCGACGACGACCCGGGAATCGTGTGGCGGTTCGGTGTTGGGCATGGCGACGATCGCCGTGAAACCACCGAGCGCCGCCGCCCGGCTGCCGGTCTCGATCGTCTCCGACTCTTCTCGACCCGGTTCACGCAAGTGCACGTGGAGATCGACGAAACCCGGACTCACGACGCAGCCTTCGGCATCGAGTTCGGTGTCGGCTCGCACCGTGGTTCCCGGGTCGACGACTTGCACGATGCGGCCACCGTCGATCAGCACGTCGGCTCGGCGGCCGTCATCGGAAGTGGACGTGGAATCGATGATGCGACCACCGCGCACGAGCACGCTCACGACGTCGCCTCCTGTCCACCGAGCACGTCGAAGAGAACCGCCATGCGCACCGACACGCCACTCGCCACCTGATTGGTCACGAGACTGCGCGGCAGTTCGCTCGGATCGATCATCATCTCCACTCCCCTGTTCATCGGACCCGGATGCATCACGACCGCTCCGTCTTTCATCCGCGAGGCGCGACGGGCGTCGAGGCCGAAGCGGGTCGAGTACTCGCCGAGATGCGGAACGAGAGCCTCGTTCATCCGCTCACGCTGCATCCGGAGCATGTACACGACGTCGGCGTCGCCGATCACTTCGTCGAAGTCGTCGGTGATCTCCACGGTCCAGGCCGACGTGTCGGGTGGCATCAGGGTGCGCGGGCCGACCAGGCGCACCGTCGCACCGAGGGCCGTGAAGGCTTCGATGTCGCTGCGGGCGACGCGGCTGTGGCGCACGTCGCCGACGATGCACACGCGGAGTCCGGCCAGACAACCGGGCGCCGGTTCGATCGCGTGGGCACCGAGAATCGAGTGGCAGTCGAGAAGCGCCTGGGTCGGGTGCTGATGCCAGCCGTCACCGGCGTTCACGATCGAAGCATCGGTCCACTCCGACATCTGCCAGGGGACGCCGCTCGACTTGTGGCGCACCACGAACGCGGCCACGCCCATCGCGCTCACCGTCTCGACGGTGTCGCGCAGGCTCTCACCCTTGTTGACACTCGACGTCGACACGCTGAAGGTCATCGTGTCGGCGGACAATCGGCGGGCCGCCGTTTCGAACGAGATCCGGGTTCGCGTGGAGTCCTCGAAGAAGAGGCTCACGACCGTACGACCCACCAGCGCCGGCACCTTGGGTACCGGGCGACGGTTCACCTCGGCCATGTGCTCGGCAACCTTCAGGATGCGCACGATGCCGTCGACCCCGAGTTCGTCGATACTGCGCAAGTGCTTCATCGCCCGGCCGCCTTCTCGAGCACGACAGCCTCGGGAGTCACCCGAATGTCCTCGTCGCGGCTGGTCGGAATGTTCTTGCCCACGTAGTCGGGACGAATCGGTAGTTCGCGGTGTCCGCGATCGACCATCACGGCGAGCTGTACCGACGCCGGGCGACCGTACTGATTGAGAGCGTCGAGTGCGGCCCGGACCGTGCGTCCGGTGAACAACACGTCGTCCACGAGCACCACGCGCGATCCGCTCAGGTCGACCGGGATCTCGCTCACCGACACCGGGGTGACCGGGCGGAGCGCCAAGTCGTCGCGGAAGAGCGACACGTCGAGACGACCGAGTGGGACGGGCTGGCCGTCGATCCTCTGAATCGCCGACGCGATCATTTCGGCCAACCACACTCCACCGCGCTGCAGGCCGACGATCACGACGCCGTCGATGCCGCGGTTCCGCTCGAGGATCTCGTGGGCGATACGCGTGACCGCCCGGGAAATGTCGTCGGAGCGGAGGACGTGTACGGGCTCGGATGTCGAGCCGGGCGATGCCGGCGATGCTTCCATGCTGTCCTCCGTTCGAGCCTCACAGGACTCGTTTGACGGTCGACGCGACCCTAGCAGCGGTCCGGCGACGTCAGTGACAGCGGTCGAGGATTTCTCGCAGGTCGTCGGGAAGATCGACGGAGAACGAGAGATGTTCCCCCGACACGGGGTGCTCGAAGGACAACGTGCCGGCGTGCAGGAACGGGCGTTCCATGTGGAGAGACGCACGTTGGCCCCCGTAGGTGGAGTCGCCGACCACGGCGTGACCGGTCGCCGCCAGATGCACGCGGATCTGGTGGGTCCGGCCGGTCTCGAGTTGGCAGGCCACCAACGACACCTCGGGCTCGGTGAACTCCCGAACGACTTCGTAGTGCGTGCGAGCGGCCTTGCCGTTGGCCACCACGGCCATCCGGAGCGGATCGCGTGGATCGCGGCCGATGGCGGCGTCGATCGTGCCGCGCGGTGCGTCGAAACGGCCCCACGCCAAAGCGGTGTAGTGCCTCTCGACGTCGTGGTCGGACAACGCCTCGACGAGCGCCTCGTACGCCTCGTCGGAGCGGGCGACGACCAAGAGACCCGACGTGCCCACGTCGAGTCGGTGGACGATTCCGGGCCGAGTCGGGTCGCCAACCGATGCGATCTCCGGGAACAGAGCGAGCAACCCGTTCACGAGAGTTCCGCCCTGGTGACCGGCCGCGGGATGCACCACGATGCCGGGCGCCTTGTTCACGACGATCACGTCGTCGTCGACATGAACGACGTGGATCGCGACCGACGGATCGGCTTGCGGGAGAGTCGCGACCGGAAGCGACGCGGTGTCGACGGTGATTCGTTGACCTTCCTTCAAGCGGATCTTGCCCGACGCGGCGATCACACCATCGACCGCGACACCGCCACTCGCGATGGCCTGCGCGGCATCCGATCGGCTGATCTCGGCGACCAGCGACACGATGCGATCGAGCCGTTCGCCCGACAGTGCCGCCGGAATCGTCTCGTCGAAGATCTCGCTCATCGGTCGACCTGTTCCGCAGGCGACTCGGACGACGTTTCGGACGACGTTTCGGGCGGTCGACGCGCGGCCAGCACGAAGCCGAGAATCATGAGTGCACCGCCGACGTTGATCGCGATGTCGGCCACGTTGAAAATCGGGAACCACTGGAAGTCGATGAAGTCGACGACGGAGCCGTGCAGCATTCCGTCGCCGCGAAAGATTCGGTCCCCGATGTTGCCGACTGCTCCGCCGACGATGAGTCCGACCGCCATCGTGGACAGGCGGCTGTTCTCGTTGCGCAGCGACACGAGGAGACCGACGACGACGATTGTGGCCACGATTCCGATGATCGGCCCCCAACCCTGACCCCGTCCGAACGCCATTCCGGAGTTGAACGCCAGATTGAACCGCAGAGTCCAGACGACGTCGACGATCCGATCGTCGAGGGAGGACAGCGCCCACGCCTTCGTTCCCTGATCGATCGCCACCACCACGGTCGCAATCGCCAACGACACCGCGAGCGCCCGCCGGCCCGCGGCTGGCTGGTTCATCGGATGCCGCCGACCCTCTCGGCGACGAGTTCGGTCGCCCACGGGATCACTTCGAGTCGCTCGCGCGGAATGGGCTTGGTCGAGACAACGCTGTATCCGTAATCACCTGATGTGATTCGAGCCAACGCGGCATCGATCTCGACCACGATCTGACGGTCCTGATCGGAGAGAACCTTGGCGCGTTCACGTTCGACGGCGAGCGTGTCGCCGTCACCGCCTTCTTCGTCGAACTGGTCGTCGCCCATGCCCGCGGCTTCGATGAGCAGATTTCGTTCGAATTCGAGTTGCTCGGCCTGGCCGAGATACTCCGAGCGCTTGGCGAGGAGGAGCTGACGTTGCGCGCGGAGGAAAGCGAGATCGAAATCCTTGTTCGAGACGATGCCGTCCTTCGAGATCGGACGCTTGCCGGGAACAGGCGGCTTGACCGGAGGCTTGGGGGGCGCCGGCTTCACCGGAGGCTTGGGGGGCTTGACCGGTGCGACCTTCTTGGGGGCCGCCGCCTTCTTGGGAACGACGACCTTCTTGGCCACGACCTTCTTCGGGACCGCCTTCTTGGGGGCCGACTTCTGGGGCGTCGCCTTCTTGGGAGCCGGCTTCTTGGGGGCCGACTTCTTGGGAGCAACGGGCTTCTTCG
>CAYNKE010000004.1:0-35886 GCA_964397715.1 uncultured Bifidobacterium sp. | reverse complement strand
GGCTTCTTCGCCGCGACCTTCTTCGGGGCTGGCTTCTTCGGGGCAGGCTTCTTGGGGGCCGACTTCTTCTTGTTCGCGGTGGCCATGTGATTCCTCGTTCGTGACGGCTGATCTGGAAGTTGGCGCAGGCTACCCCGTGCGTGTGACACCGATGTGGACGTCGTCGTCGTCGAGTGACGCATTCGGCACACCGCTCCCGAAAACCACCGATTCGGCAAGTGTCTCGGCACTGAGCATCGCGACATGTGGTTGGATCTGGCGCCGAACCGATTCGGGTACCCCGAGAGTCAGCACGATCCGATCCGACACGTCGAGACCGGCGTCGCGGCGGGCTTGTTGGACGAGTCGAATCAGATCTCGCGCGGTTCCTTCGGCGGCCAGATCGGGGGTGATCTCGGTGTCGAGGGTGATCGTGCCATCGCCTCCGGCAAGTGTCGTACTCGCCGAGCCTTCGGCCGCGGCCAACTTGAGCGTGTACTCCCCGGCCATCAATTCGATGCCTCCGGCGACGACGCGGTCACCGTCCTGGCTCCAGTTGCCGGCCTTCACGGCGCGGATGACTTCCTGGGTGCGCGAGCCGAGGCGCGGACCGAGAGCGGCGGGGATGGGCTGCAGAACGAACGATGCGTCAGTGGCTGCCTGTGCGCTGAGAACGACCGACTTCACGTTGACCTCGTCGGCGATGATGTCGACATACGGACGCAGTGATTCGGCGTCGGCGAACGACACCGTGAGAGTGCGCAGCGGCAATCGAACGCGACGCCCATGCGCCTTGCGAACCGACAACGTCGCCGAGCAGACGTCGCGCACCCGATCCATGGCCACGACCAGATCGCGATCGGCCGGAAGCGACGTCGCCGAGGGCCAATCGGCCATGTGAACCGCCGCACCTCCCGTCAGCCCCGCGTACACCTCGTCGGTGACGAGCGGCAGGAGCGGCGCGGCGACTCGGCACACGACCTCGAGGACCGTGTGCAGCGTGTCGACGGCGTCGGCATCTCCTGACCAGAAGCGGTCGCGTGAGCGGCGGATGTACCAGTTCGTGAGGACGTCGAGGAAGTCGCGAACGTTCGAGCACGCCGAGAACAAGTCGTACGCATCGAAGTCACGTGTCGTCGCTTCGACGAGATCGGCGGCCTTGGCCAAGATGTAGCGGTCGAGGACGTGTGTCGAGTCGGTGCGCGAGGACCCGACCGTGTTCTCGGCGTTCGCGTACAGCGACAAGAAGTACCACGAGTTCCAGAGCGGCAGGAGTACCTGTCGAACCGTCTCCCGAATGCCGGCCTCGGTCACCGAGAAATCGGCGCCCCGCAGAATCGCCGACGACAGCAGGTACCAACGCATCGCGTCGGCTCCGTACTGATCGAACACCGCCATCGGGTCGGGGTAGTTGCGCAGGCTCTTCGACATCTTCTGGCCGTCGTCGCCGAGCACGATGCCGTGGCTCACGCACGTGGAGAAGGCGGGCCGGTCGAACAGGGCCGTGGCGAGCACGTGCAGCGTGTAGAACCAGCCACGGGTCTGACCGATGTACTCGACGATGAAGTCACCCGGGTAGTGATTCTCGAACCACTCGCGATTCTCGAACGGGTAGTGAACCTGAGCGAACGGCATGGAGCCGCTCTCGAACCAGCAGTCGAGGACTTCGGGCACGCGGCGCATCATCGAACGACCGCTGGGATCGTCCGGGTTCGGGCGCACCAGATCGTCGACGGCTGGACGATGCAAGTCGGTGACCGTGACGCCGAAGTCGCGTTCGAGCTCCGCGAGACTGCCGTACACGTCGATTCGCGGATACTGCGGATCGTCGCTCTTCCAGACCGGAATCGGCGAACCCCAGAAGCGATTACGGCTGATCGACCAGTCGCGGGCGTTCGCCAACCACTTGCCGAACGATCCTTCCTTGATGTGCTCGGGTACCCACCGAATGCGCTGGTTCAACTCGACCATGCGGTCCTTGATACGCGTCACCTCGACGAACCACGACGAGATCGCGCGATACACGAGCGGCTCGTTGCACCGCCAACAGTGCGGGTACGCGTGGTCGTAGGAGTCGTGGCGCACGACGACACCCGCGACCTTCAGATGCTTGATGATCGCCGGGTTGGCCTCGAAGACGTGCTGGCCGAACCACTCGGTGACTTCGGCGGTGTAGCAACCGTGGCTGTCCATCGGACAGACGACTGGGATACCGGCGGCCTGACACGCGATCTGGTCGTCCTCGCCGAATCCGGGCGCCATGTGCACCACACCGGTTCCGTCGTCGGTCGTGACGAAGTCGGCGGCGAGGACCCGAAACGCGTTCTCGGTGTCGGCGAAGTACGGGAACAAGGGTTGATAGCGGCGGCCGACGAGATCGGAGCCGCGCAACGTTGCCACGACGTCGTTGCCGATCTCCCGTTCGTAGGCCGCCAGACGCGCCGACGCGACGACCAATCGACGCCCTTCGTGGGCGACGACCGAATACTCGACATCGGGCGCGACGGCGAGTGCGAGGTTCGACGGCAACGTCCAGGGGGTGGTCGTCCAGGCCAGGATCTCGTCGCCGTCGTCGAGACGGAACGCCACCGTCAAGGCCGGATCCTGGCGGTCCCGATAGACATCGTCCATGCGCGTCTCGGTGTTGCTCAACGGAGTCTCGCAGCGCCAGCAATACGCGAGGACGCGATTGCCTTCGTACACGAGGCCCTTGTCCCAGAGCGTCTTGAACGCCCACATGACGCTCTCCATGTAGGTGAGGTCGAGTGTCTTGTAGTCGTTCGCGAAATCGACCCATCGTGCTTGGCGGGTGACGTAACGCTCCCACTCGCTCGTGTAGCGAAGGACGCTCGATCGACAGAACTCGTTGAACTTCTCGATGCCGTACGCCGTCACCTCGGGGTGGCCCGAGATACCCAGTTGCTTCTCGGCTTCCACTTCGGCGGGAAGGCCATGGCAGTCCCACCCGAAACGGCGTTCGACGCGACGTCCGCGCATCGTTTGGTAGCGGGGAACCGCGTCCTTGACGAAGCCGGTGAGGAGGTGCCCGTAATGTGGGAGACCGTTGGCGAACGGAGGGCCGTCGTAGAAGACGAACTCGTTATTGCCGTCAGGACCGGCCGGACGAGCCGCGACCGAAGCCTCGAAGGCTCGAGTTTCGTTCCACCGAGCGAGCACCGCGGTCTCGATCGACGGGAACGATGGCTGCGGTTCGACCGCCGGGTACTGGTGCGCGGACATGGGCGGCCCCAGGTTACGAGGCCTGGCGCTCAGAGCACCTGAACGATGACGTTCAGGACCAGGATCACGATCACTGGCGAGAGGTCGAGACCGCCGAATGACGGCAGAACTCGGCGAACCGGACCGAGAACCGGCTCAGTGATCTTGTGGAGAATCTCGGTCAACGGACGAGGGCCTCCACTCGGAAACCACGACAGAACGACGCGCAGCACGAGGGCGATCTGAAAGACGAAGACGATGGTTGCGACGAGCGAGCGCACGGTCGTCGATCAGTAGCTGTCGGCAGCCGAGCGCACAGCCGGCTTCAGGAGGTACACACCCTTGGCGACTTTTTCGATCTTGCCGTGAAGGCCGTAGGCGAGACCGCTCGAGAAGTCGACCATGCGTCGCGCCACGTCGGCGTCGCATCCTTCGGTGTTGAGGATCACCGGATGACCCTCGCGGTACCGATTGGCGACTTCCTGGATGTCGTTGAAGCGGATGGCTTTGACCGTGTAGGGCTCACCAGGGGCACCCGGCGTGCCGACAGTACGCACGCTCGACGTCTGGCGCGCCGAAACCGGACGGGGCTGAATGGACGAGTCGTCGACGGCGGCTCGTCGCGGTGACGGCACCGGATCGGTGTCGCGAGGCGTGACTTGACGGGCGACCGGGCGCGACGGCTCGTCGTACGCGGTTCGATCGGCCGCCTGAGGCTCGTCGTAGTCGTCGTACGCGTCGTCCTCACCGAGGCCGAGATAATCCATGGCTCGCCGGAAAATCGACATGGTGACGAAATCGTACTCCAGGCGTCTACGGCGTGGGTGGACGCCCTCCGAAGACCGCCGAGCCAACGCGGACCATCGTCGAACCGGCGTCGAGAGCCGTGTCGATGTCAGCGGACATTCCCATCGAGAGCTCGGTCACACCGATCTCGCGGGCCAGATCCGCAACGAGAGCGAAGGCGTCGGCGGTTCGACGGGGATCGCCGTCGGTCGGGCCGACGACCATGAGTCCCTCGACACGCAACCCGAGAGATCGTGCTCGCTCGACGAGCGCCGCGACCATTCCCGGTTCGCAGCCTCCCTTGTCGGGCTCCCCCGTCGCGTTCACTTGAACGAAGATTCGCGCCCCGGGAGCCCGGCGAGCGATCTCGTCCACGAGTGAAACGCGGTCGACCGACTGCCAGACGTCCACGACGTCAGCCAGCATCTTGACCTTGTTCGATTGCAGGCGACCGATGAAGTGGACGGTCGGGCGGTCGGCGTCTCCGTACTCGTTCATCTTGTCGACGAGTTCCTGGGCGTAGTTCTCGCCGATATCACGACACCCCGCTGCCACCGCGGCGCGAACGGCCTCGACCCCGAACGACTTGGTCACGGCGACGAGCGTGACCCGGCGATCGGTGCGCGCCGCGATACGCGCGCGGATCGCCACCAGGCGGTCGGCAACGGTCGCGTTCATCGGCCCCGTCCGTCGATCCAGGCGCCGAACAAGTGTCGTTGGTGATCGCCGCGAACTCGGTGCGAGTAGAACAGGTCGGCGCGACAACCGGTGCACAGTTGGGCATCGATGATCGTGGCGACACCTAGTCGGCCGAGGATCACACGGATCGCGGCGTTCACGTCGAACGCCGGCCGCCCGTCGCGTGTTCGGCTCCGCACGACGTCACCGAAACGACGGGCCTGGCGGTCGAGATCGGGCGTCCCGAACTCGTAACAGCACGTTCGGATGTGCGGACCGATGAGAGCGCCACGCACACCACCCAACACATCGGCGGCCCGTTCGAGGACTCCAGCTTCGAGGCCGCGCCAGCCCGCGTGAACGACGCCGACCGACTCCTCGCCCACGAGCCCGATCGGGGCGCAATCGCCCACCCAGACGCCGATGGGAGACGACGGTGAACTCGTCACGAGGGCGTCACCCGAGCCGCCGCAATGCTCACCCGCTCGCGTGACAACCCGAACCTCGGTGCCGTGCTCCTCGGTGAGCATCGACCAGTCGCCGACGTGACAACGAGCAGCGGTCGCGCGCCAACTGGGCGAATCGAGACGCGCGTCGCCGTCACCGCGAGTTCCGACGGCGAAAGTGACAGTGGGTCGATCGGGCCAGGCCACCAGGGCGGCCACGGCCGCTACTTCAGAAAGGACGGAACGTCGAAATCGTCGTCGCCGTCACCGTCGCCGAACGACAGCGGATCGGACGAGAAGATGTCCTTCGAAGACGACGACGGACGGGCGTCCTTGGGAGCCGAACGTCCCGACGGGCGGGCCGTGGGCTTGACCTGCGGTGCACCTTCCCAGCGATCGAAGCCCGCGGCGATGACCGTGACCTTGACCTCGTCGCCCATCTCGTCGTTGATGACGGTTCCGAAGATGATGTTGGCGTCCTGGTGAGCGATGCCGTGAATGATCTCGGCCGCTTCGTTCATCTCCATGAGTGTCATGGTCGACGGGCCGGTGACGTTCAGCAACACACCGCGGGCGCCTTCGATGGACGCCTCGAGGAGATTGCTCGACAGGGCCTTGAGTGCCGCGTCACGAGCGCGGCTGTCGCCGCTGGCGGTGCCGATTCCCATGAGCGCCGAACCGGCGTTCTGGAGCGTCATCTTCACGTCGGCGAAGTCGGTGTTGATGAGACCCGGATTGGTGATGAGTTCGGAAATACCCGACACGCCGCTGTAGAGAACCTCGTCGGCCTTGCTGAAGGCCTCGAGAACGGTGTCGCGCGAGTCGACCACCGAGAGCAGACGATCGTTCGGTACGACGATGAGCGTGTCGACCTTTTCCTTGAGCTTGGCGATGCCGGAGTCGGCCTGCACGGCGCGGCGTCGACCTTCGAACGAGAACGGTCGCGTAACGATGCCAATCGTGAGCGCGCCAAGGCTCTTGGCCACTTCGGCCACGATGGGTGCGGCACCGGTTCCGGTGCCGCCGCCTTCACCGGCGGCGATGAACACCATGTCGGAGCCCTTGAGTGCGTCCTCGATCTCGTCGCGGTGCGCTTCGGCGGCCTGGCGACCCACTTCGGGATCGCTGCCGGCACCGAGGCCGCGGGTGAGTTCGCGGCCGATGTCGAGTTTCAGTTCGGCGTCGCTCGTCATGAGCGCCTGGATGTCGGTGTTGATCGCGATGAACTCGACGCCACGGAGGTTGCGCTCGATCATGCGGTTGACGGCATTGACTCCGCCTCCGCCCACGCCGACCACCTTGATCTGGCAGATGTAGTTGTTCCGGCTCCCGGCCATCGACTCCTCCGATTCAGAGTTGGGGCACATTCTCGCAGTTCAGGGGCAGGGGTGGTGGGATACCCCGGCCCTCAACGGACGCTCGGCTCCCCCGTCGAGACGTCGATCACCGAGTAGGACGAGGACCCCTGGCGCTTGATCTCGTTGACCAACCCGACCAACTTGTCCTGGAACCCCTCCGGTCGGCCGAACAAGACGGTCACACCGTCGGTCAGTTCGAGGGACAACTCGCCTTCCGGACTACCGGCGGCGGCGATCACCCGCAGGCGCAGGTCACGCGGAAGCGCGTTCAGGAGTTGCACCGCTCCGAGGAACGGCTGACCGACCAATTCACCCGGAGTGAGGTTCGGACCGGTTCCGCGGACGGGCGGGTAGTCGACCGGATCGCCCTCGATCACGTCGAGCACCCGACCGTCGATGTCGATGACCCGGTTGAAGCCGTCGACTGCTCGGTAGAACGCCATCGGGGTTCGCTCGACGATGTCGATGGACACCGTCGAGGGCAAGTGCATCGAGACCCGGGCCGCCTTCACCCACGGGATCGCTTCGAGCTTCTTCTCGGCGCCGTTCAGATCGGCGGTAAGGATCGGGTCTCCCTTCAGCGAGGCCACGACCTCGCCGACCCGTTCGGGGTCGGCGTACACGACACCACCGACTTCGACGGTGCGCACCGACAAGATCGGGCTCGCGAGCAAGAGCAGCGCGACGAGACCGGCAACGACGACTCCCGCGACCACGACCGCCCACCGCAGACGTCGACGACCAGCAGCGCGGCGGACGGCGATACGGCGTTCGCGGAACCGGGCCCGGCCGATCGCGTTGGCCACGCCGCGCGCACCTCCTCCACCGCTGCGCGGTTCGTCGTCGGAGATCACGAACCGGGTCTTTCCGGCAACGGTCTTCTTCGTCGGCGCGGCTGACTTCTTCGCCGCACTCGGTTGGGACACTGGCTTCTTCGACGATTGTTTCGACGAGCGCTTCGACGAGCGGCGGGCCCAACCGACGAGATCGGGGCGCACGCGACGCCGGCCGATCGCTGGCGCTCGGGTGGATGTTCCGACGGACCCGTCGTGACCCGAGCCCGTCTCGTCACCTGTGTCATCACTCGTGTCGTCGAACGCCGACTCGAGTTCGGCTTCGACATCCGGATCGACGTCGTCGAATGAGGTCATTCGAAACCGACCAGGCGGACTTCGGAGCGCAGGTCGTGCCCGAACTCGTTCAGAACTCGAGAATGCACGTGACGCATCACCGCGACAACGTCGGCGGCTCGTCCGTTCTCGTCGGACTGGATGAAATTGGCGTGCTTGGTCGACACCTCGGCCGTGCCGATCCGAAAGCCGCGCAACCCGGCCCGATCGACGAGTTCCCCGGCCGATAGTTCTCCCGGAATCGGATTCACGAACACCGACCCGGCATTCTGTCCGCCGGGCTGGTTCTCACGGCGCCACCGCACGATGTCGTCGATCATCGACTGTGCCTCGCTGGCGTCGCCCGGCTCGACTCGCAGGCGTGCCTCGATCACCACCTGATCGTCGCCGAGAGACGAACCGCGGAAGCGCAATCCGATCTCCTCGCGCGACCACGAGCGATCCGCACCAGTCCGCAGATCGAACACGGTCGCATCGACGAGTGAGGTCGCCATGTCGGAGCCGTGTCCGCCGGCGTTCATCCGGACCGCTCCGCCGACGGATCCCGGCACGCCGACGGCCCATTCGAGGCCGCGCCAACCCGCGCTCGCGGTACGCCGGGCGAGCACGGGAAGCAAGGCGCCTCCACCGGCGCGAACCATCGGGACATCTCCGTGTCGTTCGTGGGGCGGAAGTTCGACGAACGAGGCGAAGTCGCCGAGTTGAATCGCCACACCGTCGAAACCCTCGTCGGCGACGAGCATGTTGCTTCCTCGCCCGATCATCAGTGTGGCGACGTTCAGGTCCGCGCGGGCGCGGGCGACGACTCGCAGATCGTCGAGCGACGTCACGGAGACGAAGACGGCCGCTGAACCACCGACCCGATACGTCGTGAGTGGTCCGATCGGAACGTCGGCACGGCCCAAGCCACCGAGTCGGCGCAAGAGTTCGGCGCGGTCGTCAGCGTGCACCACGGACTCCGAGAATTTCACGCGGGAGGGACTCGATGTCACCGCAGCCCATGGAGATGCACACGTCACCGGGCTCGACGAGGGAGGACACCGTCGTCGCGAGGTTCTCGCGACTCGGCTCGTAATGCACGACCGCGTCGGGATGGCGTCGCCTGACGGCATCCACGACGAGTTGGCCGGTCACGCCGGGTATGGGCTGGGTGCCCGACGAGTAGATGTCGGTCACGACCACCACGTCGGCGTCGACGAACGCATCGCCGTACTCCCCCGCCATGCTCGCCATTCGGTTGTATCGGTTCGGCTGGAAGACCGCGACGACTCGCGGCCACTCGCCACTCGATCGCGCGGCAGCCAGAACTGCGGAGATTTCGCGCGGGAGGTGCGCGTAGTCGTCGACGAACGTCGCCCCGTCGGCGCGCCCGATCACATCGAATCGGCGGCCCACACCAGAAAATGATTCGAGGCCCGCTATCGCCTCGTCGACGTCGACGCCCACCTCGAGGGCGAGAGCTAGTGCTCCCGTTGCATTGGCCACGTTGTGGAGGCCGCGAAGAGGAAGGTCGATGGACCGCGTTCCGAATCGACCCGACACCGCGAACCGCATCGAGCCGCCCGCGGCCGAGACGTCCGACCAGCGAACGACACACGAACGGTCGCCTCCGTACGGCACGAGACGCTTCGGTGCGGCGGCAACCGCCACGTCTCGCGCGACGGCGTCGTCCCAGCCGACGACAACGGGCCCGTCGACGCCACCCATGAATCGCCCGAAGTCGTCCTTCATGTTCTCGAACGAACCGAAGTGGTCGAGGTGGTCGGTGTCGATGTTGGTGACGATCGCCCCGACGAGGGGGAGGCTGCGGTACGTGCCGTCGCTCTCGTCGGCCTCGACCACGAGGTGCGAGCCACCGGTCCAGGCGGCCCCCGTTCCGAGGGCCACGACGTCGCCGCCGATCACGAAACTGGGTCGTCGTACCGACATCGACGACAACAGGAGCGATGTGGTGGTCGTCTTCCCGTGGGTACCAGCGACCCCGAGTGTCGACGCCCGAGCGCAGATCGCCGCCAGCATCTCGGCCCGATGCACGACGCGAATGCCTCGCCGTCGTGCGGCTTCGAGTTCGATGTTGTCGAGCGGTACCGCGGTCGAGTACGCGACCGCGTCGCAACCGTCCACGAGATCGGCGGAATGGCCGATCGTCACGGCCACACCGGAGCGACGCACGTTGGCCAAGACCGCGGTGTCTCGAATGTCGCTCCCTGACACCCGATGACCCATCTGCACGAGCACGATCGCCAGTGCACTCATTCCCGGTCCGCCCACGCCGACCACGTGGAGACGTCGCGTCGGGCCGAGGTCGAGTTCAGCCACGCGCGGCGACCTCGTCGATCAGTTCGGCGATCGCCCCACGACGGTTGAGATCGCCGAGTGCGTGAGCCCGCGCACCCAACTCGTCCCGACGCGCGTCGTCGACGCGCAGCGCTCTCACCACGTCGACGAGCGATTCGACGACGTCGTCGTCGCCGAGCACGACCGCCGCGCCTCGGTCGGCCAGCCAGCGGACGTTTCCGGTCTGGTGATCGTCGGCCGCCCCCGACCAGGGCACGAGAATCGACGGCACGCCAACCGTGGCCACCTCGGCGACGGTGCCGGCACCGCCACGACCGACGAACAAGTCGCAACCGGCGTAGACGTCCTTGATGGCTTCTTCGTAACCGATCACGTCGTATCGGACGCCGCCGCTCGTGGTGATGATGTCGTGCATACGGTTGGTCACGTCGGCGAGGAACCTCTCACCGACGACGTGTCGAACCGCGAGGGTGGAATCCGCAGCCGAGTCTCGCACCAACTTCTCGACCGCGGCGTTCAGACTCGCCGATCCGAGCGACCCACCGACCGCGACGACCAGAAAACGATCGGCACCGACACCGAGTCGCTGTCGAGCGGCCCGGCGATCGACGGTTCGGTCGAGCCGACGAATCTCGCGTCGTACCGGGGCACCGGTGTGGCGCGCGTGACGCAACGGCGAGTCGGGGAACGCCGCGGCACAGGCGGCGGCCCAACGAGCGGTGATCGCACTCGAGCGACCCGGTTGACGGTCGTAGCTCACGACGACGATCGGAATCCGGAGGCGACGAGCGGCCAGGACCGCGGGCAGGCTGGCGTAACCACCGACGCTCACGACGACCCGTGGCCGATCGGCACGGAACATCGCGATCGCGTGACGGCGCGCGGCAACGAGCCGGGGAACGAAGCCGAGATTCTCCATCCCACGACGCCACGACCGCTGGAGTCCGGTGACATCGAAAAAGGTGTGCGGAACACCCGTGGGCGGAATCAAGCGAGTCTCGACACCTCGCTGCGCACCGAAGTACTTGAGGGTGTCGAGCGCATGACCGCGGTCGACGAGCGACTCGATGATCGCCAGAGCCGGGAGAACGTGTCCCGATGTTCCGCCGCCGGCGACGACGGCGTGGGTGGTCACCGCGGTCGACGGGCGACGTTCATCAAGAGTCCGGCGGCGGCCATCGACGCGATGAGCGAACTTCCACCGAAGGAGATGAACGGAAGCGTGAGTCCCGTCACGGGCATGATGCCTATCACACCACCGATGTTGATGGAGATCTGCACCACCATCCAGCACCCGATACCGGCGGCGAGCAGGAATCCGAAGCGATGGCGACACGAGAGCGCGACCTGGAAGGCGAAGTAGATCAAGAACGAGAACAGAGTCATCAGACCGAGCACTCCGAGCAGACCCATCTCTTCTCCCACGATGGAGAAGATGAAGTCGCTGTGCGCGATCGGTACGTAACCCCACTTGCCAGTGCCCGCGCCGATGCCGGTTCCGGTCAGGCCGCCGTTCGAGAGGCTGATCCACGCTTGGTACACCTGGTAGCCGTCGCTCTCACGGGTTCCCTGCACGTCGAGGAACGATGTGATGCGCGCGAGTTTGTCCGGGCTCTGAACGATGTAGAGGGCCCCGACGGCGAGCGCCCCGAGACCGGCGAGGAGCATCGGCTTCAGCGGCGCCCCGGCGAGGAACAACATGCTCACCCCGATGATTCCGAGAATCAGGCAGGAGCCGATGTCGCTCTGCACGATCGCGGTGGCGGCGGCGAATCCCACCGTCAGCAGATAGGGCCGGAGGGCCTGCGTGAAGTCGTGGAGGTCCTTCTCTTTCCGCGAGAGCAGATCGGCGCCGTACACGACGAGGATCAACTTCATGAACTCGGCTGGCTGGATGTTGTAGTCGCCGATGTGGACCCACGCCCGCGCTCCACCGACCGACTTGCCGAATCCGGGGAGGAAGGACATCCACATGAAACCGATCCCGACGTACGGAAGGATGCGCGCGATGTAGCGGAGCTTGTCGAGCGGCATGCGGTACGCGACGAAGAGGGCGCCGGCTCCGACGAGGGCGTACAGGAATTGCTTCGTGAAGTAGAACCACGGCGACCGACCACGATGGAACGAGACGATCGACGACGACGACAGAACCATCACCAATCCGAAGAGCACGAGAGTCAGCGTCACCACGGCGATGACGTAGAAGCCGAGGGGCTTGGGGTCCTTGCCGACCTTCTCCACGTAACGCGAACGTCGACGGGTGCGGCCGCGCGAGCCACGCGCCTGCTGCAGCGCCTGCCGACGTCGTTCGGCGATGGGCGACGGACGACCGGCCCGACGGCGGGTCTGCACTGCAGCGGTCATCGACTCACTCCCATCAGATCGCGCACGCAACGGGCGAAGTCTTCGCCTCGACGCGCGTAGCCGTCGTACCAATCGAAACTCGTGCACCCCGGTGACAAGAGAACGGTGTCTCCCGCACGGGCCAGTCGACGTGCCGTTACGACCGCTTCGGCCATCGACGACGCGTTCTCCACCGGGCGCACGCCGTGGAAGATCGCCGCGACCTCGTCGGCGGCGTCTCCGATGGCCACCACGGCGCGAATGCGTCCACTTTCCTCGGCGATGGGCGACAGGTCGAGACCCTTGTTGCGACCTCCGGCGATGAGGACAACGTCGTTGAATCCGCGCAAGGCGGTCCGAACCGCGTGCGGCGTCGTGGCTTTGGAGTCGTCGAACCACCGCACGTCGTCGTGCTGAGCGACGAACTCGATGCGGTGGTGAGGAGCCTCGAAGTCGACGAGAGCCGCGCCGATGGCGCGAGGTTCGGCCAGGCCGCTCTCGATCACGAGAGCCGAAGCGCACAGAGCATTCGTCACGTCGTGCGGCAGAGAACGTCGCATCGACGCGACTCTTCCGAGCGTTCCACCGGGGCCGACCAGATCGCCATCGGAGACGCGGTAATCGGCCGAGGTGAGCCCGAACGTGACACGGCGACAGGCGGCCCGTCCGAGGTGGCGCATGACGACGGGGTCGTCGACCCAGCCGATCGCGGTGTCGGCCGGACGCACGTGCGCCCACAGACGAGCCTTGGCGGCCTCGTACGTCTGCATCGACTGATGCCAATCGAGATGGTCGGGCGCGAGATTGAGCCAAGCCGAGGCGTCGGAGCGAAACGTGGTGGTGAACGCGAGGCGGAAACTGGTGGCTTCGACCACGAAGCAGTCGACGTCCATCGCGAGGGCCTCGACCATCGGAACCTCGGTGTTTCCGCAGGCGACCGTCGAGCGCCCGGACGACTGGATCATCGCCGCCGCGAGCAGCGTCGTCGTCGTCTTCCCGTCAGTTCCGGTGACAGCGACGATCGGACGCGGACCACCGGGGCGCTCCTGCTCCCAGTCGTAGGCGAGGTCGAGTTCGGTGGCCAGGCGACGTCCGAGCCGTCGAGCCGACGAGATCACGCGATGGCTCTCCGGCACTCCCGGCGCCGGAACGACCACCGTCGACGACGAGATGAGCGCATCCAGTTCGACGTCGTCCGGGACGCCGCGCAGTTCGACTCCGAGGGACGCGAGGGCGGCGGTTCGATCGGCGTTGGGATTGTCGTCGATCGCGATGACCTCGACGTTGCGATCGACGAGAGCGCGCACGGTGGCCAGACCGGCCACGGCGACGCCGTACACGAGGGCCCGATCGGTCACGGCAGGAATCCCGAGTCGGTGATGCGGGTGAAGTCGCCGATGAACATCGCGAGGGCGGCCGCCACGCAGATTCCGCCGATGATCCAGAAGCGGATGATCACCGTGGTCTCGGGCCATCCGATGAGTTCGAAGTGATGGTGAATCGGCGTCATGCGAAAGAAACGGCGCTTTCGTCCCGACGCCTTGAAGATCGTCATCTGGATGGCCACCGATCCGGCCTCCATGACGTTCACTCCGCAGATCAACGGGAGCAGGAAATGCGTGTTCGTGCCGACGGCGAGCAGACCGAGCGCGGCACCGATGCCGAGAGCGCCGACGTCACCCATGAAGATGCGCGCCGGAGCGGCGTTCCACCACAGGAACCCACCGCACGCGCCAGCGAATCCGGCCGCGAGAACCGCGAGATCGAGAGGGTTCACCGTTCCACCGGACAGCACCCCGTAGACCTCCGGATTTCGGAACGACCAGTAGCCGATGATGGTGAAGGCCAGAAAGCCGAGAAGGGCCGAGCCGCCGGCCAGGCCGTCGAGTCCGTCGGTCACGTTCACCGCGTTGGTGGTGGCCCACATCATGAGTGCCGTCCACACGACCCAGAGCCACCACGGGATCTCCCAACCCGGCCAGTCGAAGCGTGTGAACGACAAGGTCTCGGAGATGTCGGTGGCCGCGACGAGCCACCAGGTGACTCCGCAGGCCATCGCGAACGTGATGTAGCCCTTCTTCTTCCAGAAGATCCCGCGGTTGTGGCCTTTGTTCACCTTGATGACGTCGTCGAGTAGACCCA
This sequence comes from uncultured Bifidobacterium sp., assembly GCA_964397715.1. GTDB lineage: Bacteria > Actinomycetota > Acidimicrobiia > Acidimicrobiales > Ilumatobacteraceae > Casp-actino8. The sequence continues at coordinate 21,507 of CAYNKE010000004.1, read as the reverse complement.
TGGCGGCCATCACGATGATTCCGACCCAGATGATCAGCGCCTGGTTCGAGAACGCCAGACCGTCACGTAGGTGGGCGACGGCCCAGCCGATGAAAGCGGCGCCGACGATCGCGAGTCCGCCCATCGTCGGCGTCCCCGACTTCTTCTGATGATGTTCGGGCCCGTGATCCTCTTTGCCCAGGATCGGTTGACCTTTGCCGCGCTCGCGGAAGAAGGTGATCAGGAAGCGGGTCGCGAAGAGCGAGACGAACATGGCCGTGGCCCCGGCGATCATCACGGCGATCATCAGCGGCCCCCGCTCTTCTGCTTCACGAGGATATCGCGGGCGACGAGACGATCGTCGAACGGCACGACCGTCCCGCCGATCGTCTGAGTGGTCTCGTGTCCCTTGCCGGCCAGAACCACGACGTCGCCCGACTCAGCGAGTCGTAGCGCCTGCTCGATCGCCGCGGCGCGATCGGGGACGATCGCGTGCAGCCGGTGCCGAAGATGATCCGGGACTCCGGCCGCGATCGAATCGATGATGGCGCGCGGATCTTCCGAGCGCGGATTGTCGGACGTGATGATGGCCCGATCGGCCAGACCGACGGCGATCTCTCCCATCATCGGACGCTTGGCCTTGTCGCGGTCGCCCCCGCATCCGAAGACCACGATCACCCGGCCGTTCGACGCCTCGCGCACGGCGCGCAGCACCTCGGCGAGTCCATCGGGGGTGTGCGCGTAATCGACGAGAACCGCGAAGTCCTGTCCGACGTTCACGCTCTCGAAACGACCCGGAACGGTCGGGGCCGCGGCCAGTCCGGCAACAACGGAATCGAGATCGAGCCCCGTCGCCACCGCGGCGGTGGCAGCGGCGAGCGAGTTCATGACGTTGAACGATCCGCCGAGAGGAGCCGTGACGCGACGACCGCGCCAGGTGTACGAGTGCGCGGTGGGTGTCACCACGACATCGCTCACGTCGAGGCGTGAGTACGGAACCACGTCGACCGCGACCCGATTCGCCAGCTGAGCGCCGTACGCGTCGTCGACGTTGATGACCGCGACGTCGCAGAACTCGGGCGTGAAGAGTCGGGCCTTGGCCGCGCCGTAGGACTCCATGTCGCCGTGGAAATCGAGGTGGTCGCGCCCGAGATTGGTGAAGACGGCGACGGCGAAGCGGGTTCCATCGACACGATGGAGAGCGAGTGAATGCGAGGACACTTCCATGGCGACCGCACGAGCACCGTCTTCGAGCACGCGTGCGAGCCGCGATTGCAGCACCGGTGCTTCGGGGGTCGTGTACTGACCCGACAGGGTGCCGAAGACTTCGGTGCGCCACCCAGCGGTCCTCATGATCGACCCGAGCAACTGGGTGGTGGTCGTCTTCCCATTGGTGCCGGTGACCCCGACGACCTTCAGCTGATGCGACGGATCCCCGTGAAAGGCGCACGACAACCGGGCGAGAGCGATCCGCGCGTCGTCGACCTCGATCTGGGGAATCGTGATCCCGGGAAGGCGATGCTCGACGACGATGGCCACCGCCCCCCGATCGACGGCGGTTGCCGCGTACTCGTGACCGTCGTTGCGCTGACCCGGAACACAGCAGAAGATCGAACCCGCGACGACTTCGCGCGAATCGTGGGTCACCGACGTCACGGCAGTCGAGTCGTCGACGACGACCCCGACCACGCGAGCCAGGTCCGCCAGGACACGATGCGACGACGTCACGAGCGCCACGTCACTTCACGCAACCCCGGTCGCCGTCACCCGGTTCGATCGAGAGTTCCTGGATCGCAACCTTCGCGAGGGCGGCGAACACCGGTGCGGCCGCGGTTCCACCGAAGCGGTCGCGGCTCGCCGGGTTCGGTTCGTCGATCGAGACGAGAATCGTGACGCGCGGATTATTGGCGGGAAGGTAGCCCACGAACGTCGCGAAGTACGCGCGGCTCCCGTCCTCCGTGATGTAGGTGCCGTTGTCCTGCGTCTTGTACCCGGTTCCGGTCTTTCCCGCCACCGAGATTCCGGAAACCTGGGCGCGGGTCGCGGTACCGGTGCACACGACGTCGGTCAGGATTCCGGTCATCGTCTTCGCGGTCGACTCGGAGATCACCCGATGCGTCTCACCGAGAGGCGAGTCCCAGTAGTTGCCCTTGTCGTCGATCGTCGCGCGCACGAGCCGGGGCGGGACGTACACACCCTTGTTGGCCACCGCGTTCACGGCCGCCACGAGTTGCAGCGACGTCGACGCGAAACCGTAGCCATAGGTGATGGTCGCCTTCTCCGATCCACGGAAGGCGTCGGCGGCGCGCAGCGAGCCCGAGCTCTCGCCGGGGTATTCGAGGCCGGTGGTCCGACCGAATCCGAACGACTGCAAGTAGTCGTGGAGCGCGGTGACTCCGATTTCGGTCGCGGCCAGCATCGTGCCGATGTTCGACGACTTCACGAGGATGTCGTGAAGCGTCATGGGTTCGAGATCGTGCGGATACGCGTCCTTGATCTTTTTCTCGAACTTCGTGCCGGGGTCGAAGACGAACACTCCCGGAACCTGATACGTCGAGGAGGGTGTGGCCACGCCTTCGTCGAGAGTTGCGGCGACACTGAAGATCTTGGCAACCGAACCAGGCTCGTGCGCCTCGACGGCCGCGAGATTTCCGGACGAGATCTCCACTTGGTCGGCCTGATTGCGGTCCGCGCTGGCGATCGCGAGGATCTCGCCGGTTTCGGTGTCCATCACGATGGCGTGACCGCCCTTGGCCTGCAGCTCGGTGACGCGCTGCACGAGCGCCTGCTCGACCTGGTACTGCATCGATCGATCGACAGTGAGCACGAGATCGGTTCCGGGACGCGCGGTCTCGATGACCTTCGAACCTCCCGGCATCGTGCGACCGGAGTTGTTCACTTCGCGGACGACGGTGCCATCGACCCCGCGCAATACCTTCTCGTACTGGAGTTCGAGCCCGGCCGCTCCGACGCCGAACGGATCGGTGCGACCGATGATGTTGCGGGCGAGGCCGCCAGCGACCTGCACTCGCTTGGGCTCGGACACTCCGTTCACCCCGGCCAAGTTGAGCGCGAGAATCGCCTGTGCGACGGCGTCGTCGACGAAACGCTGCACGTAGACGAAGGACTGCGAGCGATCGGCGAGCTTGGCGGCGAGTTCGGCTTCGCGCTCCGCGTCGAACCCGAGCATCTGACCGAGGAGGTGTGCGGTGGCCGCCGGATCGACGACAGCGCGCGGATTCGCGTAGATGGACGTCGCCGGGACCGTGATCGCCATTTCGTTGCCATCGCGATCGAAGATCGTTCCGCGCGGTGCCGCGACCTTCACGTACGACTCGCGCTGCTGGACACCCTCGGCCCGAAGTTCGGAGCCGTTCCAGACCTGCACCCAGACCAGCCGGCTGATCACCGCGATGAAGAGCGCCATGCCGACACCGAACGCGAAGCGAGCCCGACCCCGCGACGGGCCGAGACTCCACTTGGCCGAGCCGAGTGCGGAACGCCGCGAACGCGATGATCCTCGCGTCGACGAACGTGACGATGAACGTGACGACGAACGCGACGACGAACGCGACGACGAACGTGACGACGAACGTGACGGTGTACGCGCCGACGTGCCGCGAGTAGCGGGGCGAGAAGTGGGGCGTCGGGTCGTCACGGTTTTCCTCCCACGGTCGCCTTGAAGTGGCCGTACGCCTCGAAGGGATTCTCAGTGGCGTCGAGCAGTTCGGAGTCGACTCCACCGGTGGACACCAGCACCGCGGCGACCGTGTACGGGTCGACCGAGGTGAAGTCGGTGCCCACACCCGGCTGCATCCCGATGGCTCGGGCGTTGGCCACGAGCCGAGCCGGGTCGCGCAGTGACGAGCGCTCGAGCCGCAAGGTGTTGTATCGATCTCGTTCGGCCGTGATCTGCTCGTCGATCCGATCGATACGCATCTGATTCTCCGCGATGCGGGTCTGGGCCACGACGATCGTCATCATCACGCCCACCACGATGACGATCGCTCCCGACGTCACGAAAACGAGGCGCCGCGTTCGACGCGTGAGGTTTCGGTTGCCGACCGCGACCGCCAACTTCGACTTGCGCGTCGTGGCCTTGCGTGCCGCACGGTCGGCCGAGGTGCGGGTGGTGACCGTCTTCTTGACGGGCCGACGAGGTGCGGGGCGCGCGGCCGGGGTACGAAGGGCGCGCGCCATCAGCGGACCTCCACCACGCGCAGTCGGGCCGAGGCACTGCGCGGATTCCGCTCGAGTTCGCTCGCCGAGGGCTTGGACGGAGCACGCACGAGGTCGACGCGAGCGACGGCCCCGCAGACACACGGAAGATTCGTCGGGCACGAACATCCACCCGAGCGGTGGAACGCGAACCTCTCCTTGACGATCCGGTCCTCCCCCGAGTGGTACGACAGGACGGCGACGCGCCCACCTGACGTCGTGTTCTCGATCGCCGCGTCGATCGCCACGGGAAGGACGTCGAGCTCTTCGTTCACCGCGATACGCAAGGCCTGAAACGTGCGCTTGGCGGGATGGCCGCCTCGACGCCGCGCCGGTGCCGGAATCGCCGACGCCACGATCGAAGCCAGCTCGGCCGTCGTCCGGATCGGTCGATTCGCGCAGATGGAGCGAGCGATTCGGCGGGCGAAACGCTCGTCGCTGAAACGATGAATCAGTTCGGCGAGGTCCTTCTCGGTCGAGTCGTTCACGATGTCGGCGGCCGACCGTCCGTGTGACACGTCCATGCGCATGTCGAGTGGAGCCTCGGTGCGATACGAGAACCCGCGGCTCGCCTCGTCGAACTGATGCGAAGACACACCGAGGTCGAACAGCGCACCCGACAGCTGTTCGACCTCGGTGTCCCCCATGGCTTCGACAAGCCGATCGAATCGGCAATGGCGAACGATCGCGCGATCACCGAACCGCGCGAGGCGAGTGCGAGCAGCGGCCAGCGCGCTCGCATCCTGATCGAGTCCGAGAATCGAGATGTCGGCCCGAGCGTCGAGCAACGCTTCACTGTGACCAGCGCCGCCGAGAGTCGCGTCGAGAATGACTCCGCTCGGAACCGAACCGAACACGTCGACGATCTCGTCGAGCATCACCGGAACGTGTGAGAACACCGTCACAGTTCGTCTCCGGCGATCTTCTCGGTGCCCATCGCGAGCATTCGCTCGTAACGCGACGGCTCCCAGATCTCCACGCGATCGAATGCGCCGGCCACGACGACCTTGCTGTTCGGTGTCAACCCCGCGTACGCGCGCAACGTTTCGTCGAGGGTGATACGGCCCTGAGCATCGAATGTGACATCGACCATGCTCGACGCGAGTGCACGACGCTCTTGCGCGCTCTTCTCGCCGCTCTTCACTGCGGCGGTGATCTCGCTCGCAATGTTCTCGGACTCTTCAGCCGTCACGACGGCGATGCACTTGTCTTGGCCGAGTAGGAGATAGCAGCGCGGTTCGAGACGGTGGCGGAAGGTCGCCGGAAGCGCGAGCCGACCCTTGGGGTCGAGCTGTCGCTCATGTCGTCCGACGAAAACCTGCACTGCCTGCCCCTCGCTGTCTGCCTGATCGAGTCCTCCTATCCTGGTCCCCACTTCTCCCCTCTGTCAACCACTTTCCCCCTCCTATCTCCACTTTTTCCCCCTGGCCCCCCACCGGCCCTCCACCAGCCCTCCACCAGCCCCGACCGGCCCCGGCCGAGATCGGGGAGAAGCGCCCGGCCGGGTTCAAGTTCGGTCCGCTGTGTGCCGATGACCAGACGTGCTCCGACGCCTCGTGCTGTCCGTCCCCATGACCGTGGCTCTTTCGGCCGCGATGTCCGTGGGCCTGATCCCGGTCCTGGCTTCGACCCACCCCGTTTCGGCCCAGGCCCAGGTCGCGAGCTCCCCCGTTCCGCGCCAGGGCGATCGAGGTTCAGCCGTCGTCACCCTGCAAAAAGCCCTGGTCGCCGCCGGAATCACGGTTCCCGGTGGGGCCGACGGGATCTTCGGCCGGGGGACCGCCACTGCGCTGGCGTCGTTTCAACGGGTCAACGGCCTGACCCCGTCGGGTGCGCTCGACCCGACCAGCGCATTCCTCCTCGGCATCGGACCGTCCCCGACCTGGCCCGCCCGGGGCGAGCGCAGTCCGGCCGTGCGGGCGATGCAGACCGCCTTGGCCGCCGCCGGCATCACCGTCCGTGGAGGAGTCGACGGGATCTTCGGGTCGGGCACCTCGCAGGCCATCGGCGCGTTCCAGGCCGCCCGCGGCCTGACACCGACCGGGTCGATCGACGTGCGCACCGCGATCGCCCTCGGAATCGCTCCGGGTTCGGCTCCGTCCGTCGCTCCACCCTCTTCTTCGTCGTCCTCTTCCGCACCGAACGCGACATCGCCGGCTCCGTCGACGACACCGACGACGACACCGGCTCCGACGACGAGTCCCGTCACGACACCCGGGACGCCCGCCGTCGCGCCGGCCTCACTCCCTGTTGTCGGGCAACGTGGCGACACCGTCGCACTCCTGCAACGCGCACTCGTCGCCGCGGGTATCAACCTTCGCGGAGGTGCCGACGGAGTCTTCGGATCGGCCACGACCACGGCGCTGCGCGCGTACCAGGAACAGATGAAGATCTCGGCATCGGGCACTCTCGACGAGAACACCGCGCGACTTCTCGGGCTACTTCCGTCGCCTCCCCTGCCGGCTCTCGGCGAGGCGAGCGACAGTGTTCGACTCCTTCAGCAACGACTCATGGACTCGGGCATTCGTGTCGCCGGAGGCGCCGACGGTGTCTTCGGTCGCGCCACGACCCGAGCCATCGCCGAGTTCCAGACGTCACGCGGCCTCGCGTCGAGTGGGGTCGTCGACCTGCACACGTTCGTTCTCGTGACGTCAGGATCGACGACTGCCGCTCCGGCTCCATCTGTAACGCCGTCGAATCCCGCCATCACGCCCACGGTGTTCCCGGTTCAGGGGCCGTGCTGGTTCACCGACACGTGGAAAGCACCGCGCACCGGCGGCCGCCGCCACCTCGGCGTCGACATCATCGCGCCCTCCGGCAAGGCCGTGTACGCCGTCGCTGACGGAACCATCACCCGTCAGTTCTTCGACAAACCGGGCTCGCTCGGCGGCAACGCTCTGCGACTCACCTCGGCTGACGGCACGTACTTCCACTACGCCCACTTCTCGTCGTTCGCCGACGGGATCGCGGTCGGTTCGACGGTGGTCGCCGGGCAGGTGATCGGATACGTCGGCAGCACCGGAAACAGTTCGTCCCCACACCTTCACTTCGAATACCACCCGTTCGGCACGGGAGCGGTGAATCCGTTCCCCGTCGTGAAGGCGATCGATGCCTGTCAGATCACGGAGCTTCGAGCCGCTCCGTGATGCGCCGTTGAACAGCCTCGACCACTGACGACACCGCCACGTCGAGGTCGGCGCCGAGTCCGGCCAATGTCGTTGCGTCGATGCGCGAGTCGGCGACGATCGCCGCCATCGTGTCCGCGTCCCACCGACGCGACAATGCGCACTGGAAGCGAACCCAGTCCCTCGTGCGCCGTTGACTTATACCGACGACTTTGGCTCCGCCGAGAAACACTTCACCGGGGGCGCGCCCGGCGAAACAGATCAGAGGCGACAGATCGTTGTGTTCCATCGCCCCTTCGTGAACCGTGAGCCCGTCGATGCCGATGTCGGCGAGTGCGTCGGCCCAGACTCGTCCGAGCCATCCCGACGCGCGTGAGATGTCCGGAGTCCAGAGCGAGTGCGACGAAGGAAGCAGTACGTCGAGCCAGACGTCGCGGTCGTCGCCCACGAGAACCAGCCCTCCCCCACTCCGTCGCTTCACGACGTCGAGGCCGCGACGGCGACACTCGTCGAGGTCGAGGACGTCGGTCGACTGAGCCGATCCGAGGACGATGGCCGACTGCGACGACGTGAACCACCACAGGTGTGGGCGCTCGTCATGCGGGAGTTCCCGACCGTGGTGCGCCGCTGGTGCGCCGCCCACCACCGAATCGATCGCGATCATGGCCGAAGGATCACGCAACGTGCAGGTACGGCTTCCAGGCTTCGGGAACCCGACCTACCGACACTGCGACCCAGGCCAACTCGCGCGGCGCATGGGGTGGTCGCGCCAAGCGCATGCCGGCCTCGTCCGGCGTACGGTCGCGCTTGTCGAGATTGCACCGTCGACAGGCCGCCGCGACGTTCTCCCACTCGTGCAGTCCGCCTCGCGACCGAGGCATCACGTGATCGATCGAATCGGCGGCACCGCCGCAGTACTGGCATCGATGATCGTCGCGGGCGAACACCGCGCGGCGGGAAAGGGACGTGCGGCGGTGATACGGAACTCGCACGACGTAGCGAAGGCGGATCACGAGCGGAGTGGGCACCGACATGGACGCCGACCGCAGCTCGGTGCCATCGTGTTCGACGACGTCGGCTTTGTCGAGCAACACCAGACAGGCGGCACGACGGGTGGGAACGACGCTGAGCGGCTCGTACGTGGCGTTGAGGACGAGCGCGCTCCTCATGTCAGCCTGGCCGTCGCCGAACGACGACCCTCAGCCCCAGTCGCGTACCCATCGCAAGTATTTCAGCACATCTTCCGGAGCGAAGTGCGCCGTTTCGGAGCCGTAGTAGGTCTCGAGACGAAACTTCAGATAGGCCCGCGATGGAATCGGAAGAAACGGCCGCGACCTCCACCAGCGCACCGGAACGAGCCGACGCGCCACGACCAATGCGGTGATCCACAACGTCGGACTGGATGCGATCGCCGCGAGAACGCGCAGGCGATCGCGCATGTCAGCGCGGTTCCTTCGGGAGACCGAGAACCATCTCGCCGATGATGTTCGACTGGATCTGCGAGGACCCGGCGTAGATCGTGCCGGCTCGGGCGTTGAGGAACGTCCCGACCCAACTTGCCGACGTGTTGGGGGCCGTCTTGTCGTCCGGCTGGAACGCGTTGCCCGGCATACGGCCTTCCATGACCATGCCCGCCGCACCGAGGATGTCGACACCCAACTCGGTGACGGTCTGGTGATATTCGCTCCAGTAGCGCTTGAAGATGCCGCCTTCAGGACCGGGGTGATGACCGTTCAGGAATTGTGTGAGTGTTCGCAGTCCGAGGTAACGCATGATCTGCACCTTGGAGTACGCCGAAGCGATGCGCTGGCGAATCCGCAGATCGTCGGCGACACCGCACTCCCGTGCGAGCATCACGAGGCGATCGACTTCGGCCTGGAAGCGAACCGGGGTGGTGGCCGCGCCCTCGCCGCGCTCGTAGCCGAGCAACGTCATCGCCACCGCCCAACCATTGTTGAGTCCGCCGACGACGTTGTCCTTGGGGCACACCGCATCGGTGTAGAAGACCTCGTTGAACTCGCTCTCACCGCTGATCATCTTGATCGGGCGGACCTCGATGCCGGGTTGCCGCATGTCGACGAGCAGGAACGAGATGCCCTTGTGCTTGGGGGCATCGGGGTCGGTACGCGCGAGAGTGAAGATGTGATCGGCGAGGTGGCCCGCCGACGTCCAGATCTTCTGGCCGTTCAGGATCCACTGGTCGCCGTCGAGCGTGGCCTTCAGAGCGAGGCCACCGAGATCACTTCCGGCGTTGGGCTCGCTGTAGCCCTGACACCACACGTCGTCACCCGACAGGATCCGAGGGAGGTAGTGCTTCTTCTGCTCCTCCGAACCCCACTGCAGGAGCGTGTTGCCGAGCATGACGATGCCGAAGACGTCGTTCGGGCCGCCGGTCGGAACTCCGGCCTTGGCGAATTCTTCGGCGAGGATCACTTGTTCGAGAGCCGAGAGGCCGCCTCCGCCGTAGGCGACGGGCCAACCCGGAGCGAGGAACCCCTCGGCGTACAACTGCTTGCGCCACTGCGTGACGAACTCGCGCATCTCGTCGTGGCTCATACGACCGAGGCCGGGAAAGTCGGTGGGCAGAGCTCGGTCGAGGAACGCGACGACTCGGGCTCGGAAGGTCTCGGCTTCGGGAGAGTAGGCGGGCTTCACGTCGACGAACCTAGTGCAAGCGCCGCCGCGCCGATCAGGCCCGCGCGCTCGCCCAGGCGTGACGCTTCGATGGCGACCCCGTGGGCGAAACCGAGACGCGCGCGCTCGGCGAACTCGCGTCGGGCGGCGTCGAGGAATGGTTCACCCCACCCCTCGGCCACACCACCGCCGATGACGGCCCGGTCGATACTCGTGAGAGCGACCACCGACGCCAGGGCCCGACCGAGGAATCGACCGTTGCGTTCGATCAGGGCTGACGCCGCCGACCGTGGACTGCGACCGGTTTCTTCGGCCACGTTGCGTCCGGCGAGATAGGCCTCCAGGCAACCACGGGCACCGCACCGGCACTCCTTGCCGTCGGGTTCGACGACGACGTGTCCGATGTGGCCAGCGTTGCGCGCATCACCGTGAGCGAGTCGGCCATCGATGACCAAGCCGGCACCGACCCCGGTGCCGACGATGACGCCGACGAAGTTCCGGCTTCCCGAAGCCGCCCCTCGCCAACCTTCGGCGAGCGCGAACGTCTTGGCATCGTTGTCGACCACGACGGGACGTCGGGTCAGTTCGCTCATCGACTCGCGCAGGGGGAAGTTCTTCCAACTCGGAATGTGTAGGGGTGACACACCGTGATCGTCCATCGGTCCGCCACACCCCACCCCGACCGCCGTCAATTCGACATCGGGTGCCGCGGCGATCACCCGAGTCACGAGGCGGGCGACAGCCGACCACGGATCGCGCGACGGAGTGGCGATGCGATCGCGAACGACGATCGAACCATCCGGGAGGACGATGCCGGCCGCGGTCTTCGTTCCTCCGATGTCGACCGCAACGACACCGTGGAGGCTCACGACTCGGCGCGGTTCGCGATTCAGTCGAACCGGCGAGTGACGTCGGCGCGCACCTTGCGGATCGCGCCGGCCACGTCCTGAATACCGGCCTTGCCGATGGCCCGCGCGTTGCGCTCGATGACGGCCAACAACGCGAGCATCGCGACGAACACCGCGAAGGCGGCGATGAAGTGCACCCGCAGCGCGAGAACGAGGAGGGCGACCGACACGACGAGACCGACGATGGCCCACCGCACCAACTTCGCCGAGTGGCGATAGAGGCCCGCGGGCGACACGGCTTGTGCGAACTTCTGGTCGTTCTGTAGTTCCTGCTCGATCTGGCGCAGGATTCTCTGTTCGTCGTCGGACAGTGCCATCGAGATCATCATCCCAGATGGCGAGCCGTTCGGCAACGCGCCCCGGTGCTCATCCCCACGGCCGTCGAACTCGGCGCCGACCGAGACTGCGGGCCGGGCTGATGGCGTCGTGGCCGAATCGGTCGCGAATCTCGTCGACCGCTCGACTGGCCGGACCCCAGGCGTCCTGATCGAGCAGGGACAATTGCTCGACCGGCGCGCAGAAATTGGAAACCGACACCCCCACCAAGCGAACCCCATCGGTCGGATCGATCGACGCGAGTGCCGGCTCGAGGGCTTCGACCATCGCCGGCGACACGGTGACCGGGGTGTCGAGGGTCACCGAGCGCGTGATCGTGTCGAAGGTCGAGAAGCGGATCTTCAACGTCACGGTCCGGGCCGCCGAGCCGCTCGCGCGCAATCGGGCTCCCACGAGATCGGCCAGACGCACGATCTCGGCGCGGATCTCGTCGTGAGTCACCAGATCGACCGAGAACGTCTCTTCCTGCCCGATCGATTTCGCTTCGCGAATCGGTTCGACGGGACGGTCGTCGCGAGCCCGAGCGAGAGCAGCGAGATGTCGGCCGTGCGCGACACCCACCGCTCGTTCGAGGACATCGGACGGAAGCGTGGCCAATTCGCTCACCGTGCGAACACCCAGCCGTTCGAGTTTGGCCAGCGTCGCGGGACCGACTCCCCAGAGCGCCGATACCGGCAAGCGGTGGACGAATTCGATCTCGCGACCGGGTTCGACCACGAGCACACCGGGGCCGGGTTCCACACCGGTGGCGGTCGGACGCGGTTTGGCAGCCTTCGACGCAAGTTTCGCGACGAACTTGTTGGTCGCCACTCCGACCGACGACGGAAGGTCGAGTTCGTCGGCGATGCGCTGCCGAATCAAGGCGCCGATGGCGGCCCCGTCACCGAACAACCGACGGGATCCCGACACATCGAGAAAGGCTTCGTCGAGGGCGATCGGCTCGACGAGGGGTGTCATGTCGTGGAAAATCGCGTGCACCTGAGAACTGACTTCGGAGTAATGCGCGTGATCCCCGGGCAGGAACACCGCCTGCGGACATCGAAGACGAGCGGTCGCGGCCGGCATCGCCGAGAAGACCCCGTAGCGCCGCGCTTCGTAGTTGGCCGCCGCGACGACTCCGCGGCGACCCGATCCGCCCACCACCACCGGCTGGCCCGCGAGTTCGGGGTGACGACGCATCTCGACCGAGACGTAGAACGCATCCATGTCGACGTGCAGGATCGTCCGAGTCATAGCCGGCGGCGATGTCCCTTCTTCCAGTCGCGCCACGCCAAACGCACCACGAGTCGGAAGGCTTCGCCGATGATGCGATAGGTGAGTTTCGATTCACCCGCGGTCCGGTCGGCGAACACGATCGGTATCTCGACGACGCGCGCGCCGCATCGAACGAGTCGGTGAGTCATCTCGACCTGGAAGCCGTAGCCCTCGGCGCCGACCGTCTCGAAGTTCATCCGTGCGAGGACGGACGCCGAGTACGCGCGGTAACCCGATGTCGCGTCGTTGACCGCGAGTCCCAGCATTCCGGCCGCGTAGCGATTGCCCCAGCGCGAGAGGAACTGACGCAGACGCGGCCAGTCGACGCACCCGCCACCCGGGACGTATCGACTTCCGATGGAAGCGTCGGCCCCCCGCTCGACGACTGACACGAGTTCGGCGAGATAGCGCGGGTCGTGCGAGAGGTCGGCGTCCATCTGAACGCACACCGTCGCACCTCGACCGATCGCTTCGGCGAAGCCCGCTCGATACGCGGCCCCGAGGCCGTTCTTTCCGGATCGCCGCAGAACCGACACGCGCCGATCGCCCATCGCGTCCACGGCGTCTGCCGTCCCGTCAGGACTGGCGTCGTCGACGACCAGCACGTGGCACTCCGGAAGTGCGGAGAGGACTCCGTCCACGAGTCGGGTGACGTTCTCGACTTCGTTGAATGTCGGAACGACGACGAAGACGCTGGCCACAGACGGAGCCTACGATGCCTTCGTGACCGACGAACGCCCTCTCTCGGCTCTGCCCTCCCCGATCGCCCGAGCCCTCGCCTTCGCGTCGATTCTGGTGGGAGGTCTCGCCGGAGGAGTGATCGGCTACTCGCTCGTCGACATCCAGTACGACGGCGGTGCCACGTGGCCGCTCGGGCTCGGCATCGTGCTCGGCGCGGTGCTTGCCGCCGGCGGAACCTCGATCGTCGCGGTCTTGGTTCTGCGCGCCCTCGGCGAGTGGCGCGACATCAACGATCGCCGATGATCGACGTCGAACTCATGAACTTGGCGGCGGCGGTCGCGCGCCGAGCCGGCGATCTCGCACTGGTCGGCCGGACGACTCTCGATCGAGCGCGCGACGTCACGACGAAGTCAACCGCGACCGACATGGTGACGCGATGGGACTCCGCCAGCGAAGGCTCGATCGTCGACGCGATCGAACGTCTTCGGCCCGACGACGGAATCGTCGGCGAGGAAGGGAGCAGCAAGCCATCGCGCTCGGGTTACTCGTGGCTCGTCGATCCGATCGACGGCACGACCAACTTCATGTACGGACTCGCCGGCTGGGCGGTGTCGATCGCCGCGGTCGACGAGCGCGGCACGGCGGCCGGAGCGGTGTATCTGCCCGTCACTCGCGAGCTGTTCGTCGCGTCGCGTGGTCACGGGGCGTGGCTCGGCGGGCGACGACTGTCTTGCTCGTCGTGCGGCGACTTGGCGACGGCGCTCGTGGGAACGGGCTTCTCGTATTCCGCCGACATGCGCGCGAACCAGGGCCGGCGCATCGCCCGCGTCCTCCCGCGGGTCCGCGACATCCGTCGCACCGGCGCCGCCGCTCCCGATCTCTGCTACGTGGCCGATGGGCGTCTCGACGCCTATTTCGAAGAGAACCTCCAGCCGTGGGATCTGGCCGCTGGTCTCCTCGTCGCCCGCGAAGCCGGCGCATCGGCCAGCGATTTCGCGGGTGGCGATCCGGTGCCGAGCAACGTCCTCGTGTCGTCACCGGCTCTCCACGGACCTCTTCTCGAACTCGTCTCCGCGTAACCCGATCGTCGCGACGAGACCACCTAACATGACGGCGTGACCACGCGGATCCTGGCAGTCGAAGACGACGAGCGGATCCGTACGGCGGTTCGTCTCGCGCTCGAGGACGAGGGTTGGGTCGTCGACGAGGCGGCGAGTGGTGAAGAAGGCGTGATCCAGTTCGCCCGCCAACCGGCCGACGTCGTTCTGATCGACATCATGCTCCCCGGTATCGACGGCTTCGAACTCTGCCGAAGCATCCGACGAACGAGCGACGTTCCGATCGTCATGGTCACAGCACGAGCCGACACCCATGACGTCGTGGCCGGCTTGGAGGCTGGAGCCGACGACTACCTCACCAAGCCGTTCGCGCCGAAAGAACTCTCGGCTCGAATCCGCGCCCTCCTCCGCCGAGCCCGTCCGGCCAACCCGGCGAATCCCCGTCTGGTGTTCGGCGATCTCGAGATCGTTCCCGACGAGGGCAAGGTCACGAGATCGGGACAGGAGTTGCATCTCACCAAGACCGAATTCCGACTGTTGTGCGAACTCGCACAGAACCCCGGACGCGTCTTCAGTCGCGAACAACTCCTCGACCACGTGTGGGGATACGGCTATTTCGGCGACGGTCGACTGGTCGACGTGCACATCCGTCGACTGCGCACGAAGGTCGAGGCCGATGCGGCCAATCCACGTCATGTGGTCACGGTGCGCGGTCTCGGTTATCGCCTGCAGCCGTAGTGTGAGTCCGTGCGGTCCTGGCGTCGAATCTTCTTCGGCCTCCGCAGCCGCATCCTTCTGACCTTCGGACTCGGAACGCTCGGACTCTCTGTCTTCCTCGCCCTCGCGACGTACAGCTTCACGCGCAGCAACCTCGTCGACGAGCGCGAGTCGAACGCCGTCGAGCAGGCGTACGACTCCGCCAAACGCGTCGCCGTCGACCTCCGATCCGCGCCAACCAACGTGCAGTCGGTCGTCGATCGTCTCGGCTCGGACCGTCCGCTCCTCTATTACCGCGGCACCTGGACCGCGGGCGACGCCCGCTTCTCGTCGGGTCAAGTTCCCGTCGCGATGCTCACCGCGGTGATCGACGAGGACCGACCGACCAAGATGCGTTTCTCGGTCGATGACGAACTCGTGCTGGCCGTCGGTGTTCCGCTCGACGAAGTCGGTGGAGCCTACTTCGAGTTCGCTTCGTTCGACGACGTGCAGAGCACTCTGCGCAGCGTCGGGTTCGCGCTGATCTTCGCTTCGGCGATCACCACCCTCGTCGGCATCGTTCTGGGTGCGGTGTCGGCCTCGCGAGCCGTTCGACCTCTCACCGCCGCGAGTCAGGCGGCTCAGGCTCTCGCCGGCGGTCGACTCGACACTCGTCTCGAACCCACCGACGATCCGGATCTCGCCGCACTCACAAAGTCGTTCAACGACATGGCGACCGCTCTGCAAGAGCGCGTCGAGCGCGACGCGCGATTCACTTCCGACGTGAGTCACGAATTGCGCTCCCCGCTCATGACGCTGTCGGCCAGCGTCGAAGTGATGAAGGCTCGTCGTGACGAGATGCCCGACCGCGCGCAGGCCGCACTCGATCTCCTGGTGGCCGACGTCGCCCGCTTCCAAGGTCTCGTCGAAGATCTCCTCGAGATCTCGCGTTTCGACGCCGGAGCCATCCGACTCAACGAGGAGGAACTCCTCGTCGGCGAGTTCGTCCGCCAGGCGTGCGCCGCGAGCAGTTTGCCGCGCACGCCCGTGATGGTCTCGCCGACCGCCGACGAGATGGTGATCCGCGGAGATCGCCGACGACTGGCTCGCGTCGTCGCCAACCTCGTCGACAACGGCCGAATCCACGGCGGCTCCGACGTCGAGGTCTCGGTGTTCGTCCCCGACGACGACGTCTCGTCGGGTGTGGTCTGGATCATGGTCGAGGACCACGGGCCCGGAGTTCCCCCCGAGGAAAGGACGCTCATCTTCGAGCGATTCGCGCGTGGCGGCGTGGCCGGGCGTCGCGGTGGATCCGAAGGTGCCGGCTTGGGCTTGGCCCTCGTCGACGAGCACGTCCGACTGCACCGCGGTCGCGCCTGGGTCGAGGATCGCCATGACGGCGCCGAGGGTTCGTGCTTCGTGATCGAACTCCCGGCCGAGGCTCTGCGATGAAGCGCACGGGCTCTTCCATCACGTCGATCGCGAAGTCGATCACGAAGTCGATCACAGTGACGATCACAGTGACGATCACAGTGTCCGTCGTGATCGCCGGATGCGGACTCGACGTCGACTCCTCGCCGCGCACGATTCCCGAGGTCGACCAGCGCAGTCTCATCGACGTCGGCTTCGCCGACGTCGGAACCACCGGGTCGGGCCGTATCTATCTCGAACGGATCGATGAGACGGGACGATCACTCCTCCAGTCGGTTCGTCGAGAGTTGTCGCTCGATCCGCAGACCGTGGTCGACGCGTTGCTCGTCGGACCGACCGAGGCCGAACAAGAAGTCGGTCTGCGCACCGCGGTCCCCCGTGGCACGGTTCTGCGCGGCGCCCGTTACATCGCGACCGATCTCGTGCGCGTCGACTTGTCCGCTGAGATCTTCCAGGCCACCGGAGACGACCTCGTGTCTGCCGTGGCGCAGATCGTTCTGAGCCTGGCCGAGATCGATGGCGTCGAGCGGGTGTCTCTCGTCGTCGACGGAGCCGTCGTCGAATGGCCGCGCGGCGACGGCAGCCTCACGTCCGAACCGCTGACCATCTACGACTACCCGGGCCGCGCGGTGTCGAGTCAACCCGACTATCCAGCGGTGATCGAACCCGGCGCTCAGCCGTAGAAGACCTGCGCAACGTCGCGCAGCAGATCGAGATCGACTGTCTTGATGCGACCGACTGTCTCTTTCATCGGTACCCGCACGATGTCGGTCCCGACGAGAGCGACCATGTCTCCCCACGCCGAGTCGTGGGCGGCATCGATCGCAGCCAGTCCGAAGCGAGTCGACAGGACGCGGTCGAATGCGGTGGGCGTGCCTCCGCGTTGAACGTGGCCGATTTGCACGACACGCGCTTCGATTCCGGTTCGCCGCTCGATCTCCGCCGCGACATCGACCGCGATTCCGCCGAGTCGCGGTCGCCCGATCGCGTCGCGCGCGTACTCGGGCCGTGGCATGGAACCCTCGACCGGAAGCGAACCCTCGGCCACGACGGCGATCGATGCATAACGACCACGATGGTGGCGGCGCTCGATCACCTCGCACACTTCAGCGATGTCGAACGGCACTTCGGGAACGAGGATGACGGTGGCGCCGCCAGCGATCCCCGCGTACGTGGCGATCCATCCGGCATCACGTCCCATGACTTCGACGACGATCACCCGATTGTGACTTTCGGCGGTCGTGTGAAGTCGATCGATCGCGTCGGTGGCCACCTGGACGGCGGTGTGGAAACCGAAGGTCACGTCGGTTCCGACGACATCGTTGTCGATCGTCTTGGGGACCCCGACGATCGGTAGTCCGGTCTGCTCGTGAATGATCGACGACACGGCGAGCGATCCGTTCCCGCCGATCACGATCAACGCATCGAGGCGCTGCTCCTCGAAGCACCGGCGGACTCGGTCGACCCCATCGGGGTGATCGAGCGGACTGCCTCGCTTCGTCCCGAGAACGGTGCCACCCTTGGGCAGAAGCCCGCGCATCGACGAGATGTCGAGGCGGACGAACGACTGCGCCATCACCCCGTCCCACGAGTCGACGAACCCGAGAATCTCGTCGCCGTGCACGGACTCGCCCTTGCGAACGATCGCGCGGATGACCGCATTGAGCCCCGGGCAGTCTCCCCCGCCCGTGAGAACTCCGATGCGCATGGAGCCAGCCTAAGGGTGGAACAATGACGGCATGGCGTGGGACTCGTCTCGAACCGTTCCGTGGCAACGCTTGTCCCGCGAGTGGATGGTCTATGCGATCGTGATGATCGTCGCGTTCGGGTTGTTCTTCCGCGACACGGTCACCGGTGCTTCGGTGCTCGGCCTCGCCGCCTCGTATCCGCTGTATCTCGGCTTCGGTGCCGTGCTCGCGAAGTTCGGATATCAGCGCAAGACCCTGCGCGATCTGCGCAACGAGACCCGAGCACGTCGACCCGAGCCGTCGGCTCCGTCGAACCCGTCATCCACCTCTCGATCCCGCCCGGCTCCGACTCGGCGCACCACGACCGGTCCGTCGCAGCACCGCAAGAAGGGCAAGCGTCGGTGACCGACTACGTCCTCGCGATCGACGCCGGGACGACAGGAGTTCGCTGTCGAGCGGTCTTCGCCGACGGGCGGCCGAGTGTCGCGGCGTATCGCGAATTCACGCAGCACTTCCCCCGGCCGGGTCGCGTCGAGCACGACGCTGTCGAGATCTGGGACGCGGTTGTCACCACGTTCCGCGAGGTCGTCGAGCGCGTCGGCCTCCCGTCCGCCATCGGAATCACGAATCAACGCGAAACGGTGGTGGCCTGGAGTGCCGCCACCGGACTCCCTCGGGCCCGGGCGATCGTCTGGCAGGACCGGCGGACCGCCGACCGCTGCCTCGAACTCGCTCCTCATCTGCCACTCGTCCGCGAACGCACCGGACTCGTCCTCGATCCCTACTTCTCGGGCACCAAGATGGCGTGGCTCGTCGAGAACGGCGTGGACGCCGACGACGATCTGCGGTTCGGAACCATCGACTCGTGGCTCGTGTACCGACTCACCGGCGGAGAAATGCACGCCACGGATTCGTCGAACGCGAGTCGCACGATGCTCTTCGACATCACGACCCTCGACTGGAGCGACGAACTCTGTGACGTGATCGGTGTCCCGCGTCGGGCATTGCCGCGCATCGTTCCGTCGAGTGGCCGTATCGGCACCACTAACTGCTCCGAACTCCCGACCGGTATTCCGATCTCCGGCGTGGCTGGCGACCAGCAGAGCGCACTCTTCGGCCAAGCCTGCTTCGCGACGGGTATGGCCAAGAACACGTACGGCACCGGAAGCTTCGTGCTGATGAACATCGGGACGGCGTGCCCCGCTCCATGCGACGGTCTGCTCACGACAGTCGCCTGGACGATTCCCGACCGCGACGGTGATCTCGTCACCACCTATGCATTCGAGGGAGCCATCTTCGTGACCGGTGCCGCGATCCAATGGCTTCGCGACGGGCTCGGAATCATCCAACGAGCCGACGAGATCGGCCCCTTGGCCGCGAGCGTCCCCGACAGTGGCGGACTGTACGTCGTACCGGCGTTCACCGGACTCGGCAGTCCGTGGTGGGATCCGTACGCGCGTGGGACCATCGTCGGCATCACCCGCGGGTCGAACCGCGCGCATCTGGCCCGGGCAGTCGTCGACGCGATGGCCCTTCAGACCCGTGATGCGATCGCTGCCATGCAGAGTGCGAGCGGTGTCGACATCCGCGAATTGCGCGTCGACGGCGGCGCGTCGGTCATGGACCTCTTGTTGCAGATCCAAGCCGACCAGCTCGGCATCCCGGTTCGTCGACCTGTCGACCAGGAGACGACCGCGTTGGGAGCAGCGTTCCTTGCTGGCCTCGCCGAGGGCATGTGGCCCGATCTCGATGCGATCGCCGCGCGTTGGCAGACCGACGTCGTGGTCGACCCGAATCCGGATCGCGCCGCCGCTGATGCCCTCCACTCCGAGTGGCTACGCGCAGTCGAACGATCGCGTCACTGGGCCGTCAGCGATTCGACGGGTTGACGACGCGGAGAGCCACTCCGGCCAGACGGCCGATCGCCGCGACGTGTTCGCGCTCTCGAGCACGAAAGGCCCGGCCCCGTCGCTCACACGCCACCGACAGGTCGGTCCCGGCGAGATTGGTCCAGATCACGTCGGACGGGGTGTGCTCCGACGACGCATCATCGAGGTGCTCGGTTCCGGCCACGAACGCCATGAGCCAAGCCGGATCGGGCACGAACCCGATCGTTGCGACGATCTGCGCGCGCTGACGGTCGACGACGGCGAGCCAGTCGGACTCGAGCAGGCGACCGAGTCCACGAGCGAGGGTCTCGAGATCGCACCCGGAGTCGACGAAACCGGTCAGCACGTCGAGCCCCATCACCGAGTGGTCGAGACGTCCGACGTCGACGGAGTGGACGTCCTCCACTGCGACGCCGTCGACCTTGGCGAGCGCCGCGACCACGTCGTCGACCGATGAGGAGTCCGGGACTTCGATCGCCACCTCGTCGATGGCCATCCCTGCTCCGCGTTCGAGAATTTCGATACCGGTCACGTCGGCACCGACGGATCCGATCGCGGCCGCGACACGTCCGAGGGTTCCCGGTCGATCGGGAAGCCACAGTCGAAGGACGTGGGAGGACAAGTCAGCCGAGCTTCGTGAGCCCGCGCTTCAAGTTGCGGAGACCTTGAGCGATGCGCTGCTCGTTTTCGATGAGCGCGAATCGGACGAAGCCTTCTCCACCCGGCCCGAAACCGACACCGGGCGACAACGCGACCTCGCAATCGCGCACCATCAACGAACAGAACTCGACCGAGGTCATGTCGGCGTACGGCTCGGGGATCTGCGCCCACACGAACATCGAACCCTTCGGAGCCGGAATGTCCCAACCGATGCGACCGAGCCCGTCGATCAACGCATCACGACGGCTCTGGTAGATGGAGCACACCTCTTCGGGATAGTCGCCGGCTTCGTTCATGGTCACGGTGGCCGCGATCTGGATCGGCTGGAACGTGCCGTAGTCGAGATAACTCTTCAACTTGACCAGTGCCTGCACGACGTCTCGGTTTCCGAGAAGGAACGCCACGCGCCATCCGGCCATCGAGAAGCTCTTGGTCATGGAGTAGAGCTCGACCGCGCATTCCTTGGCTCCCTCGGCCTGGAGGATCGACGGCGGCTGATAGCCGTCGAAACCGACGTCGGCGTAGGCGAAGTCGTGCACCACGATCATGTCGCGCTCGCGACAGAAGTCGACGACTCGCTGCATGAAGGGAAGGTCGACGCACGAACCCGTGGGGTTGTGCGGGAACGAGATGACGAGAACTCGAGGCTTGGGCCAGCCCACGTCGTACGCGGTGGTGAGGCTGTCGAAGAAGTCACCCTCGAAATCGGACTGCACTCGGGGATCGGACAGGCTCCGCATCGGCACCTGGCGCAGATCGGCGCCGGCGAAGAGGGGTCCGTAGATGTGGATCGGGTAACTGGGGCTCGGAACGATCGCGGCGTCACCTCGGTCGAGCAACACCCACATCAAGTGGCTGAAGCCTTCCTTCGAACCGATGGTGTTGGTGATCTCGGTCTCGACGTCGAGGTCGACGTTCCACTTGCGCTTGTAGAGATCGGCGATGGCCTC
>CAYNKE010000003.1:13231-49499 GCA_964397715.1 uncultured Bifidobacterium sp. | reverse complement strand
CACGTCTCCGATCTCTCGCATGAGCGCGTGAAGAGCGCGGCGGACGTGGTCAAGGGCGTCAAGGCCTACGACCCGACCGCAGCGTCGTTCGACGCTGAAGTCGCCGACGTGGTGGCCGCCGATCCGGACGCAGTGGTTCTCGTGTCGTTCGACGAGGGCAGCCGCATCCTGCGCGTTGCCGTCGAGAGCGGCATCGGACCGACCGTCAAGAACTGGTACGGCACCGACGGCAACATGGGTAACGCACTCGGCGAGAACTTCGACGCCGGTAAGTGATCACCCACTCGCTCTGATCGAGTGAAGCAAGAGCCCCCCGGGAAACCGGGGGGCTCTTCTCTTTTCCAAATCTCCCCCGGGAAACCGGGGACACATCGATTGGCTCAGCCGCCAGTGGCGCGCGCGAGAGTACCGAGATACAACTCGATGACGTTGGGATCGCTCAAGAGATCCCTTCCCGAACCGGTGTAGGCGTTGCGACCTTGGTCGAGGACGTAGGCTCGGTGGACGACCTGCAGGCAGCGACGGGCGTTCTGTTCAACCATCAAGATGGCGACTCCGGCCTGATTGATCGTTCGGCAGTTCACGAAGACCTCGTCCTGAAGCGCGGGTGAGAGCCCGGCCGAAGGTTCGTCGAGGAGAAGAATCGAGGGCTTCATCATGAGGGCCCGGCCCATGGCCACCATTTGGCGCTCACCACCCGACAACGAACCGGCACGCAGCGAAGCTCTCTCCCCCAGTCTCGGAAACATGTCGACCACGTAATCGAATCGCTCGGAGAAGACGTCGGGCTTCAGGAAACAACCCATTTCGAGGTTCTCTCGTACGGTGAGACTCGGAAACACGTTCTTCGTCTGCGGCACGTAACCGACACCCATGGCCACCAGCTCGTGCGCCTTGCGACCGGTGATCTCCTCGCCGTTCAGGATGATCTGACCTGATCGAACCTTGCATTGTCCGAGTACCGCCTTCAGGAAAGTGGACTTTCCGGCGCCGTTCGGTCCGATGATGCCGACGAACTCGCCGGCCGACACTTCGAGATTGCAGCCGTTGAGGATGTTGACCTCAGGGATGTAACCGGCGACAAGATCGGTGGCGTGCAGAACCTTGGTCATGCGCCCTCCTCCAGGAGTGATCGACCCTGATGCGCGCCGAGATAGGCGTCGATCACGGCGGGGTTCTTGGCGATGTCGTCGGGTGTTCCTTCGGCGATCACTCGGCCCTCGGCCATCACGATCACCCAGTCGGACACGTCGTGCACCATGTCCATGTCGTGTTCGACGAAGAGAACGGTCATACCCTCGTCGCGTAACCCCCGGATGTGGTCGTTGAGGCTCTGCTTCAGCGCCGGATTGACTCCGGCCATCGGCTCATCGAGCATGACGAGCGTGGGATTCGTCATGAGTGCGCGAGCCATTTCGAGAAGCTTTCGCTGACCACCCGAGAGAGCACCGGCGAACTCGTCGCGCATGTGCGACAACTTGAAACGCTCGAGAAGAGTCTCGGCCCGGCTGGTGATCTCGGCTTCCTGCTTCTTCCAAGTTGAGGCGAAGAGACCGTTCCACCACTTCTCACCACGCTGCTGAGTGGCTCCCAGCCGCATGTTTTCGATCACTGACAGCTTGGTGAGGCTCTTGGTCAACTGAAATGTACGGACCATGCCGAGCGACGCGGTCCGGTGCGGAGCAACCTTGGCCATGTCGCGGCCGTCGAACGACCACCGACCGGACGTCGGGCTGTCGAAGCCGGTGAGGAGGTTGAAGAGAGTCGTCTTTCCGGCACCGTTCGGACCGATCAGTGCTGTGATCGAACCTCGCTGGACCTCGATGTGGTCGACGTCGACCGCCACGATTCCGCCGAAATCACGGCGCACGCCGTCGGCGATCAGGATGGGGTCGAGTTTGCGCGAGCCCGGCACGGCCTCCGCCGAAGACAGTGCTCCACGGGCGGTCTGGGCGACCGATGAGTACACGCGATCAGCGGCCATCGAACGCCATCTCCTTCCGATCGCCGAAAACGCCCTGAGGACGGAACACCATCAACAGGATCAATGTCAGGCCGATGAGAATGAAATTGAGCGGACCCACGTCGGTCGAGTCCATGATCTGGAAATTGCCGAGTCGGATGGGATCGTCGGCAACTTGCCTCATGAAGTTGTCCAGGAATGTGAAGATTCCCCAGAAGATCATCGGCCCCACGATCGAACCCGACACCCGCGCAACTCCGCCCAATACGAGGGCCGTGAGGACGTAGAACGTGACATCGCGGCTGTAGTTGTCGGGCTGTACAGCGGCTCGATCGAGGGCGAAGATCATTCCGGAGATCGTGCCGAGGATGCCGCCGAGGATGAGCGATTGCATCTTGTACGAGTAGACGTTCTTGCCGAGCGACCGCACGGCATCTTCGTCCTCGCGGATGGCCTTGAGCACACGACCCCATGGGCTCTTCATCAGCTTGTAGACGAAGAACCCGAGCAACGCGACCAGGATCCAGCCGATGATCAAGGTCCAGAGTTCTCGTCCGGTGAAGCGGAAAGGTGTGAAGCCGTACTTCTCGGCCTCCTCGATTCCGACCTTGTTGCCGAGATCGCGGAACGTTTGGGAGAAACTGTTGATCCCGTCCGAGCCCCCGAAATAGTGCTTGAAGCGGACCGAACGCACCACGAGGCGGATGATCTCGGCGGCGGCGATCGTGACGATGGCCAGGTAGTCGGCGCGCAATCGCAACGTTGGTATTCCCATCAGCAAACCGAGGCCGACCGAGAAGAGAATGCCGAGCGGAATACCCCACCACATGGAAATGTCGAAGTACTGAGCGGTCATGCCGAGCCCGTACGCTCCGCAGGCCATGAAGCCGGCTTGGCCGAAGTTGAGAAGGCCCGTGTAACCGAACTGCACGTTGAGTCCCAACGCGGCGATGGCGAAATACACCGCGTTGATTCCGATCAGGCCCTTGACGCTGTTCTCGAAAATGAGTGACCAGTTCACGCTTATCCCACCCTCTGAGACTTGCCGAGAATGCCCTGCGGACGGAAGAGGAGGACGAGGATCAGAATCAAGAGGGCTGGCGTGGCTTTCAACTCCGTCGGCACCACCAGACTCGCCACCTCGACGAGAACTCCGACGACGAATCCGCCGACCAGCGCACCGAAGGCCGAACCCAGACCACCCAGCGTGATTCCGGCGAACATCAAGAACAAAAGTCGAGCACCCATGTCGAAACTCACCTGCTCGTCGAGGCCGCGGAACACGCCGCCGGTCGCCGCCAGCACGCCACCCAGGATCCATACGAGTTTGACGACCCGCTCGGAGTCGATGCCGGTGGCCGACGCGAGATCGGGATTGTCGGAGACGGCCCGTGTCGCCTTGCCGAGGCGGGTGTAGCGCAACGCCAACGCCACCGCGATCAGGATGATGAGCGAGAGAACCGAGACCGTGAAGTCGCGCGGAGTGATGGAAATCGGACCGAATTCCCAGGCCTTCTGCAGGGTGAATTCTCGGTAGGGGCGCGTGCGGCTGTCGAAGCGCGACAGGAAGAAATTTCGCAGAAGGATCGAGAGGCCAACCGTCAGAACCATCTGGGTGACCAGGCCGATACCCCGCTTGCGCAACCGAGCGAAGATGCCGGCATTCAAAGCCCAGCCGAAGAGCCCCCCGGCGAGGATCCCGAGTGGGGCGGCGATCAGTATGTGGAACTTCCCGTCGCTGGAAACTCCCGGAAGGAAACTGAGGAAACCCAGAAACGACAGCCCGGTCATGTTGAAGATGAAGGCCGCGAGACCTCCGAACGTGACCATTTCGCCGTGGGCGAAGTTCGTCAATCCGGTCGTACCGAAAATGAGCGACAGACCAACCGAGCACATCGCCAGAATCAGCCCGAGACGGATGCCGTTCACCAGCCGTTGGGCGACCTTCTCGGCGGTGTTCTGTGTTCCGCTCTGCGATTCGCCCGTGAAGAAGTTGACGACCTTCGTCGACGTGATGAAGCTCTCAGCGGTCAGAGACTGGGACGCCGGCGACGACTCGCTCAGGGCCTGGCCGTCCGGAAGGGTTCCCTCGTCGAGGGAAACCGTGTACGCCGCCTTGGACGGGAGGTCGATGACCACGACACCCTTGTCGTCGGTTTCGCCTCGACCGACTTCGTTACCCGCTTCGTCGGTGACGACGATCACGACTCCGGCCACGGGCTTGTTGGCGGTTTCACCACCAGCCCCGCGGGCTTGCTCCTTGACCTGAGCCCGGACCGACACGCCGTCGGCCGACGCCGGAACCGCACCCCAACCGAGCACGGCACACAACCCGAGGAGAAGGACGAACAGGCGTCTCCAGTGTCTCGTCACGGACTTCGGCACTCCCTCGATCTCTTCCGGTCCCGGGCGAGGCCCGGTCCGCCCCCACCGGACGACCCACGCGGGTATCCGTCGACTCGGAACGACGAGATGATAGTTCAGTCGCCGTGACCTCCGAAAGATCCGCCCCGAGGTCGTCCTATCCGGCGATCGCCGTGGTCCTTGGCGTGGCCGCCCTGTTCGGAACCACGGGGACGGCCCTGGCCAAGGCACCGCCGGAAACCGACGCCCTGGCGGCTGGATCGGTGCGCCTTTTGGTCGGAGGTCTCGGACTGTGCCTGGTCGCGCACCGCAACCTCAGAACCGCAGTGAACCACCGGATGACCATGACGGTCGGTGCCGTGGGGGTGGCCGTGTACCAATTGGGTTTCTTCGACGCCACGCGCCGCACCGGGGTCGCGATGGCCACCGTCGTCACCATTGCGGTGAGTCCATTGGCGAGTCGAATCATCGGTGCGTTTCGGGGGCGTCCGGCTCCGTCAGCGTTGTGGTACGCCGCGGGTGCAATGATCGCCGCGGGACTTACGTTGCTCGTCGGATTCGGTTCGGGCGGTGTGAAGGTCAACACGGCCGGTATCGCGGCGGCCGCTCTCGCCGGAGTCAGTTATGCCGTGTACACCGAGGCGGGCTCCACCGCGATCGCTCGCGGACTGGATTCGACAACCTCCATGGCCGCGCTCTTCCTCGGAGGCGGAGTCTTGTCCAGTCCGGTGCTCCTCTTCCGCGATGTCTCTTGGCTCGGGACGAGTCGCGGAATCGCGGTGATCGCCTGGCTGGCCATCATCACGTTGACTCTCGCCTACATCGGGTTCGGTTGGGGTCTGCGCGTCCTCGCGCCGACCACTGTCGTGATGCTCACGCTCCTCGAACCAGTCGTCGCCTCGGTCCTGGCCGTCACCGTCCTCGATGAGTCCTTGGCCACCGTCGCATGGGTCGGCGCGGCCCTGATCGTCCTCGCCATGCCGCTGGTGGGACTGTCGACGCGCACTACGGTTCGCGCATGACCAGGCCCGCCCCGATCGACAACCGCCTGACCCGACTACTCGGAGTCGATTACCCCATCGTTCAGGCCCCGATGGGCTGGATCGCCCGCTCGCGCCTCGCGTCGGCGGTGAGCCGCTCCGGTGCCCTCGGAATCATCGAGACGTCGTCGGGCGAACTGGACGCGGTGCGCGACGAGATCGTGCGAATGCGCGAACTCACCGAGAAGCCGTTCGGCGTGAACATCGCGCAATTGTTCGTTCGCGACCCGTCGATCGTCGATTTCGTGGTGTCCCAGGGCGTCCGCTTCGTCACCACGTCAGCCGGAGATCCCCGTCAGTACACCCGACAACTGAAAGATGCGGGACTGACGGTCTTCCACGTCGTACCGACACTCTCCGCGGCTCTGAAAGCGGTGGACGCGGGGGTGGACGGTCTCGTCGTCGAAGGCGGAGAAGGTGGCGGATTCAAGAATCCCCGCGATGTCGCCACCATGGTTCTCCTCCCGCTCGTGACGTCCAAGGTCGATGTCCCGGTCATTGCCGCGGGAGGGATCTGCGACGGACGATCGATGGCGGCCGCTTTCGCCCTCGGTGCCGAGGGTGTGCAGATGGGTACCCGGATGGTTTCGTCGGCGGAATCACCCGTGCACGACAACTGGAAGCGGGCGATCGTGTCGGGCGCGGAAACCGACACGGTCTTCTTGAACCGACATTCACGACCCGGCCTTCGTGCACTGCGTACTGAACGCACGACACGCCTCGAAAAGGACGACCATGTCGCGCT
This sequence comes from uncultured Bifidobacterium sp., assembly GCA_964397715.1. GTDB lineage: Bacteria > Actinomycetota > Acidimicrobiia > Acidimicrobiales > Ilumatobacteraceae > Casp-actino8. The sequence goes on along the minus strand of CAYNKE010000003.1, from coordinate 43,387 downwards.
CAGCGAGATGAGCCGGGCTCTCGATCTCTATTTCGGAGGCGACATGGAAGCGTCGATCGCCCTCATCGGCCAGGTGATGGGACGAATCGAGTCAGTGGAACCCGTCGAGTCGATCATCCACTCCATGGTGCGCGAGTTCCGAGACGTTCGCGATCGGCTCGCCGCCATCGATTGAGGCTCGATTGGTCTGGGTCACCAGGAGTGTCAAGCACGTCATGATCGCGGTCGCCCCGGCGATGTGAACGGCCACCAGCGCCGCCGGAATGTCGTTGAAGTACTGGGTGTAGCCCACGGCAGCCTGCAAGACGCCGACGGCCATGGTTGCCTCGAGGACTCCGCTCAACTTCGACCAGATCCGACGATCCCGGCGTGAGCGTGAGATCAACCAGAGCAGCGACGCGAGAAAGACAATGACGCTGACACCATGGACGCGGGCGACGTGCGAAATGTCGAATCCGAATCGACGGGCTTCCTCATCGCCGGCGTGCGGGCCCGACCCGGTGACGAACGTGCCGGTGTAGAGAGCGAGGCAACCCGTGACGAACACGATGCGTGCCATTCGGCGAGTGATCGCTGACGAATCGGACGGACCCGTTTGCGCGGCGACCTCAGGGTCGCGCGAACGAACGACGAGAACCGTGGCGTTCGTGACGAGGATCATCGACAACAAGAAGTGACCCTGGTTCGCCAGGGGATGCAGGTCGGTGAGGACGACGATGCCGCCCAGGATCACCTGGCCGAGCACCCCGACGACGAGGCCCCAAGCCAGCCGCACGAGGTCGGGGCGGCGAGGAGCTCGTCGATGGGCTCCGAGCACCGCCAGGATCACCGCGACGGCGACCAGACCCGTGAAGAGGCGGTTCACCTGTTCGATCGCCCCGTGGGTCGAGGACACGTCGATGAACCTCTCCTGGTTGCACCGCGGCCAGTCCTCGCATCCCAGTCCCGATCCGGTGAGGCGAACGGCCGCTCCCGTCAACACGATGATGCAAAGCAGAACGAGGGCGGCGACGGCGACCCGCGAATACGAGCGAGCTGAGATCGACCGCACGAGGCGACCCTATTACGGCGGACCTTCTCTTCCCTGGTCTCGACCGCACTACGGTCGTGACCGTGCTCACATCTTTCGACGATTATCCGATTCATCCGTCGAGCGCTCCGATCGCCCTCACCTCGTCGAGTGATCCGAACCACTACGACCGCTACTTCTTCAACGGTTATCGGCGTGATGCGTCCCTCTACTTCGGCGTCGCCCTCGGTCTCTACCCGAATCGTCACGTCGTCGATGCTTCCTTCTCGGTCGTGGTCGAGGGATCACGGCAGGTTTCTCTGCACGCCTCGGCCCGGGCGCCGCGTGATCGAGCACAGGCGAACGTCGTCGGACCGATCGAAGTCCGCATCGTCGAGCCGATGAGACGCCATCGGATCATCGTCGATTCCCCCGAGCACGGCGTTCGAGCCGAACTCGATTTCACAGCACGCAGTGGGCCGGTTCAAGAACCTCCCTTCTTGGTTCGTTCGGGACAACGCGTGACAACCGACTACACGCGCCTCACTCAGTTCGGCCACTGGTCGGGTTGGATCGAAGTCGAGGGCCGTCGCCACGAGGTCGAACCGGGTTCTTGGGGTTCGCGAGATCGGTCGTGGGGAGTTCGTCCCATCGGGCCTCCGGTCGACACCGGGGCTCCGATCGCTCCTCCCCAGTTCTACTGGCTGTGGGCCCCGGTCAACTTCGAGAGCTTCGCGACTCACTTCGATGTGAACGAGTATTCAGACGGCAGCCGTTGGCACGAGGTCGGATTCGTACTTCCCGACGGCGAAGCCGACGCAGTCGTTGCGTCCGCGGTCGAGTACCGCACTTCGCTGCGACGCGGCACCCGATGGGCCGAAACTTTCGCCTTGGACATCGCGCTCCCCGATGGATCAGTGAAGAAGCTCGTGTTCGAACCCCTCTACGAGTTCCACATGTCGGGTATCGGCTACTTCAACCCCGAATGGGGTCACGGCTATTGGAAGGGCGACCTCGCGGTGGGTGCCGAGGCTTGGGACCTTCCGGTGGGCGATCCGTGTGCCCCGCGCAACGTCCACATCCAAGCCGTGTGTCGTGTTCGATGTGGTGAGAATGTCGGTCTCGGAGTTCTCGAGCAACTCATCATCGGCAGCCATCGACCGACCGGTTTGTCCGGGATCTTCGATCCCGTTCCCTGACATCCATCCGCAGAGAGGTCGCTTGGGAGATCAGGTGTGCCGAATCGTCATTCCCCCGTCGACGACCAGCGTGGCCCCGTTCGTGAAACTCGCCGCCGGAAGGCAGAGGCTCACCGTCATCTGCGCGACTTCCTCGGGCTCACCGTAACGGCGCAACGGAACCTTCTTCCTCGCGTACGCCTCCTTGGCCTCGTCCGGGATGCCCGACGTCATACCGGTGTTGATCGGCCCCGGGCAGACGCAGTTGACGGTGATCCCGAAGCGGCCGAGTTCGACCGCCATCGAGCGAGTCAAACCGGTGACTCCGGATTTCGAAGCCGAGTAAGCGGCCAAGCCGCCAGTCGCCACGATCGACTCGGTCGATGCGATGTTGACGATTCGCCCGTAACCCGCCGTCTTCATGTGTGGAACGACCAGTCGAGCGAGATGGACATAGGCCGACAGATTGACATCGATGGTCCGCCGCCAGGCGTCGAGAAACGAGTCGTCGTCCTGCAGAAGGCTCGTGACCAGCGAGATACCGGCATTGTTCACGAGACAGTCGATGCGTCCCCAGGCCGTATGAACTGACCGCACCATCTCGGCCAGAGCCCTCCGATCCGTCACATCGATCGCGAAGCCGAGCGCCCGACCGACGCCGTGGGCACTCTCGATCTCGCGCACCACTGCACTGACGCGATCCTCGCCCAGGTCGACGACGGCCACCCGAGCACCCTCATCGGCGAACACATGCGCCGTCGCTCGACCCATTCCGCTGGCGGCGCCAGTGACGAGGGCGACGCGCCCGTCGATCGATCGGTCGAGCGCCGACAGCCGGGTCACGTGCGTCGCCACGTGTCTCGGCCGGCCATTCCGTACGTCCGCAGAACGGTCGCCCGCACCGGATCGATCAGAAGAAACACGTGATTATCCGATTCGGGGCCACCGGGCTCGAAGGCTTTCAGGTCGTAACCCATTTGGTCCCAGAGTTCACGACGACCTTCGGTCGTGTCGACGATGCGAGCCGACCCCCACACGATGCAACTGTCCCACTTGGTGGATTCGCCGACGGCGAAGTGAACTGATGCTCGCGGGTTCTGCCGCACATTGCGAATCTTTCGACTGCTCGACAGAACGAAGGCCGCGACACTGTCGCCGATCCAGTTGACGGCAACCGGAGCGAGGTGCGGTTCGCCGTCGGAACCGGTCGTCGCGATGTAAGCGAACGGTCCGTAGCGGCGGCTGTCGGTCTTGATGTCTTCGAGAGATGCCACGTCGAGTCCTGCCTCAGCTCTTCTTCCAGCGTTCGATCCCGGCCATTCCGTAAGCCCGCATGAGCATCGCACGGTCGATGTCGACTCTCATGAACGAAGTGTCCGGACTGCCATCGGGACCACCGGGGGCGAAGGCGTCGAGGTCGTAGTCGAAGATGCCGGTCCAGAGACGCCGCTTGGTCTCCACGTCCGAAAACAGACTCGCTCGGCCCCAGATCTCGACTCCGTCGCCGCTCTCGGTGACCTGCCAGTGGAGTGCTACCCGGCCTTCGTGAGCGACGTTTCGCGACTTGACCGAATCCTTCCCCACCATGATCCAGATCGTGTCTCCCTCCCAACACGGATGGACCGGGACGACGTCGGGCTCACCATCGGCACCGACCGTCGCCAGATGAGCCCAAGGACTCAGCGACGAACTGAAGACGCGGATATCGGATAGCGACACGGAACTCATGGTTTCACCTCATAGAAAGCGTTGACGGAATGATCGATGTCGAGACGACGAAAGCGAGTGAACCCGGCATCCGATGCCATGGCGCGTGCTTTCGACTCCGGAAGACCGAGGGTGCCGAGTCCGGCCCCACCCTCCACTGACAATGCCGACGACATGCACGACATCACGCTGATCCCGTACATCAACGACGCCATGGGGTTCTTCGCGGAGTTCTCCTCGAACGTGTCCAGAGCCTTGATGTCGACGAGGAGCCACGTTCCGTCGGGTTTCAGGGCCCGGCGGATGGCCTTCATCACGTCGCTCGGATGAGTCATGTCGTGAACGCAGTCGAAAGCCGTCACGAGGTCCAGAGACCCGTCGACGGGAAGAGGCTCGCGGCGCGGGTCGACGAATCTCGCGTTCGTGACAGCGGAATCCCGAAGCTTGGCCTCGGCCCGATCGAGTGCGTACCGAGAAATGTCGTATCCCACCACTGTCGAACGGGGAAATCGCTCGGCGAGACGCAGCGCCGCGCCACCGGCCCCACAGCCGATATCGGCGACGTTCGCTCCCTTGTCCAGTCGTTCGACGATTCCGTCCAGGGCGGGAATCACGAGGGGAATCAAGAAGGCGTTCGACCACGGTTCGAAGGACCGCTCGATGCCCACCGCCCCCTCGGGTCCGTGGCTGTCGTAGTCGAACCCGAGACCAGTTCGAAAGCTCTCCGGTAGACGTTCGAGCGAGGCCATCGTTTGGGGAAGGCGGTGGAACATCCCCATCCCGAAGGCCGGATTCTCTTCGTCGGCAAGCACGAGGCGGGCTTCTGGTCGCAACCAGAACGTTTCGTTCCCGTCGGAGTCGCGTTCGAATTCGATCACTTTCGCCGCCGCTTGATTATGGGCCCACTCCTGAACCCAACGCGGAGAGAGCGTCAGCGACGCGGCGAGGCGATCGATCGTCACGGGCTCTCCGATACGAGCCATCTGGCGGTAGAGACCCAGACGATCGCCGAGGTGAATCATCCCCGAAGTGACGGCGCCCTCGAGTTTCGTGAACACATGAAAGCTGAACAGCTTGACCGCCATCGGATCGATCTCGGTCATGCCCCGGCCCCCACTTCCGCGTATCGACGACCGACGGACCGATCGTCGAAGCGTTCAGAACGTACGGTTCTCACGCTCCAAGTGTTCCACATCGCTCAACTTCGTCAAACCGAAGGTGTGTCCATCGCCGATGGCGTACGAACTGAGACGGCTGATCGACGCGTGACCGAGGACGAATCTCTCCCACTCCCATGGTGTCGCGTCAAGACCGAGTAGATGGCAGATCAGCACGCTGTTCGTTCCGGCGTGGGCCACCAGCAGAATTCGCCGGGAGGGGTCGTCGATTTCCCAGACGGGCAGGCTCTGACCGCTCGGACGCACACCGCGTTCCGCGAAGAAGAGGCCGGCGTTGGTGTGGATTCGCTCCACGAAGTCGCGGACCGGCTCGCCCCCTTCGAGACCTTCCCATCGACGTTCAGCGGGGCGACGTCTCTCCTCGGCGTAGGCAGCATCGGCTCGTTCTCGAGGCGTGCCGTGCCACAAAGGATTTCGGATCTCTTCGAGCCAGTTCTGGATCGGCTCGACGATGCGTCGGGCCTCCAGGAGCGGACGGGCCGTCTGCCTCGCCCGCACCAGAGGCGAGACCCAGATCTCGTCGAAGTGCTCATCGGCCAACGTCTCGGCCACACGCTCGGCCTGCCGTCGTCCGCGTTCGGTGAGCGGAGGATTGTCGACGTTCAGATCGTCCCGCACCCACTCCGGTTCGCCGTGCCGCACGAGGACGATCTCCATGACCCCCACTCTTACCCATGGCGAGCCGCCAGTTCTTCTCAGACGACGTCGGGAGAATCGCCGTTCGTCGTCGACTCGATCCAGGCGGCGTACATGCGTGCGTACGGTCCGGATCGTGAAACCAGGTCGTCATGGTGACCGTCCTCCACCACTCGGCCATCAGCGAGAACGACCACCCGATCGGCTCGAGCCGCCGTGGACAGCCGATGAGCGATCGCAATGGTGGTTCTATTGCGACTCAGAACCTCGAGGGCTCGCGCAATGCTGACCTCGGTCGCTGGATCGACCGAAGACGTTGCTTCGTCGAGCACGAGGATCGGCGGATCGACCAGAGCCGCGCGGACGAGGGCAACGAGTTGCCGCTCCCCGGCTGACAGGGCCGAGCCGCGGCTGCCCACGACCGTGTCGATTCCGTCAGAAAGACCGTCGATCCACTCGACGAGGCCGAGGGATTCGATGCCGCGGAGCATTCCATCGATGCTGATTCCGGGACGGGCGAATTGAAGATTCGCGGCGATGGTGTCGTCGAACAGGAACGGTTCCTGCGGCACGACGACCACGGTGCGGCGTAACTCGTCGTTGTCGACACTTCGTAGAGGAATCCCTCCCACCCGGATCTCGCCGACGGTCGGATCGGAGAAGCGAGCCAAGAGTCGTCCGAGTGTCGTCTTTCCGGAGCCGGTCTCTCCGACGATCGCGACACGGGTCCCCGGCTCGATCGTGATGTCGACGTGTCGAAGGGCTGGCTCCTCGTCGTCGTCACCCCGCGGCCGATAGCGAAAACTCACGTCGTCGATCACGATGTCGAGTGGACCCGGGGGAAGCGGACGGGGGTCCGCGGGGGGTGGAGGACCGATCGGGATCGCGAGGATTCCGAGTACGCGACGCAGGCCGGCAATCGCGGTCTGCGTCTGGTCGAGCACCTCGGTGAGTTCGGCGATGGGTTCCAGAAGGCGATACGTGAGGAAGACGAATCCGATCAACGCGCCCGCGGTCAGACCCGATCCATCACCTCTCCAGACTCCCACCACCACCACCGCGGAAATGGCGAGAGTGCCGAACACCTCGCCGCTCGGAAACAAGAAGGCTCCGATCAATGACGCCCGGGTCTGCGCCCGTCGGCGTTCTGCGGTCGCATCGGCGACCCGGTGGGCGAACTCGCCACCGCTGCGATAAGCGAACAGGGTCTCGGCGCCGTTGATGATCTCGCCCGCTGTACCGAGAACTCGACCGTTCGCGACGCGAACTGCGTCGTACGCTTCGACCAATCGACGTTGAACCTTGCGCAGCACGAGGTAGAGCGGCGCGGAAACGACGAGTGCGACGATCGCCAGAACCCAGTCGTAGGAAAGCATGACGGCGGAAACCACGACCGTCAAAGCGCCATTGAGAACGAACGCAAAGCCTCCCCACGAGAAGAATTGTGAAAGTGTCTCGACGTCGGACGTCACGCGAGCCACGAGGGCGCCTCGCCGCTCGTCATTGTGATCCTCGAGGCTCAGACGGTGCACATGTTCGAAGAGGCGGGAACGCAGTCCGAACAGAGCCTCCTCGCTCCGCTGACCCAGGCGGCGGACCGCGGCCCGCTGAGCAAGACCGGTAATCGTGAGACACACCAGCCCAAAGAGACAGATGCGGGTCACGTATCCGGTATCGACCGACAGACCGCCTTCGAGGTCCATTCCGCGGTCGATCGACTGCTGAACAACGATCGGACTGACGACCCGACCCGCCGAGCCGATCAGGGCGAGCAGCAGAGTCAGTGCGAAGCCGGACTTCAGTGCCGGCGCAGCACGAACTCCGGCACCGATGGTGGCAACCGGACCTCGCGAATATTCCACGTCGCTCATGTCGGCCGCCTCACCCTCGCTCGTTCTCGAACGCCGACATCAAGGACGCGTATCCGCTCGACGTCACCACGACGACGTCGTGTCGCCCGACCGCACTGATCCGACCATCCTCGAGGAACACGACCAGGTCGGCGGCCGAAACGAGACTGGGGCGCGAGGACACCGCGATGACGGTGGTTTCGGCCAACCGAGTCCGTATCGCTTCGAGAACGGCCACCTCGGTTTGTGGATCGAGCGCACTCGTCGTGTCGTCGAGCAGGAGCACCTTCGGACGACCCGCAATCGCTCGGGCGAGCGCAATCCTCTGGCGCTGGCCTCCGGAGAGCCCGACACCACGCTCCCCGACGACCGCGTCGAGGCCACCGGGCAGATCGCGCACGAAGTCGGCCTGCGAGATGTCGAGGGCCCACCAGATCGTTTCATCCGTGACGGGCCGACCCAATCCGACGTTCTCCCTGATCGAACCGCTCACGAGGAAAGGTTCCTGAAAGACGAGCGCAGCTCCTTCGAGGGGTCCAGCGATCGATCCGGAACGCGGGGCGATCAGCCCGGCGAGGGTGTGCAGGAGCGTGGTTTTACCCGACCCCGTGGCTCCCACGATCGCGGTCACCGCGCCGGACGGAAACTCGCACGTCAAGTCGGTGAGGACTTCTCGACCGTCTCCTTGTTCGATCGACACTCCGTTGATGACCACGTCGCCGCTCCGATCGATGATTCGATCACGGGGATCGTCTTCGAGCGGCTCACCGACCAATTGCCGTACGCGATCGAAACCGGCTTGCGATCGAGGCATTTCACTGAACGCGTAGCCGATGATCCGCAACGGGAAGATGAGCAGAGCGAAGATATAGATGAACGACGCCAGATCGCCGACGGTCATCGCTCCATCAGCCACTCGATGCGCTCCCATGAGCACGATCAGCACGCTCGCCGCATTGGGGACGACTTCGAGGAGCGTCTCGAACAGCGACCTGACCTTGATCGCTTCCACCCGTGCCGACCGGACCCGGAAGGCGATGTCCGACAGGCGACTCGCCTCTCGCCCTTCGGCTCCGAACGCCTTCACGACCGTCACGGCCTCGAAACTCTCGTGCGCCGCCGACGACAATTTGGCGAGCTCGGCCTGTGCGAGGTCGTACCAGCGGTCGGCCCTCTTCTGATACACGAGATTGAGGGACATGATGAGCGGGAACACGAGGGTCGCCAACGAACCCAACAGCGGGTCCGCCGCGACCAGGCCTCCGGAGGCGATCACGAGCATCAGCACGACTCCCGCCGAGAAGGGCAGAGGTGCGATGACTTGCACCGCCGCTTCGACATCCACACCCACCCGCGTCATGAGGTCCCCGGTGCTCTGTCGTCGATGCCACGGGACCGGCTGCCTCACGACGGCATCGATCGCTTCACCGGAGAGGTCCTCGGCGACTCCCCACTGAGCCTTCCCGGCCCACGTCCGACGAACGATCACTCCTGCCGCGCGCACGAGGGCGATGAGGATGAAGACGCCGATTCCGGCGGCCGTCGCCGTGGCGTCGACCCTTCCCGATTCGAAGCGCTCGACGATGACGTTGTCGATCAGCCAACGCAGGACCCACGACGACGAGACCGTTCCGAAGGCGAAGACCGAAGCGCCGGCAACGGCGATCAAGAAGTCGGTTCGACGATACGAAACGAGCGAAGTGACCAGCTTCACTCTCCGCCGCAAGCGACTCTCACCGGACACCCTTCATTCTTAGCCGATCGACGATCGCGTTCCTTCGAGGCGCCGTCCGTGTTGGCTAGTGTTCAGGCGGTGAACAGCGTCGCCGCGGCCGTTTCGGGTGCCGATCAGATCGACGTCGGCATGGTGGTGATGCGCGGATGCATCGGTCTCTTCCTCGCCTACCACGGTTACAACAAGATCTTCGGCGGAGGGGGTCTGAACGGAACCGCTTCTTGGTTCGGCTCCATCGGAATGAAGTGGCCAGCACTACAGGCCCGACTCGCCGCCTTCACCGAAATCGGAGCGGGCCTCGCATTGGCGATCGGCTTTCTCACGCCAGTGGCTGGGGCCGGCGTGATCGGAATCATGATCGTCGCGATCGTCGTCGCTCATGCCAAGGTCGGTTTCTTCGTGTTCCTTCCGAACCAAGGTTGGGAATACTGCGCGACCATCGCTGCGATCGCGGCGGCGATCGGAATCATCGGTCCGGGGCGGATTTCGGTCGACCACGCGCTCGGACTTCACTTCGACGGCTGGACCGGCGCACTCGTCACGCTCGCCGTCGGCGTTGGAAGTGCGGGTCTACAACTCGGGTCTAGCTACCGCCCCATGAAATCGTGAACGCGTCGCGGCGGGTTCTCGTTCGAATCGTCCTCGGCACGGTCAGCCTCGGGATCGCGGTCTTCTGGATCTGGGCGTTGTTCTTTCCGCCCAAGCAGTCGGTCGCCAAGGTGTCGGATCCTTCCTGGGCCGAACGCTCCGCTGCGATCTGCGAGAACGCCAACGTCCAGCGGAACGAACTCGCCGACAGTCGTCGCATCGAAGATGCCGGGCCCGGAGCTCTTGCCGAGCGGGCGGACCTGATCGATCGGGCCACCGGAATCGTCGTCGAGATGATCGACGAGATCGCCGCGATCCGACTCGAGGTCGTCGAAGATCGGAGACTGGTCGATACCTGGATCGGCTACTACCGGACGTTGATGGAAGACCGGCGGGAGTACACCGCGGTGTTGCGGTCCGGCGACAATCCCCCGTTCCCCGAGTCGGTCATCGACGGATCCCCGATTTCGGAGTACATCAACGACTTCACTGTCGCCAACCGAATACGGCCGTGTTCGGCGCCGGCCGACCTCGCGGTCTAGACGCTCCGCCACTCGCCATCGACGAACCGACGCACGACTCGGGCCGGCGATCCCACTGCCACCGAGAACGACGGAATCACACCGGTCACGACGCTGTTGGCCCCGATGACCACATGTTCGCCAATGTCGCTTCCCGGCAGAACGACCGTTCCGTAGCCGAGCCACGATCCGTTACCGATTCGGACGGGTCGCTCGGGCATCGTCTGGACCGAAATGGGTCGATCGGTCATCTCGTACCCGTGATTCTGATCGGTGATGTACACGTGATGTCCCGTCCAGACGTCGTCCCCGATCTCGATGGAGAAGTGACCGACTATTCCCGATCCCTTTCCGATCAAGCAGCGATCTCCTATGCGCACGACCGGATCGGAGATGCATTCCTGGCCCGGCATCATTCCGGCCGACAAGGTGCACTGAGGCCCGATCATCGTGTCGGTACCGATGTGGATGAAGCGTTCGTTGTACATCGTATTGATCGGAAAACAGATCACGCTCCCCGACCCGAAACGCCCGAATTGTCGTCCGCGAAACGAATCGGGTCCGATCGCACCGATTTCGACTACGCGGTCCCAGACCCGGTGGACGATGCGGTGAAGCCGCCGGTTCACGAGCCCATGCCAGAAAGTCATCGGACGCGGGGGCAATGCTGCGGGCACACCCGAACTCTAACGATCAACCGTTTCGCGCTGACCATGTCGCCCCGTCTGACAGCATGGCGAGATGGCGATCGACTCGGTCCTCCCGTCCAACGGCTGCGTCACCGATGTCGAAGGCGTACGCGTCGGACACTTCCAACGGACGTCTCGGGGATATCGCACCGGAACGACCGTGATCCTGCTTCCGGACGGAACCACCGGCGGAGTCGACGTTCGCGGTGGCGCACCGGGCACACGCGAGACCGACCTGCTCGATCCCACCAATCTCGTCGACGCCGTTCACGCGATTTCGCTCAGCGGAGGAAGTGCGTTCGGCCTCGCCCCGGCCACCGGAGTCATGGAGGTGTTGGCGCGGAAAGGTGTCGGACTTCGAGTGGGAGCGGATCCCTCGTGGGTTGTTCCGATCGTTCCGGGCGCGGTGATCTTCGACCTGGGACGAGGTGGACGATTCGACGCTCGACCCGACGCCGATTTCGGTGTTCGGGCCACTCGGGCCGCCCGATCGACCGCCAGTCGCGTCGGGTCGGTGGGCGCCGGCACCGGTGCGCGTTCCGGCGGCCTCGCGGGAGGAATCGGGACCGCGTCGATCGCGCTCGGTGACGGTCTCGTCGTGGCCGCTCTCGCCGTCGTCAATTCTCTCGGGAGCACGATCGACGACGCGTCGGGTCGTCCGTGGTTCGATGGTCGCCACCGACTGAGGCGACCATCGAGAGCCGACCTTGTTCGCTTGACGAGTCATCTGAATCAGATGCGGAACACGACGACGTCTTCGGCCTCTCTCAACACCACGATCGGTGTCGTCATCACGAACGCGGACCTCGACAAGGCCGAGTGCACTCGTCTCGCTGGGGTCGCCCACGACGGGCTGGCCCGAGCCATCCGTCCGGCGCATTCGATGAACGACGGCGACACGATCTTCGGTCTGGCGACTCGACGACATGCGCTCGCCGGGTCGCGAGTCGCGGCGTCCTTCGGCGATCCGGATTCCCGTTCGATCAGCTTCAACCGACTTCTCATTGCCGCCGCCGACGCCTTCGCCGAGGCGTGCATCACGGGAGTTCTCGCCGCCACTGGCCGCCCCGGTTTGCCCTCGTATCACGACCTTTGCCCGTCTGCCTTTTCGGCCTGAGTCCGAAATCACAAGACCGACCCCGTCCGGTAGTGGGCGCCCGAGAACGCGTCGCTAGGTTGCCCAAACAGGCCCTATGAGCGAGCGCAAGAAAGTCACCGTTCCCGACCTGGGTGTTTGGCGGGAATCCGGTCGTCGTATTTCGATGATCACCGCGTACGACTACACGTTCGCTCGCCTGGTCGATGCCGCCGGAATCGACATGATCCTGGTCGGCGATTCGGTGGGCATGGTCGTTCAGGGCGAGCGCAACACGATTCCCGTCGATCTCGACGAGATGGCGTATCACGTTCGCTGCGTGGCCCGTGCCCGCACCAAGGCACTCGTCGTAGGAGACCTCCCGTTCGGCTCGTATCAGGCCAGTGCTCAGCAAGGTGTCGAGTCCTCGGTCCGACTCATGAAAGAAGGGGCGGAGGTCGTCAAACTCGAAGGTGGGGTCTCGGTGGCCGACACGATCGCTGCCATCACCCGCGCCGACATTCCCGTGATGGGCCACATCGGTCTCACTCCGCAGAGCTACCACCGCATGGGCGGTCACCGCGTCCAGGGTCGCACTGCGGGTTACGAACCGGGAGGACGCGAACGGCTGCTCGAGGACGCTCATGCGGTCGAACAGTCGGGAGCCTGTGCGGTCGTGATCGAAGGCGTGCCGCTCGATCTCGCCCACGAGATCACCGAGAAGTTGAGCATTCCGACCATCGGCATCGGCGCCGGCCCTCATTGTGCGGGTCAGGTCCTCGTGATGCACGACGTCCTCGGGCTGTGCGAGGCCGAGTTCCGTTTCGCGAAGAAGTACGCCGACTTGCGCTCGGCCGTGATCGCGGCCACCGAGGCGTTCGTGGGCGACGTGCGTGACGGAACCTGGCCCGATCTCGACCATTCCTTCGTCTGACCCGTCGTGCTGATCGTCAGGGAACCGGCTGAGGCCTCAGCAGCCGTCGACAGTCGTCGCTCCCACGGTCGAATCGTCCTGGTGCCGACGATGGGTGCGCTCCACCGCGGTCACGTGAGCCTGATGCAACTGGCACACGAAGCGGGAGACACGGTCGTCGTGTCGATCTTCGTGAACCCACTCCAGTTCGGTGATCGGCGAGATTTCGACACCTACCCGATCGATCTCGATCGCGATCTGGCGCTCTGCGCTCAGGAAATGGTCGACGTGGTGTGGGCTCCGACGGCCACTCAGATGTACCCCGAAGGGTTCGCCTCCAAGGTGATCGTCGGCGAAGTGTCCCAGGACTTCGAAGGTCGGCATCGGCCGGGCCACTTCGACGGGGTCGCCACGGTCGTCACCAAACTCTTCTCCGTCGTGAGGCCCGATGTCGCAGTGTTCGGCGCCAAGGACTTCCAACAGGTCGCGGTCATCCGCCGTCTCGTCAGCGACCTCGGCTTCCCCATCGACATCGTCGTCGCACCCACGGTTCGCGATGACGACGGGTTGGCCCTTTCCAGTCGCAACGTTCGTTTGAGCCCATCGGCCCGCCACCGTGCGCTCGCGATTCCCGAGGCCGTTCTCGCGACACGCCTGGCTTGGGATTCCGGTGATCGCGACGTGGTGATGCTGACGAGGATTCTCCGATCACATCTCGAGGGTCTCGACGTCGACTACGCCGAGATCGTCGATGCCGTGTCTCTGCGGGCACCCACCGAACGATCCAAGGAACTCGTTGCACTCGTCGCTGCGACCGTGGACGGTGTTCGCCTGATCGACAACGTCGTTCTCGACTGACCTCGGCATCGAGCGCGACCTAGAGTCGTCTCGTGGAGTCGTGTCTCTGGAAAGACGGTTTCCAGGAATCCATTCCCATCCCCGAGTCATCCGGGTCGGCCAAAACGGACGGTGACGCTGACGTGGTCATCGTCGGAGCGGGCTTCACCGGACTCTGGACCGCTCACTATCTGAACCTCCTGTCTCCCCACACGAGCGTCGTCGTCGTCGAGGCGCAGACCGTCGGCTACGGCGCCAGTGGCCGAAACGGCGGCTGGTGCTCCGCTCTTCTGCCCATGAGCCTCGACCGAGTCGCGTCCATGTCCTCGCGGATCGAAGCCATCCGTCTTCAGCGGATGATGCACGACACGGTCGACGAGGTGGGCACCCAGGCTCGAGCCCTCGGCATCGACTGCTCGTACGTGAAGGGCGGGACGATCAACCTCGTCCGGAACGAAAGGCAACACGTCGCGGCCACGTCCGCGCTCTCCGAAGCGGCGGAGTACGACCTCGGTCCCGAACATCTGTCGTATCTCGATGCCGACGAAGCCTCGAAACGAATCGGCGCGACGCGCGTTCTCGGCGCCCTCTTCTCCCCCGCCTGTGCCGCGATACAGCCTTTCGACCTCGTCACTGGGCTCGCACGTTCTCTGCGGTCGAGGGGAGTCGAAATTCGCGAGGCGTGGCCGGCTCATCAAGTGAGTGCGTCGGCGGTTGTCGGACCGCGTGGAATCATTCGTGCGCGAAACGTCGTCCGAGCGACCGAGGCCTACTCGGTTCAATGGCGCTCGGAGCGACGTCGAGTCGCTCCGCTGTACTCCATGATGATCGCCACCGAGCCGCTCGGTGCCAAAGCGTGGGAAGAAATTGGTCTTCGAAACCGCGAGACCTTCGCCGATCTGCGGCGCATGGTGATCTATGGCCAGCGCACAGCGGACGGTCGCCTCGCATTCGGCGGTCGGGGGGCGCCGTACCACTTCGGAAGTCGGTTGTCTCCGCAGTTCGATCGACACGAACCGACACGCCGAGCCCTGATCTCGACTCTCGTCGATCTCTTTCCGTGTCTCGACGGGGCCGCGATCACGCATCACTGGGGCGGGCCACTCGCCGCGCCCCGCGATTGGACGATGGGCGTCGATCGCCGAGAAGGCGTCCTCAACGGCGGCGGCTACGTCGGCGATGGGGTCGCCACGAGCAATCTCGTCGGACGAATCCTTGCCGACCTCGTGCTCGAACGCGACACCCCGCTCGTTTCTCTTCCGATCGTCGGCCACCGGTCGCGACGGTGGGAGCCCGAACCGTTCCGATGGCTCGGGATCAGAGCGTTGGCCCGACTGGCGGCGCACAGCGACTCTCGCGGAACCGGGTCACGACTCGCGGGTCGCATCGTCGACGCGTTCTTGAGTTGACGGTCGAAGAACGATCAACGGCGCTGCTGCGCGTCGCGGTGGCGAGCCACGTAGCGCACCGAGAAGACACCATCGCCGGACAGGATCCCCGATCGCCCGAACAACCGGCCGCTCTGCCAGTTCGACAATCCCAGTTCCGGACGCTGCAGGGCGTATTGCCCGTCGACCCAACGCGTGAAGCCGTCTCCCACGAACGGCGCTTCGACTCGACGGTAGAAGTCAGCGAACACTTCGTCGTCGGAAGTCAGGATGGACGCGACGAACCAGGGGCTTCGTCGGTTGAACAAGGAGATGGCTTCCGGAACCGATTCGACGAGTCGAATCGAACACTCCGGCCGCTCGTCCCACTCGTGCTCGGTCGCCAGGAAGTCGTCGCCGTCGTGTTCGTGCAGGTCGAGAGAATCGTTCGCGGCTGCCGAAATGACGGCCATGTCGTCGGAGCGAAGGTGGAGGACGCCACGCTCACCACGACGCGCGGCCGAGCGGCGAATTCCGTCGATGACGGCCAGCAGGTGGTGAGGACTGGACCGCAGGACACAGGCGACGTTCATCGTGTTGCAGACCTTCCGATCGAGGGAAGCGTCCACGACCGCCGTAATGCTCGATGGTTCCGCGTCCTCCGCGACGGTGATCCATGCGCCACCGGTTCCGTGCAAACTGACCGGAACTCCGGTTTGGCGCGCAACCGCTCCGAGTTGGGCCACCGCTTCTCCGCTGCCCCGCGCAACGGCTAGCGCGACGCGGCGATCGGCGAACAAGGCGTACCCGGCGGATCGCTCGGGTGACTCGATCAGGACCACGCAGTCGTGAGGAAGACCGGCCGCATCGAGCGACGGACGAACGACTCCGTCCATGAGAGCAGTTGCTGTGCGTAGAGCGTCACTGCCGATTCGAAAGACGACCGAGTTCCCGCTTCGCAGCACACCGGTCGCGTCGGCGAAGACGTTCGGACGACCTTCGAAAACGAAAGCCACGACTCCGAGTGGCGCACGTCGCTCTTCGACCCGCCACGAATCATGTTCGACGACGGCCACGCTCATGTCGCGTCGAACGTCGAACTGCCGCCACAGACGAACCCCCGTGATCATGTCGTTGCGCATCTTCTCCGACAACTGGAGTCGATTCACCGAACGGCCCCGTGATCGGGCATCGTCCACGTCGAGTTCGTTGGCTGTCTGGACCGGTGCCATGAGCGAATCGTCAGCCAGTCTCGAGGCGAGTTCGTCGTAGAACTGATCGATCCGGGAATCCTCGATCGTGGAGAGTGCCGTGAAAGCTGCCCGCGCTCGCGCGACCCCGTCGTCGACGAGAGCCGACACCTCACGGGGTATCCGCAGCAGATCACCAGTTTCCTGCACCACGACCAGACGATCGCCGGGGCCGAAAGAGCGGGCGAGATCCTCCCCCACGACCGCCAACCGGTCGCCGCCGTAAGGAATGCGCTGCCCGACTTCCAGACTCGTCAAGGGCTCGAACGACACGGAGTTAGCGTAGAGCGCGATGGCTGTCGATGACTTCTACTTCCGCCAACTGCTCTCGGGGCACGACTTCGCCGCCGGTGATCCTCTGGCCTCCCAGATGGCCAATTTCGTGTACGCCATCGGTGATCGGCGAACTGGCGAGTGCGTTCTCGTCGATCCGGCATATCGCGTGGACGATCTCGTCGATCTCGTGGAGGCCGACGGGATGAAGGTCGTGGGGGTTCTGGCCACCCATTACCACCCCGACCACGTCGGAGGTTCGATGATGGGTTACCGGATCGAGGGCGTCACGCGACTGCTGGAACGTACCTCGGTTCCGATCCACGTGAACGAGAACGAGGTTCCCTGGGTCGCACGCACGACGGGCGTCGGCGACTCCGATCTCGTCGCCCACGCTGCCGGTGACGTGGTTCGCGTCGGATCGATTGACATCGAACTCGTGCACACCCCTGGCCACACCCCGGGTAGCCAGTGTTTTCACGTCCACGGTTGCCTGATCTCGGGGGACACGTTGTTCCTCGACGGCTGCGGCCGCACCGATCTCCCCGGGAGCGATCCCGACGCGATGTTCGAGAGTCTGCAGCGGCTCGACGCCATGGCGTCATCGACCGTGGTCTACCCCGGACACCGATACTCTCCGCCTCCGTCGGAAACTCTCGAGCAAGTTCGTCAGCACAATTTCGTTCTCAAGCCGAAGTCGAAAGAACAGTGGCTGATGATCTTCGGCGGCGGGTGAACCCCTCAGAGGGCCGACACCACTGCCGACACGCCGGCCAGAGCGAGCAGTCCGACGACGAGGTGTCTCGCACTCGCCTCGGTCACTCTCCTGCGAAGCCGGGAGCCGATCAACACGCCGAGAACCAAACACGGCAGCGCGGCCGCGCTCCAGGCACTCGGCGACGCATCCAACTCACCCGTCACGGCGAATCCGACCAGGGCAGCCACGTTCGCGGCGGTGAACACGAGACTCAACGTCGCGCGGAACGCAACCATCGGCATCCGGCGAGCCTGAAGAACGAAAACGAGAGGCGGACCGTTGGTCGAGAGTGACGACGCGAGAGCACCGCTCACGACGCCCGCGAACCACTCCGGCGAGTTCCCGGGATGTGACAACGTGAAGTTCCGCGCGAGAACGACCGTCGCGACCAGCACGGTCGCTCCGAGAATGAGTCGGAGGGTCGACTCGGGGACCTGAGTGAACACGATCAGGCCGAACGGAATCCCGAGCAGCGTCCCGGCGAGGAGGCGTCGGGCGGTGGGCCAGTCCACGTGGGGTCGGCTCTCCAAGGCCTGGTAGCCGCTCGTCACGAGACCGAGCCACGTCGCGATGACGACCGCATCGTGAGTCTCGATCGCCAGCGCCATGAGCGGCACACCGAGGAGAGAGAAGCCGAATCCGGCGGTGTATTGAGCCGTCGATGCCACCAAGACGGCACCGAGGACGACGACGAGATCGAGGCCGGTCATCGAGACATCACCCCGCCACTATGGCCGCCCGGATCCGGGGCCGACCGGACCGGTTGCTCTTTGACAATTTGTAAACTCGACCTGTGGCCTCGACGAACCAGCTGGAAGGAGTCCGGGTATCGGGCTCGCGCCTCTTGGCACGCCTCGACGACCTGGCCCGCATCGGGCCGATCGACGGAGGCGGTTCGTGTCGCCTCGCCCTGACCGACGCCGACCGTGACGGCCGCGATCTGGTCGTCACCTGGATGCGCGACCTCGGTCTGGCAGTCACGATCGATGCCGTCGGAAACGTGGTCGGGACGTGGAACGTCGGCCGTGGACGACCGGTCATGACCGGTTCGCACATCGACACCGTTCGGACCGGTGGCCGTTACGACGGGAACCTCGGCGTTCTCGCCGGACTCGAGGTGATCGAGACCTTGATGCACGCCGGCCGAACACCCGAGCGCCCGCTGGCCGTCGCGTTCTTCACCAACGAAGAGGGGGCGCGCTTCCAACCCGACATGCTCGGGTCTCTCGTGTACGTCGGGGGCATGGCCGTCGAGGAAGCTCTCGACGTCCAGGCCATCGACGGCCCGCGTCTCGGAGACGAACTCGATCGGATCGGCTACTCCGGACCTCAACCGTGCCCCGCCGCGGCGCCGCACGCATTCGTCGAACTGCACATCGAGCAAGGACCCCGCCTCGAAGCCGAGAACAAGCGTTTCGGGGCGGTGACCGGCGTCCAGGGGATCTCGTGGCAGGAGATCACGATCAACGGGCAGAGCAACCACGCGGGAACGACACCCATGTCGTTGCGCCACGACCCGGCGGTCGTTGCGTCGCGACTGACCGTGTTTCTTCGCGACCTTGCCACGCGCTACGGCGGCAACCAGGTGTGCACTGTCGGCAAGATCGACCTGATTCCGAATCTCGTCAACGTCGTCGCGCGGTCGGCCACTCTCACCCTCGATGTCCGCAATACCGACGAGGTCGTTCTGCGTCGCGCCGAGTCCGAGATCGCCGATCATCTCGAACGAATCGCTCGCGACGAGGGCGTGACCATCCAGAGCCGCCGACTGGCGCGATTCGAACCCGTCGAGTTCGACGAGCGTGTCGTCGATCTGGTGGAGGATGTCATTTCCTCTCGTGGTCACTCGTTCTTGCGTCTGCCTTCGGGTGCCGGCCACGACGCCCAGATGCTCGCCCGCGTGTGCCCCACGGCGATGATCTTCACGCAGTCGCACCTCGGCATCAGCCACAACCCCGCCGAACACACCGAACCCGAAGACCTCGTCGAGGGGACCGACATCCTTCTCGACGTGATGTGGCGCTTGGCCCACACCGACTTCGGAGACGAACAGGAGTAGACGTGGCCACTCACTTCACACACGACATCGGAACGCAGCGCGTCATCACGATCGGTGCCGCGCAGCTCGGCCCGATCAATCGCGACCACACGCGTGCCGACGTCGTCGAACGCCTTCTCGTCCTCTTGCGTCGGGCCGCCGAACGCGGAGTCGAACTCCTGGTGTTCCCGGAACTGGCACTCACGACGTTCTTCCCACGTTGGTACGTCGACGACATCGCGCAGGCCGATCATTGGTACGAGTCGTCCATGCCGAACGACCACACGCGTCCACTTTTCGAGGAGGCCCGACTACTCGGAATCGGGTTCTGCCTCGGCTACGCCGAACTCACTCCGCCCGACTCCGCCGGAAAAGTGCATCGCTACAACACCCAGATCCTCGTCGGTACCGACGGCAACGTGATCGGGAAGTATCGAAAGGTTCACATCCCGGGTCACGAACAGAACGAACCCGACCGCCCCTTTCAGCACGCCGAGCGCTACTACTTCGAACCGAGTCCGGAAGGATTCGGCGTGTGGCGGGCCTTCGGCGGGATCGTCGGGATGATGATCTGCAACGACCGACGCTGGCCCGAGACGTATCGCGAGATGGGTCTGCAGGGAGTCGAACTGATTCTGTGCGGTTACAACACGCCGATCCACTACGTCCCCGATCCCTCCCAGGACATCCTGCAGGGATTCCACAACTCCCTCGTGATGCAATCCGGTGCGTACCAGAACGGAACCTGGGTCGTCGGCGTCGCCAAGGGAGGCGTCGAAGAGGGCGTCGATTCCCTCGGCCAGTCGTGCATCATCGCGCCGTCCGGGCAGATCGTCGCTCAGACCATCACGACCGGCGACGAGTTGATCACCGCGGACTGCGACCTCGAGTGGTGCCGTCGCTACAAGGAGACTCTCTTCGATTTCGATCGCTATCGACGTCCCGAGGTCTACACCCGAATCACCAGTCAACGCGGCGTCGTCGAGCCACCTAGGAGCTGACATGACCGACATCGTTTCCACCTCCGTGTCACTCACCGTCAACGGCCGCCAGGTCTCGATTCGCGGCGACCATCCCCATCTGCTTTCGGCACTCCGCGACGAACTCGACATCACGTCGCCCAAGGACGGATGCTCGCCCTCGGGTCAGTGCGGGTGTTGCACGGTACTCGTCGACGGTAAACCCGTCGTGAGCTGTCAACAGCCTCTGACAAAGGTTGCCGGCAAATCCGTCACCACTCTCGAAGGACTCCCCGATGCCGAGCGCGACACCTATGCGAACGCTTTCGCTGCGTGTGGCGGGCTCCAGTGTGGCTTCTGCATTCCGGGCATCGTGATGCGCGCCAAGGCCCAGGTCGACAAGAAGGGCGCCGACCTCAAGAAGGAGGACATGGCTCGGCATCTCGGAGCTCACTTGTGTCGCTGCACGGGGTACGTGAAAGTCCTCGATGCGATCGAGGCCGTCGCCAAAGGAACTCCGCTGACGCCGACACGACCGGGTGGGATCGGCAGTCGGGGCGTCAAGTACGAGGCCAAGGAACTCACGCTCGGCGATCGCGGATACGTCGACGACATACGCGTGCCGGGCCTTCTTCATGCCGCGTTGCACCTCACCGCTCACGCCCGAGCCGAGGTCGTTGCCATCGACGTCGAGGCCGCCCGAAACACTCCGGGTGTGGTGGCCGTCTTCACCGCGGCTGACGTACCGGCCGAACTCAAGGTCGGCCTGATCTACAAGGACTGGCCCGTCATGATCCCGGTCGGCGGACGCACGAGTTACGCCGGAGACGTTCTGGCCGTGGTGGTCGCCGAAACACGCCAGGTCGCGCGCCAGGCGGCCGAACTCGTCCATGTCGCGTACACGCCTCTCACGCCGATCACCGACGCGGTCGCCGCGAAGGACTCCCCCGATGTCGCCGTGTGGGGCACGGATTCCAACGTTCTGAGTACGAGCAAGTACGTACGTGGCGATGTCGACGATGCGTTGGCATCGTCGACTCACGTCGTGAACGAAACATTTCAGACGCAGCGGATCGAACACGCCTTCCTCGAGCCCGAGAGCAGCCTCGCGGTCCCGAGTCGCCGCGACGGCCGTCGTCATCTTCACGTGTACTCCGGAGGCCAAGGCGTGTGGGACGACCGCAACGACATCGCCCGGGTGCTCGGTATCGGCAACGACCAGGTCACGGTCGAGCTCGTCACGAACGGCGGCGCCTTCGGCGGCAAGGAAGACATGAGCAATCAGGCTCAGGCCGCGCTGGCCGCGTGGCTCCTCGACAAACCGGTCAAGTGCACTCTGTCGCGCGAAGAGTCTCTGCTCATGCACGCCAAACGACACCCCATCCGCATGGAGTACACCGCGGGTTGCGATGCCGAGGGGCGACTCACCGCTCTCCGAGTCCGCGCCGTTGGCGACAGCGGTGCCTATGCCAGCGTCGGGATGAAGGTTCTCGAACGCATGGCTGGTCACGCTTCGGGGCCGTACCACCTCCCCACGATCGACGTCGAAGCAGTCGCGGTGCGGACCAACAATCCGGTGTGCGGCGCGTTTCGTGGATTCGGCGCGAACCAAGCTCAATTCGCCATGGAAGGCGTGATGGACCGCTTGGCCGAGAAGGCTGGCCTCGACTCGTGGGAGATCCGCAAACGGAACGTGA
Organism: uncultured Bifidobacterium sp.; assembly: GCA_964397715.1. Classification (GTDB taxonomy): domain Bacteria; phylum Actinomycetota; class Acidimicrobiia; order Acidimicrobiales; family Ilumatobacteraceae; genus Casp-actino8. The sequence continues at coordinate 21,130 of CAYNKE010000003.1, read as the reverse complement.
TTCGTCCCGGCATGGTGTGGGGTCCGGGACAGATCATGGACGACGGATGCCTCGGCGCCGAACGCTGTCTCGACGAGATCAAGCCCCACTACGACGCGGCCGTGGCGTCGGGCGACGCCGTCGGACTCGGACTCGGACTGAAGAACAGCGGTCTCGGCAATGGTTTCAAAGAGGTCACCGGTGCGGTGGTCCACTTCCGCTCTGACGGCATCGTGGAAGTGCGCCATGGCTGGACCGAAATGGGCCAGGGCATCAACACCGTCGCGCTTCAAGTCGTGGTCGAAGAACTGGGAATCGAGCCAGAGCGCATCCGTGTCATCGTCGACACCACACGCGAGCTCGGATTCGGTCAGACGACCGGATCGCGCGGCACCCTCATGGGCGCCGGCTCCGTTCGCGCCGCGTGCCTGGCCGCGAAGGAAGCCGGCTGTGCCATCGGCATCGACCACTACGGCGAATATCGCGTCGACTGGACTCAGAAGCTGGGCGAAGTGGAGAACCCGACGATCCATTCGACGTTCGGCTACGCATCGCAACTCGTGCGGGTCGATCGCACGACGGGCAAAGTGAAACGGGTCGTGGCCGCTCACGACGTCGGCCGTGCCGTCAACCCGACACTCTGCGAGGGCCAGATCGAGGGCTCCGTGCACATGGGACTGGGCTACGCGTTGAGCGAGGACTTCCCGAGCGACCCCGACACCGGCTTTCCCACCAACATGACGTTGCGGTCTCTCGGAATCCTGCGCGCCAAGGACGTGCCGCCGATGGACGTGATCCTCGTCGAGTCACCACAGCCGAACGCTCCCTACGGCATCAAAGGCGTCGGAGAGATCGGTCTCGTCCCCACCGCCGGAGCCGTGGCCGCTGCCCTTCATCAGTGGGACGGAGTCTGGCGGACCTCGTTGCCGATGCGACGCGTCACTGACGACGACGAACAGTGACCTCGACGTCCACTCCCGGGTTGGTGTGCGCGCACCACCACCTCTATTCGTCCCTCGCTCGGGGCATGCCGGCGCCCCCGGCGCCGCCGCACGACTTCCTCTCCACGCTTCAACAAATCTGGTGGAGGCTCGACGCGGCTCTCGATCTCGACACCATCTACTGGTCGGCCAAACTCGGGGCGCTCGAGGCCTTGTGTTCCGGAACGACCGGCGTGATCGACCACCACGAGAGTCCCAACGCGATCGAAGGAAGTCTCGACGTCATCACCCAGGCGTGCGACGAGGTCGGGGTGCGCGTGATCTGCTCGTACGGTGTCACCGATCGGCACGGGGTCGATGCCGGTCGTCGCGGTCTACTCGAGAACGAGCGCTTCATACGCTCCGGCGGACGCGGCCTGGTCGGGGTCCACGCTGCTTTCACCTGCAGTGATCAGCTGCTCCACGATGCGGCCGGGCTCGCCGACGATCTCGGAGTCGGTGTGCACATCCACGTCGCGGAGGGAGTCGACGACGTCGAGGCCGGGCGTCGTCTCGAGGCCCTCGCGCGCGACAACTGGCTGCTCGTGCACTGCGTGCATCTCGATCGACAGTTACCCGGAACGATCGCCCACAACCCGCGCAGCAACATGAACAATTCGGTGGGCTACGCCCGGCCCGCACACCGGCCCAATCGGGTCGTTCTCGGAACCGACGGCATCGGTGCCGACATGCTCGAGGAGTTCCGCCTCGCCTATGTCGCCTCCCGTGCTGACGACATCTCCCGTTCGCCCGACGACGCCTGGAAATGGCTCGAAGCGTCGTGGGATCTCCTGCCCGAGTGCCGTGACGACCAAGTCGTCTGGAACTACGACCACGTCGATTCCCCGTGGCACGTTGCCTTCACACCTGGCATCCGTGCGATCCAGGTGATTCGCGCCGACGGCGAGGTTCTCGTACGCGAGGGTCGCCCTACGCGGGTCGACGGCGACGAAATCCGCGCCAAGGCCTCCGAGGCCGCCGCACGACTCCACCGCAGGCTCGAGTCGTGAGCGTCCGAATCGTGACCGTAGTGACCCCACGACTTTCACCGTGCTTGACAAAACGTAAAGGTACGATTCAGCCATGACCGCCCACCAATCCGTCGCCATCTACCTTCAGGACGCGCATCGCATCCGGGAAGGAATGGAGTTCGCGCAGTACGCCGAATCCCGCGGTTTCGACGCGGTCTGGCAGGCCGAGAGCCGACTGGTCCGCGAGGCCACGGTTCCCATGGCGGCCTTCGCATCGGTCACCAACACGATCAAGGTCGGCAGTGGCGTCGTCGACTGCTGGAGCCGTAATCCGGCCCGGTTGGCGGCCACTTTTTCGACCCTCGACGACTTGGCCCCCGGTCGAGTGATCCTCGGCATCGGAGCCTGGTGGGACCCTCTCGCGCAGAAAGTCGGAATCGACCGAGCCAAACCGCTGCGTGTGATGCGAGAGATCGTCACCACGGTGCGCGCGCTGCTCAACAACGAGAACGTCACCTTCCACGGCGAGTACGTCCATCTCGACGGCGTCGAACTCGATTACGTGTATCAGGAACGTCGTCCCAAGGACGTTCCGATCTACATCGGCGCGACGGGAATGCAGATGATGGAGCTCACCGGCGAGATCGCCGATGGGGCGGTGCTGAACTATCTCGTCTCGCCCGACTACAACGACCAGGCGCTCGAAGCCTTGGCCAAAGGAGCCGCCAAGGCCGGTCGATCACTCGACGACATCGACCGCCCTCAACTCGTCGTGTGCAGCGTTCACGAAGATCGCCAGACCGCTCTCGACATGGCCCGCCTGATGGTGACTCAGTATCTCGGACAGCAGCCGCACATCATGAAGGCGTCCGGCGTTCCGCAGTCGTTGCTCGACAAAGTGGGCGAAGTCCTCACATGGCCCGCGACCCACGATCAAGTCGTGGCCGCCAGCCGTCTCGTGCCCGACGAAATCGTTCAGATGCTGACCGCCAGCGGCACCCCGTCGGAAGCCCGGGCCAAAGTCGCGCACTACATCGATCACGGTTGCACGTGTCCGATCTTGTATCCGCTCGGTGACGTCAAGGCGATGATCGACGCCTTCTCCGGATGGGACGGCTCGCCCCGATGAGCGTCGCCCTGCCCACCAACGTCGGCGAGGTCGTCGACATGCTGTCGACCAACCCGCAGGCGACGCTGCTCGCCGGCGGCACCGATCTGATGGTCGAGGTCAATCTGCACGGTCGCCGCCCGGTCGACGTGATCGCCCTACACCGAGTCTCCGAACTCAAGACGTGGTCGGTCGACCGCAGCGCCGGCACCGTCACCATCGGTTCGGGAGTGCCGTACGCCGACATGGAGACCGGGGAACTGGCTCGTCTCGTTCCCGCGCTCGCCGAGGCGGCTCGCACGGTGGGGTCACCTCAGATTCGTGCCGCCGGCACACTCGGCGGAAACCTCGGAACGTGCTCTCCCGCCGGCGACGGGCTTCCGGTTCTCTCGGCCCTCGATGCCGTCATCGGTGTCGTCGGGCCCGGCGGTTCACGACGAGTCCGTTTCGACGAGTTCATGGTCGGAGTGAAACGCAACTCTCTCCAACCATCGGAATTCGTCACGTCGGTCACGGTGCCGTTGATCGACGGCTGGCAGGGCTACGCGAAAGTCGGGACTCGCAACGCCATGGTGATCGCTACCGCTTCCGCGTGTCTGGTGCGCAGCGGATCACGAGTGTCCATCGCTCTCGGTGCGGTCGGCCCGACCATCATCCGAGCCTCCGAGGCCGAGAAGTGGATCGGCTCGAACATCGATCCGAATCGAGTTCCCGACTCGGCGACACTCGACGAATTCGCCCGTCTCGTCCGAGAGTCGTCGCGACCCATCGACGACCACCGTTCAACTGCCGCCTACCGCCGACATGCGGTGGGCGTTCTGGCCCGACGTCTTCTCACGAGGTCTTACTCATGACATCCATCGGTTCCGAGATGTACTCGCTCTCCGTGAACGGCCGCGAACATCAGGTTCGCGACTCGTGGATCGGTGAAAGTCTCCTGTTCGTCCTTCGTGAACGCCTCGGCTTGCCCGGCGCCAAGGGCGCGTGCGAGCAAGGCGAATGCGGCAGCTGCACCGTGATCGTGGACGACAAGGCAGTCTGCTCGTGTCTCGTTCTCGCCGCCTCGGTTCAAGGCACCCAGATCCGCACCGTCGAGGGCCTCGGTCCGGACGGCCGACTGAGCGACGTTCAACAGGCCTTTCTCGAAGCGGGCGGCGTCCAGTGCGGCTTCTGCACACCGGGCTTCATCGTCGCCGTGCACCACCTGCTCGATTCCTCCCCCGAACCGTCCGATCTCGAGATCAAAGAGGCGCTGTCCGGCAACATCTGCCGCTGCACGGGCTATGGCCGCATCTTGGACGCGGTTCGCCAGGTGTCCGTCAGGCGTCGGACGGGGGCGACATCATGAACGTCTCCGTCGTCGCCCCGCCCCGTGCCGGCACCCTCGGTACCAACGCCTCCCGCCCCGATGGCATCGCCAAGGTTCAGGGCGGATTCGCCTTCTCGAGCGACATGTGGGCCGAGAACATGCTTTGGGGCGCGACATTGCGCAGCCCTCACCCGTTCGCCCGGATCGTGAGCATCGACGTCTCGGCGGCCTGGAAGATCAACGGTGTCGAGGTCGTCGTCACGGCCGACGACGTCCCGGGAATCAACGCGTACGGGCTCATCATGCAGGACCAGCCCGTCTTCGCTCGAGTGGGCGATCTCGTCCGATACAGCGGCGAGCCCATCGCCGCGGTGGCCGCGGACCATCCCGAAACCTGCAAGCGGGCTCTGGAGGCCATCCGCGTCGAGTACGAAGTGTTCGACCCGGTGGTCGATCCCGAGGAGTGCATCGCGGGTCGCGCACCCCAGATCCACCCCGACGGCAACATCTTCCGCCATCAACGAATCGTCACGGGAGACCAGTCGGTCACGGGCGACGTCGTCGTCGAAGGCGACTACGAGATCGGAATGCAGGATCAAGCTTTTCTCGGTCTCGAAGCGGCGTTGGCCATTCCCGATTCGGGCGGAGACGGTGTCGAGTTGTACATCGCGACGCAGTGGCTCCACGAGGATCGCAAGCAGATCGCGGCCTGTCTCGGCCTTCCCGAGGACAAGGTGCGCCTCGTTCTCGGCGGAGTCGGTGGTGCCTTCGGGGCCCGTGAAGACATCAGTCTTCAGGTCCACACCTGCCTATTGGCTCTGCGCACCGGTCGACCCGTGCGGATCGCCTACGGACGCGAGGAGTCGTTCTACGGCCACGTGCACCGTCATCCGGCTCGTATCTGGATGCGCCATCACGCCACCCGCGATGGTCGGATCGTGAAGATCGAGAGCCGGATGGTCTTCGACGGCGGCGCCTACTGCAGCACGTCGCCCGCGGTTCTCATCAATGGCATCACCCACACGCAGGGGCCCTACAAGTGCGACAACGCGGTCGTCGACGGCTGGGCCGTACGCACCAACAATCCGCCGTGCGGCGCCATGCGCGGATTCGGCGTCGTACAAGCCTGCTACGCGCACGAGAGTCAGATGGACAAACTCGCCGCGGCCTGTGGTCTCGACCCTGTCGAGATCCGTCTCCGCAACGCCATGGAAACCGGCGACAAGTTGATCACCGGTCAGATCGTCGACAGCGTCGCCCCGGTCGTCGAATGCATCCGGGCGACCGCTGCCATCCCGCTTCCTCCCGACCTCGCGCCCGACCCCGATTTCCGCGACATCCCGGGTGGATCGGGTCGAACCGCCGACCGCTCGCACATCCGGCGCGGAATCGGCTGGGGTGTCAGCATCAAGAACCTCATGTACAGCGAGGGTTTCGACGACTACTCCACCGCACGTTGTCGTATCTCGAACGGAGTCGTCTCCGTCAAATTCGCCACATCCGAGGTGGGGCAGGGTTTCGTGATGCTCGCACAGCAGATCGCCCGCACGGTGCTCGGTGTCGACGAAGTTCTCCTCGACACGATCGACACCCAGGTCGGCTCGGCCGGATCGACATCGGCCAGTCGCCAGACCTGGATGAGCGGCGGAGCGGTGAACGCCGCATGCATCGCTGTCCGCGACAAAGTGCTCGCCCATGTCGCCGAGTACAACGGACTGGATGCCGGGGATCTCGCGATCGATGGCACCGACGTCGTCGACACCCGGGGATCGTTCCGACGTCCGGTCACCGACGTGATTCGCCACCTCGAGATCGACGAGACCGTCGAGTATCACCATCCCGCCACCGAAGACCTCGACGAGAACGGACAAGGCAACTGCCATGTCGCTTTCGCGTTCGTCGCGCATCGCGCTGTCGTCGACGTCGATCCCGAACTCGGGCTCGTGAAGGTGGTCCAGGTCGCGACCGCGCAAGACGTCGGTCGGGTACTCAACCCGTTGTCGTGTCAGGGGCAGGTCGAGGGTGGAATCGCCCAGGGACTCGGTCTCGCCGTCATGGAGGAGATCATCGTCACGAACGGAAAGGTCCGAAACCCGAGTTTCACCGACTACCTCTTGCCGACCTTCCTCGACGCGCCGGACGTGGAGGCCGTGTTCATCGAGGAGTACGAGCCCAAGTCGCCGCTCGGCGCAAAGGGTGTTGGCGAACCGCCGTGCATCTCGGTCACCCCCGCCATCGCCAACGCGATCCGCAACGCGACGGGACGCGAACTCCCGCGCGTCCCGATTCGTCCGTACGACGTCTGTCTCTGATCGAACCGCGGAGTCACCAGGTGTCGATGTTGGGGCGCTTCTTTCCGTGCCGTCGACCGGGAGCAGCCGAACTCACGATCGCGTCGATCCACGATCGTGTGTCGGCCGGGTCGATCACGTCGTCGATCTCGAAATGCGTCGCCACCGACAACGCCTTTCCGTGCTCGTACATGCGATCGACCATCTGTTGGAACGCGCTCTCACGCTCGACCGGATCGGCGATCGCGGCCAGTTCGTTGCGATAACCGAGTCGAACCGCACCTTCGAGGCCCATTCCGCCGAACTCCCCGGTGGGCCAGGCCACGCACGCCAGTGGGGCTTTGGTGGATCCGGCCATCATCGCCTGAGCACCCAAACCGTAGGACTTGCGAACGACGATCGACACCACGGGGACGCTCATGTTCACGGCGGTGACGAACAAGCGGCTGCAATGTCGAACCAAAGCGGTCTCTTCCACATCGGGCCCGACCATCATCCCCGGAGTGTCGACCAGAGTGATGACCGGGAGATCGAAGGCATCGCAGAGCTGCAGGAAGCGTGCCGCCTTGTCGGCACCATCGCTGTCGATCGCTCCGGCCAAGTGGAGCGGGTTGTTGGCGACCACTCCCACCGGTCGCCCGCCTACTCGTGCCAGCGCCGTGATCATGCCGACTCCGAACCCCTGACGCAGTTCGAGAACCGAACCGCTGTCGAACAGTCCGTCGACCACGTCGTGCATGTCGTAGGCCTTCTTGCGATTGGCTGGTACGACACCCCGTAGCGCCGACTGAGCGGGCACCCGATACTCCGCGATCGGCCCCTGGAAGTACGACAGGTACTGCTTGGCGAGACGCACGGCTTCGGCGTCGTCGGATGCCACGAGATCGACCACTCCGTTGGCCCGCTGCACCTCGAGCGGGCCGATGGCGGTTGGCTCGAATGTTCCGAGCCCTCCCCCTTCGATCATCGCCGGGCCTCCCATTCCGATGTTCGAGCCCTCGAGCGCGATGACGACGTCGCAGCAGCCGAGAATGGCCGCGTTGCCGGCGAAGCAATACCCGCCGGTGATACCCACGAGAGGCACGAGGCCCGACAGTCGTGCGAAATCGTGGAACGCCCAGCAATCCAGTCCTGACACGCCGAGACCGTCGGTGTCACCCGGTCGACCCCCTCCACCTTCGGCGAAGAACACCACTGGAATCTGCAGACGTTCGGCGACGTCGAAGAGGCGATCCTTCTTTCGGTGATTCTGCTGTCCTTG
>CAYNKE010000003.1:0-13131 GCA_964397715.1 uncultured Bifidobacterium sp. | reverse complement strand
GTGACGAGAGTGCACTTCCTCGAGGTCCTGACGCTCGAGTTCGGGCGGCGCCGACGAAACGGGCTCGTCCGGGGTGATCGACGCGGGCTCGACGCGGATCAGTACCTGACCAGCCGTCACGGTGTCACCGACTGCGACACATACCTCGACCACGCGCGAAGCATGTTCGACCGCCACGTCGTGCTGCATCTTCATCGACTCGAGAACGACGAGAGGTCCACCCGGTCGGACGAGATCGCCCACGGAGGCGATCGACCACACCGTGCCCTGCATCGGTGCGACGATCGAGTTCGACATCAGAATCGAACGCGAGCCTCTCGCGGACCTCGGACCTGGCCGCCCGCCCACACCACGGTGTCGGAGTCCACGAGTTCGAACTCGGGAATTCTCTGAATGAACGTCTCGATCGCGACACGCAGTTCCATGCGCGCCAGGTTCGATCCGGCACAACGGTGAATTCCTGCTCCGAACGCGACGTGACGGTTCAGTTGTCGATCGAGGATCACACGGTCGGCATCCTCGAAGACCTCGGGGTCACGATTCGCCCCGGGGAAGTTCATGAGAACGCGTTCGCCCGCTTTCATCGGGCATCCCTCGTACTCGACGTCCTCGAGAAGACGGCGGGCCATCGTCACCGGCGAATACGCCCTCAAGAACTCTTCGACGGCGGTGTCCATCAACTCGGGTTGCTCGACGAGCCGACGCAAATCATCGGGGTGCGAGGCGAGATGCCACAGCGACGAGCCGATGGCTGACCAGGTCGTGTCGACTCCGGCGATGAGGAGCAGACTGCTCATACCGATGATCACGGACTCCTCGATGGGCGCCCCGTCGACCTCCGTGTGCAGGAGTTCGGAAATCAGGTCGTCGGATGGATTGATTCGACGATCGGCGATCGCCTTCTGAAAGAAGTCGACGACACCCATGACCCCACGACGTCGCCGTTCGGGGTCGTAGGCGAATTCGAGCACGTCGCGAACCCAGCCGGTGAACGTGTCGCTCAATTCGGGTGGAACGCCCAGGATGTGAGCGATCACCCGAACCGGAATCTGCTGGGCGTAATCGGCCGCGACATCGGCCTGACCGGAGGCGATGAAGCCGTCGATCAACTTGTCGCACAGCGCGCGAGTCATCGGCTCGTAGGTCGCGGTCTTCTGCGGACTCATCCACGGCAGGATGAGGCGACGAGTCCAGGTGTGAAGCGGCGGGTCCGCGCTGATCGGGGGAACGCCATACGGAAGGACCGGAACTCCCGGACCCGGGCCAGGGGCTCCGTCGACCCCGACCGGCGGAATGACGGCGATTCCGCCGCCGGAAGGAAACCGCTCGATGTCACGGGCGATGCGAGTCACGTCCTCGTAACGCGTCGGCAACCATGACCCTCCCCATCGATCGGTATGGGCCACCGGACAGCGACCGCGCAGGTCGTCCCACACCGAGAACGGATCTCGGATGTAGTCAGGATCGAAGATGTCGTAATCGGTGGCCCAGTCGCTGACCGGGGCGCGGGCGGGGGTCGGGGCGGTGTCACTCATGATCGGTCACGACTGTAGGGCGAACGCCGACACTTCGTCGGCGAGACGGGGCCAGAAGTGGCGAGGCCAGTCGTGACCCATGCCATCGATCTCGACGAATCGCGCACCGGGAACAACTTCGGCGGTCCGGCGGCCTCCAGAAATGTCGATCAACGTGTCGGCGGTGCCGTGCAGAACCAAGAACGGGACCGTCACTCCCCGAAGTCGTTCCGTGCGAGACCGATCGTGACGAGCCGCCCGGTACTGACGGGCCACGCCATCGGGACGGCACGCCCGATCGAAATACTCCCCGGCGATCGTCCGCTGCGCATCCCACTCCACGAGCCCGGGACTTCCCCACACCTTCTGTCCGGCGAGGTGGAGCTCGATCGCCTGCTCGCGGACTCTCGAGCCCGGCGTGAGCAGCAATGCGCGTGCTTCTTCGGTCGGCGCTCCCACGTCGCGGTCACCGGTCGTCGACATCACCGACGTGATGCTCAGCACACGATCAGGATGCTCGATCGCGATCGTCTGCACGATCATTCCGCCGAGTGAGGCTCCGAAGAAGTGGGCCCGTGGTCGCTCCCCCACGGCAGTCGGCTCGGGACCGACCGCGTCGAGAACGGCAACGGCGTCCGAGGCCATGTCCGAAAGCGTGTACCCGTCGGGCCCGTCGCTGGACAAGCCGACGTCCCGGTTGTCGAAGCGCACGACGCGGAACCCTCGCGAGACGAACTCCTCGACGAGCCCCATGCGGTATCCGATGCACTGGTTTCCGAGACCGTTCACGAGGATCAACAGAGGATCGGTTTCCTGTCCATAGGACTCGAAGTACAGATCGATCGAATCGTTGCGCGTGTAGGGCATGTCAGCCTCCCGGATTGGCGGCGAGATGGTCGAAGCGCCCCGTTGGTCGAGTGCGTGCGTATTCGGTGACGATGGGTTCGAGGTCACGCGGGCTGGCCCCGTGCAAGATCACTCCGTCGGCGCCGAGATCGAATTGTTCGCGAACCTTACGAACGCACTGAGCCGGTGAACCGGTCGCGGCCGGGGCCAGCCACTCGTCAGGAATCAGCGTCGCGACGTGTTCCAATTGTTCGGTCGTCGCGACTCCGTCCAGAGCCCCTCGAAAGCCCTTCACGAAGTCGTCCGCTCGGAAGCGGGCCAGAACCTCGGGATCCCACTTGTTCGTCTGCACCATCAAGTCGCCATAGGCCTGCAGATAGGTGGCCAGGCGGCCCACGGTCTTCTTCAGCCGCACGTCTTCAGGAATGTGATCACCGATGGTCGCGAAACATGACCAGACTCGAACCGACGCGGGATCACGTCCGGCACGTTCGGCGGAATCCTTCACGGTCTTGACGCAACGCACAAGGGTCTCGTCGGTGAAGAACGTGTGCAGGATCACGCAATCGAAGGCTCGCCCGGCCAACTCGAGCGTGTTCTGACCGAAGGCCGTGATCCCCAACGGAATCTTCTCGTCGAAACTCGGGTCGAGTGCGAGGACCGGAAACTTGCCGAGCGGTCCGTCATGGCCGACGACAACCTCGCCGCGAAACAGACGCCGCATCACACCCGCGAAGTCCTCCATCTGCGCGGTCGTAATCTTGGGCAAGCCGAAAGCCGAGAACATGGGGGCGATACCGCGACCGATTCCGAGACAGAAACGGCCACCGGTGAGGCGGTGCATCGTCGTGGCGTACGACGCCGTGACCAACGGGTGACGGGTGTTGTGATTTGTCGCGGCGGTGGCGATCCCGATGGTCTCCGACACGGCTCCGACCGCTCCGGACAGCGTGACGGCTTCTTTGATGTTGAAGCGTTCCGAGATGAAGCAGGATCCGATACCGAGTCGCTCTCCGTCGCGTACTTCGTCCAGGAGATCGCGAGGACTGCGGGGGGCGCCCGGCAACGTGTAGAAGCCGAGCTCGTTCATCGGTACGGCGCTCTCCCCCATGACTCGTCGATTATCGCCGATGACACGGCCGACGGCTCGATCGACCACGACGGCCGCCAGGAGCCACCTGTACAGTTCTCGCGTGGCCGAAGCCGGAGTCGTGGTCAGTTCGCCCGATATCGACGTCCCTTTGACGTACTTCGCCCAGCACGGTTTCCGGGTCGAGCGCATCTTCCCGGCCGACGATCCTCGTTCCGCCACCCTGGTCGGTCACGGGACCCGAATTCATCTCGAAACCTCGTCCGTCGGGTCGGTCTCCACCGGACACGTCCGAATCCGGGTCGACGGCGTGGACGTCGCCCGGACCGACTGTCTGGACGACGGCACGACGGTCGAATGGCTCCCGAGTCACGAGAACCTTGTGGTACCGCCCCTCGTGTCGTCCTTCGTCCTGACGGGTCCGAGCGATGGCTGGCACACCGGTCGCGCCGGCATGCAATACCGCGATCTCGTTCCCGATCGACAAGGCAACGCGGTCATCGCTTCGCACATCCGGATTCCGACCGCTGGTCCGGTTCCTGATTACGTCCATTTTCACGACGTGGTCTTCCAGCTGATCTTCTGTCATCGCGGATGGGTGAAAGTCGTCTACGAAGACCAGGGCGAGCCGTTCGTCCTCCACGCCGGCGACTGCGTGATTCAGCCGCCGCAAATTCGCCACCGTGTTCTCGAGAGTTCCGACGAGATGCACGTCGTCGAGATCGGCTACCCGGCCGACCACGTCACGTACTCCGACCCGACCACGTCTCTCCCGACGCCGTCCGTTCGCCGGGACCGAGTCTGGTCCGGCCAGAAATTCGTACATTTCGAGTCCGACGCCGCTGAATGGCGGACCATGGGCTCGGGCTGGACGAAGGCCGATACGGGAGTCCGTGACGCGACTGGCGGAGTTGCGCACGTGACGGTGCACCGAGCCAGCGACGCGCACGTGGCGCTCGACGACGTCTCCGACGGCGAATTCCGCTTCTTCTTCGTTCTGCGGGGGCACGCGGCCGGGACGGTCGAGGATCGTTCGATCGACGCTCCCGAAGCGACCTCGGCCGTGATTCCGCCTCGATCGACGGCCCGGCTGAGCGGAACCTTCGAATTGCTCGAAGTCTCGATTCCCACCCATTGAGCGGGCGCTACTGCCGCCCCATCTGGGCTCGAGCCTCTGATGCAGCGACGCCGGCCTCGCCGCCCGCTTTGACAAGTCGAATTTCGAGGCGACGAAGTTCGCCCTCGAACGGAACGCCGTCTCGACGGCCGGCGTGAGATTCGGCGACCGGTGAACCGTGGTCGTATCCGACCGACGGACCGACGCTGCTCAGAGTCCGCATCACGAAGGGCAGCTCCAGGTGACCTGCTTCGCGATCGTCGATGAGGAGAGTCACCGTTCCGGTCTTTCCTTCTCGACGGAAGGTCAACGACAACTTCGAGCGCCCGTTCGGAACACGCTCCGTCGAATGGACCACGTGGTGTTCGCCGAAGATGTTGTAGTCGAACGCCAAACGGTCGTCCTCGACGAAGACGCTCAGGCCGGAGTTCTCGGTTCCCGAGGCGAATATCACTCCACCTTGACCCGGCGCCAGGACGACATCGGCGTCGAGATCCCAACTGCGCCCACCGAGTGCCGCGGACGCCTGAGCCGGAAGTGGCGCCATCGGCGGCCGATAGACGTACGTACGGTCCGGGCGATGCGGTGTGTTCTCCGCGAAACGCACCCCCATCAATTCGAGACCGCGATCGTCGAGGGGCAGAACTCCCTCTCGCTCGGCCTCGCTCCACCACAGGTCGATCATTCGGCGTAGACGCTCGGGCTCCGACGCCGCGAGGTCGTGGATCTCGGATCGATCGGCGGCCACGTTGTACAACTCCCACTGGTCGTCGTCGAACGACACTCCAGGTTGGTGACGGGTCACGGCCTTCCAGCCATCGGCGTAGATCGCCCGATGCCCGTGCATTTCGTAGTACTGAACCTTCTTGCGACTCGGCTCAGCAGGGGCGTCGAACGTGTACTTCATCGAAGTGCCCGAGACCGGCATCTGTTCGAAGCCTCGGTAGGTGGCCGGGGGTGTCACGCCGAGGACTTCGTAAATGGTGGGCACCACATCGTTCACGTGATGGAACTGGTCGCGCGTTTCGCCCCTCGCGTCGAGTCCCCGCGGCCACCTGACGATGAACGGAACGTGGATTCCACCCTCATGAGTGTTCTGTTTGTACCACTTGAACGGTGAGTTGCCGACTTGAGCCCATCCCCACGGATAGTTGCTGTGCGAGTGCGGCCCACCGATCTCGTCGATCCGCGCGATGGCCTCGTCAGGGGTCTCGATGAGGAAATTGAAGAACTTCATCTCGTGCAGAACACCGAACGGGCCACCCTCCTGGCTCGCGCCATTGTCGGCAAGGAGCACGACCATCGTGTCGTCGGCGATTCCGAGATTCTCGAGCGATGACATGAGTCGGCCGATCTGGTCGTCGGTGTGATCGAGGAAGGCCGCGTAAGCCTCTTGCAGACGGCAAGCCAGACGCTTCTGGTTCTCCGACAAATCGGTCCAGGCCTCGACACCCGGGTTGCGCGGCGCCAGCTCGGTGTCGGGCGGCACGACACCGAGTTCTTTCTGCCGGTGGAACCAGCGCTCGCGCCACACGTCCCAACCCTCGTCGAAGACGCCGCGATACTTCTCGAGGTAGTTCCGCGGAGCCTGGTGCGGCGCATGGGTCGCCCCGAAGGCCAAGTACATGAAGAAGGGGCGATCGGGACGCACGCCTTTCGAGTCGTGCACGAACTCGATCGCTTTGTCGACGAGGTCTTCGCTCAGGTGATACCCGTCCTCGGGACGACCCGGGGGCTCGATCCAGTGGTTGTCGTACACGAGTTCGGGGTGGAACTGGTCGGTCTCCCCGTCGAGGAATCCATAGAAGCGATCGAAGCCGCGCTGCAACGGCCACTGGTCGAACGGACCGGCCGCCGAGCAATCAGTCATCGGACAGAGGTGCCACTTTCCGAGCGCGAACGTCGCGTAGCCGGTCTCGCGCAGAACTTCGGCGATCGTGGCCGCGTTGTTGGAGATGTGCCCGCGCATGTGCGGGTATCCGGAATTGAAGTTGGAAATCGAGCGCATCCCGACTGCGTGGTGATTGCGCCCGGTGAGCAGTGCCGCCCGAGTTGGCGAACACAGCGGCGTCACGTGGAAGTTGGTGAACCGAAGACCCTCGCCGGCGAGCCGATCGATGTTCCGCGTGTCGATCGTGGAGCCGTAACAACCGAGATGGGAGAAACCCAGATCGTCGAACAGGATGACGATGACGTTCGGCGAACCCTCCCCCGGCTGCTTCCGCGTCGGCCACCACGGCTCGGAATCAGCGAGCGTTCGCCCGATCCGGCCCTGAAATCCCTCGTAGTCCTGCACACGATTCGACGTCACGATGTCCCCCCTTCGGCCGACGTTAGTACCGTGCACTACCTTCGCCCCATGAGCAGCAATCCTGTCGCCATCGTCGCCGATGGCCGTTTCTATGTCGGACCCGACCTGTGCCGCATCCTCGCCGGACGCGGTTTCGACCTCGTGGTCGGGGATGCGGACCCCGATTTGGCGGCCGAGATCGCGTCCCTCGGTCGCCGGTTGGTGTCGGTGCCGGGCGGTTCCGACCTCGCCGGGGTCGGATCGACGGCCCTCGTCGAGGCCGCTCAACGCGAGTTCGGCCGGATCGACTCGGCGGTGGCTTTTTCCGGTGACATCGTGACCGGACGTTTCGTGAAGTCGTCAGTCGACGACCTCCGCAAGGTCTTGGTGGGTTGCGTCGAAGCGCCGTACAACTTCATGCGCGCGGTCGTGCCCCCGATGATGGAGGTCGGCCAAGGCCAGGTTCTGATCATCACCAGTGCTTCAGCCGCACGTCCCACTCCCGGCGCACCTCTGTACTCAGCCGCTCGCGCCGGAGCCACCATGCTCGTGAAGAACGTCGCCGACGAAGTCGCCCGGACCGGAGTTCAAGTGAACGCGGTCGGCACCAATTTCATGGATTTCCCAGCCTTCTTGAAGTCGAGTGGCGCCACCGATCCCGAGGTGCGCGCGAAGATCGAGGCTCAAGTGCCGATGCGACGGCTCGGCACCATGACCGAGTTCGCTTCTTTCTGCATGGCTTTTCTCGACGGGTCGAGCCGCTTCACGACCGGACAGTTCGTCGCGTACGCCGGCGGCTGGGCCTGAGGAGACGTCCATGGAACGCACTCTCTACGCCGACGAGCACCTGGCGTTCGGCGAAAGTTTTCGCACGTTCATCGCCAAGGAGATCGCGCCCGATTATCTCCGCTGGGAGGAAGAAGGAATCGCGCCCCGCGAGCTCTACGAGAAGGCGGGGGCCAGCGGCTTCCTCGGTATGGCGATTCCCGAGGAGTACGGGGGTGGCGGGAGCAACGACTTCCGCTTCAACGCGATCCTCGGTGAGGAGCTCGCACTCGCCGGAATCGGCGGAGCTGGCAACGGCATCACGCTCCACAACGACATCACGACGCCGTACTTCGTCGACATCTGCAATGACGAGCAGAAGCGGCGCTGGCTCCCCGGAATCGCCAATGGCAGCCTCATCACGGCCATTGCCATGACCGAACCGGGAACCGGCAGCGATCTCGCGAGCATCGCCACGACCGCCCGACGCGACGGCGATCGATACATCCTCAACGGCTCCAAGACGTTCATCACCAACGGAATCAACAGCGATCTCGTGATCGTCGCGGCCAAGACCGACCCCACGCAACGACACGCCGGAATGTCTCTTCTCGTCGTCGAGCGCGGCATGGCCGGTTTCGAGCGCGGCCGCAACCTCGACAAGATCGGCCAGACCAGTGCCGACACCTCCGAAATGTTCTTCAACGACGTGGAAGTTCCTGTCGAGAACCGTCTGGGAGACGAAGGTCGAGCCTTCCACTACCTCACGGCCAACCTCGCTCAGGAGCGGCTGTCGATCGCCGTCGCGAGCCTGGCCTCGGCCCGGGCCTGCGTGCGCTGGACCCTCGACTACGTGAAGGAACGCAAGGCATTCGGCACGACCATCGGATCGTTCCAGAACACCAAGTTCGTCCTCGCCGAACAGAGAACCGAGGTGGACGTGGCCCAGGCCTATGTCGACGCCTGTGTGGTCGCTCTCAACGCCGCGCGACTCTCGGCCGCCGAGGCGGCCGCCGCCAAGTACTGGTGCACCGAACTGCTGAAGCGCGTCGCCGACAAGTGTCTCCAGCTCTTCGGCGGTTACGGATACATGCGCGAATACCCGATCGCCCGGGCCTACGCCGATGCCCGAATCACCACGATCTACGGCGGGACCACCGAAGTGATGAAAAGCATCATCGCCAAGGACATGGGGCTCTGACGTCGTGCCGGTCGCATTGATCACCGGCGCTGCGGTGGGATTCGGCCGCGGGTTGGCGAGGGTGTTCGCTCGGGCCGGCTACTCCCTCGCGGTCATCGACGTCCGCCCCGAACTTGCCCCGACCGTCGAAGAACTCCGCAACTTCGGTGTCGACGTGCTCTCGATCCCCGGCGACGTGACCGACGATCCGACGCTCGCTCGCCTGGTGGACGAGACCGTCGCTCGCTTCGGTTCGATCGACCTGCTCGTCAACAACGCCGGACAGGTTCGGTTCACGACCCTCGACCGGCCGCTCGACGAAGCCGTCCGCGACCTCGAAGATTTGTGGCGCGTGAACACCCGAGCGCCATACGTTCTCGGTCGACTCGTGATTCCACACATGATCGCGGCCCGATCGGGCCACATCGTGAACATCGCCACCGATCACATCCATACGTGCGGCTATCCGGTGGCCCTCTCCCACGAGGGTTCCGAAGCGTGTGCCTGGTCGAGCGCGCCACGTCGACCGCTCGGTCCCGGCCCGTTCGATGCGTACGACGCGTCCAAATGGGCCCTCAACGGCTTCACGCAGACGTGGGCCCACGATCTGAGGCGGCACGGGATTCGCGTCAACAACATCTGCCTCGGCGCGACCGACAGCGAGATGATGCGCGAAGCGATCCTTCACGGTCGGGGGCGACCGGCAACGCCGGAAGAAATCGCCGGATGGATGCCCACCGAGGCCGTGGCGTCACTCGTTCTCGAACTGCACGACGAGGGTCCGAACGGCCGCACCGGCGACAACGTCGGGATCTGGCTCGGTCATCCGATCGTCCTCCCGGCTCCGCATCCCGTCCTGGGTCGTCTCGGTTGACGAGCCCTACGATGGGAGCATGATTCGCGCCCTTCCGGCCCGCTGGTACTCCGACGTCGACCAGTACCAGAACGAGCGACGAGCCATCTGGGGGTCGGAGTGGCTGATGTTCGGAGTCACCGCCGAGTTGAGTCGTCCCGGGCAGTACGTCGCCGACGACGTAGCGGGCTATCCACTCCTGGTCGTCGTCGACCCTGACGGGAGACTTCGTGGCTACCACAACGTGTGCCCGCACCGCGCCGGCGTGATCCAGTGGCCCGGTTGCGGCCAGACCGGCAATCTCGTGTGTCGCTACCACGGCTGGGCCTTCGCCTGGGACGGTTCGCTGAAGTCGGCTCGCGACTTCGGTGAGGCCCCGCCAGCCGACGAGCACTCACTGCGGACGATCCGGGTCGAGACATGGGGCCCACTCGTCTTCGTGAACCTCGACAACGAGGCTCCCTCGCTCGCCTCGACACTCGGAACGCTCGACACCGCCGTCCGCACACACGATTTCGACGCGTTCACGTACGGACGACGTGTCGTACGCACGCTCGAGTGCAACTGGAAGACCTACGTCGACAACTACCTCGAGGGATACCACGTTCCCCTACTCCATCCGCTGCTCAACTCCGCGGTCGACATGAAGACGTACTCGGTCGACGTACCCGATCGCACGTACTGCATTCACCGTGCCGGCCAGGTGGCCGGATCGTCCTCCGCCGGCGTCTGGGTCTTCCGCTATCCCAACCTCGCCATCAACGTGTACTCCGACGGGATGAACATCGAGCGTATCGTGCCGCTCTCACCATCACGGACCGCGGTCGTCTACGACTACTTCGCCCACGACGTCTCCGAAGAGAAGATGGCCCGGATGGTCGAGATGTCCAACGTGACCCTCGACGAGGATCAAGCGATCGCCGAACTCGTCCAGCGCAACCTCGACGCCGGCGTCTACGAAGCCGGTCCCTTGAGCCCCAAACACGAACGCGGTCTCCAGTGGTTCCAGGACCGGGTTCGCGAAGCAACGGGAGCTCGCTGATGGCGGTCGCAACCTCGGCATCGCAGACCGTCGTCACCCTCGACCTGGAAGGCGTTCTCGTTCCGGAGATCTGGATCGCCGTCGCCGAGACGACCGGTATTCCCGAACTCCGCCGCACCACTCGCGACGAGCCCGACTACGACCGACTGATGGCTGGGCGCCTCGCCATTCTCGACCAACACGGCCTCACCATGTCGAAAATCGCCTCCGTGATCGGAACACTCGAACCGCTGCCTGGCGCCCGTGCCTTTCTCGACGAATTGCGTGAGCGCACTCAGGTGATGATCCTCTCGGACACCTTCGAACAATTCGGGCGACCCCTCATGCGCCTGCTCGGTATGCCCACCTTGCTGTGTCATCGCCTGGTGGTCGACAACGATCGGATCGTCGATTACGAGTTACGGATGAGCGACCAGAAGCGACACGCCGTCGAGGCCCTGAGGGCGCTCAATTACCGAGTCATAGCCGCCGGCGATTCGTACAACGACACCGCCATGCTGGGAGCCGCACACGCCGGTTTCCTCTTCCATGCGCCCGAGAACGTCAAACGCGAGTTTCCTCACTTCGACGCCCACGACGACTACGACGATCTTCTCGCGGCCATCACCGCCGCACTCTGAACGAACGTCAGCACGCCTTCAACGACTCGACCGGCTCGTTCACCGCAGCCGGTCCGCCGAAGATCGCCAGACTGTCGACCCCGAGTCGGGCGATGCGATCGCGCACACTCGCCGGAACACAGGTCGGCGGAATGAGCATCAAAGGAGACACCGGATCGAACGCCGAGAACGGGACCGCAGCCAACGCATCAGGGAAATTGGCGGCGGTCGCCACCGCCGCCCACTTGGAGATCGTCATTCCGGCCCACACTCCGGCCGATCGGTCCGAGACATCGGGTTCGTTGTTCCGAATCACGGTGGCGAATGCGGCGAGTTCGGCGACGACCGAAGCCGAGAACGATTGATCCGCCCCCACGAGCCTGATTGTCGTCGGGGCCAGGGACTGCACGAGCGCGCGGGTGAACGAAGGCAGCGGAGCCAAACCATCAATGAGCACGAAGGGACGGTCGTACACCGCCGCGGCCGCCGAGGCGATCAACGGATCGGCGAAGTCACGACCGCTCGCGACCCACACCACCGGGCTCGTCTGACCGGCCCAGGCCACTTGCGTGAATTTGCTCGCCGTCTCGTATCGATCGGCCCCTCCCACGCGAACGACCTCGAACGAACCGAGAGATCGGAGCTGCTGCTCGACCAGGTCCGACACCGCGGCGGTCCCTCCTGCCACGTACACCTTGGACGGTCGTAGACGGGCCAACTCGAGTTGGGTGGACTGCGGAACACCAGATGCATCCACGAGGAGGACCGGCGCGTCGAAACGCGACGCTGCCGCTCCTGAAGCCAGGGCGTCGGGGAACTTGGTACCGGTGGCGACGAACACCTCGTCGGTTGACTTCCAGTCGGCGGAGACCGCAGCCGCGGTTTCGTAGCGATCGGCACCGAAGATGCGCGTGACCTCCAAGCCGCCGGTGATCGCACTCGCGCCGCCGAGTTCGAGCCCGGTCACCGAACGAACCCAGGCCAACCCCGCGGGCGCCCAGGCCGCGACACTGTGTCCGTCGCAATCGGCCGGCCCGTAACTCGTGACACCCACGATGCGGTATTTGTTGTCACTTCCCAGAGCGACGACCGGACCCCCGGAGTCTCCGTTGCAGGCCGTGGCGATCGGCGACAAGGTGCAGAGCGCCGTCGACGGGTCGTACACGTTGCCGAGGGCCAGGTCGAGTCGAGCACAATCCGCGTCCGACACCACGGAGAGATTGGCCGACTGAAGGGTCGAGGCGATGGGTCCGTTCGCCGCGGTACGGCCCCATCCGAGGACGGTCACCTGGCCACCTGTCTGCCAGCCCCAGGTGTCGTCGTAGGACGCGACGGACGGCAGCGCCGCCGGGTCGATGGAAGCCGGTGCGTCGAGGCGATAGAGGCCGAAGTCGTAACGCACCGAGAGACTCGTGATCGAGAAGTACGGGTGGGCGAATCCCCGCGCACCCCCGGCCGAGAAGAGCGAACCAACACTCGTCGAGCCCGTGTAGATCGTGGCGCGATCGGCGATGCAGTGACCGGCGGTCAGGACCCACGACGGGCTGAGGAACGTTCCCGAACACAAATTGCCGTCGGTCGTGATCAGTCGGACGACCACGCCACCCCACGACGCCGGAGCCGACACACCGCCGACCACCAGGGCCGTGCGCTGACCGTCCGGGGGTGGAGTCCACGCCGTCGTGGCCCAGAGACTGGCCAGAACGACGGCGATGCGGAAAGAACGACTCACGATGACACGCTAGTGATGCACGACTCGCAAGACGGGTGCAATCGTCACTGGTGTCGAAGGGGGGACTTGAACCCCCACGATCTTACGATCACTAGCCCCTCAA
>CAYNKE010000002.1:15266-57990 GCA_964397715.1 uncultured Bifidobacterium sp. | reverse complement strand
GATGCCGTGTGCTGTGCGTCGATTACCGCAACCCGGTGATGCTCACCAAGGAACTCGCGACGCTCGACTTCTTCTCCGAGGGTCGCCTCGAACTGGGTATCGGGGCCGGCTGGCTCAAGAACGAGTACGAGGCGATGGGCATTCCGTTCGACTCGGCTGGCACTCGCCTCGACCGCATGGAAGAGGTGATCGGCCTCATTCGCGCCTCGTTCGCCGACGGCGAGCTGAACATCGACGGAAAACACGTGCACGCCGTCGGATTCGAAGCGGTCCCGAAGCCGGTCAACAAGCCGTGCCCTCCGATCATGATCGGTGGTGGGGCCAAGCGCGTTCTCACCATCGCAGGTCGTGAAGCCGACATCGTGAGCCTCAACTTCAACAACTCCACCGGACGCCTCGGTCCGGAGGGCATCGGATCATCGACTGCCGAACTCACCGATCAGAAGATCCAGTGGATCAAGGACGGTGCGGGCAGTCGCTTCTCGAAGATCGAGTTGGAGATCGCCGCGTACTTCACGATCGTGACACCCGACGGAGCCGGAACCCGCGCGAAGATGGCCCCGATGTTCGGATTGACGCCCGAGCAGTTCGGCGACCACCCCAACGTACTCATCGGGTCGGTCGACGAGATCTGCGATCGCATCACCGAGCGCCGCGAGCGCTTCGGAATTTCGTACGTGAGCTTCGGCTCGTCGGTCATGGAGGCCGTGGCCCCCGTGGTCGAGCGGTTGGCCGGCCAGTGACCCGGCAGTAGTGAACCAATTCGTCAGCGACCCAGGAGACCAGACATGACCGTCGACATCAGCAAGTTCAACCCGTTCGATCCGGCCACCATGCAGTGTCCTTTCCCGCACTACGCCAAGATGCGCGAGGACGCCCCGGTGATGGAAATTCCGGGCATGGGGATCAAGTTGGTCACTCGCCACGATCTCGTGATGCAGACGTTGCGCGACCCGCAGACGTACTCGTCGCAGTTCGGTTCGTCGGGCATGCCCTTGCCGGCCGAGATCCGGAAGCGGTTCGAAGAGGTCTACGCCGAGGGCTATCCGCGCGTGAGCACCATGCTCACGGCCGATCAGCCCGATCACACGCGCTATCGCCGACTGGTGTCGCGCGCCTTCCACCCGAAGGTGATGGCCGAACTCGAGCCGACCATCCGCGAGATCACGGTCCGGCTCATCGAGTCGTGGATCGACAAGGGACGAATCGAATTCGTCACCGAGTTCGGTGTTCCGCTCCCGGTGCGCGTGATCGCCAAGGCCCTCAACGTCCCGGACGACCGCCTCGACGACTTCAAGCGCTGGTCCGACGACTCGATCGCCGGAATCGGAACCAACATCTCGATCGAGGAGCGCATCCAGGCCGAGTACGGCGTCAACGAGTTCCAGCACTACTTCGCCGAGCAGTTGAACAAGCGTCGCACCGAGCCGCAGGACGACATCCTGACCAACCTGCTCAACGCAACGATCGAAGACGACGATCCCGAAGTCACCGACAAGCGTCCGCTCGACATGCCCGAGATGCTGAGCATCATCCAGCAGCTCCTCGTGGCCGGCAACGAGACCACGACGAAGATGCTCACCGAGATGATCCGCCTGCTGGCTGAGAACCCCGAGCAGTGGAAGATGGTCAAGCAGGATCCGTCCCGCGTCGAGCGCATCGTGGAAGAAACGTTGCGCATGTCCACACCCACTCAGGGCATGTGGCGCATGGTCACAGCCGACACCGAACTCGGTGGCTATCCGCTCAAGAAGGGCGATCGCCTCATCATCGTGTTCTCGTCGGCCAACCGTGACGAGTGCCTCTACTCGAATCCCGATGCGTTCGACCCCGACCGCGAGAACCTGCGCGATCACTTGGCGTTCGGCAAGGGCATTCACTTCTGCTTGGGTGCGCAGTTGTCGCGACTCGAGGGCAAGGTGGCGCTCGAGGAACTCTCGAAGCGTCTCGACACGATCACGTTGCCGCCGAGTAACAAGTACGAGTACTTCCCGTCGTTCATGTTGCGCGGACTCACGAGCCTCGATCTCGAATTCACTCCGGCCGGGGTGAAGGCATGAGCGGCGAGCTCGCCGGAAAAGTCGCGGTCGTCACCGGCTCGAGTCGCGGTATCGGCCGCGGCACGGCCATCGCCTTGGCCGAGATGGGCGCCACGATCTACGTGACCGGTCGTTCCACCGGTTCGGGCCCGCTCACCATCGACACGACAGTCAAGATGGTCGAGGAAGCCGGCGGCACCGGTATCGCCGTGCAAGTCGATCACAGCGACGATGCGCAGATCGCAGCGTTGTTCGCCCGCGTGAAGTCCGACTTCGGCAAGCTGAACATTCTCGTCAACAACGTCTACAAGATTCCCGATCCGCCGGCGTGGGGTGGCGGCTTCTGGGAGCACCCGATCAGCATCTGGGACGACCAGGTCGGTATCGGCCTGCGCGCTCACTACGTCGCTTCGTGGCACGCCGCGCCGTTGTTGTTCGAAGGTGGAGTCGGTGGCTCGATCATGAACGTGTCCTCCCCGGGTGGGATGTCGTATCACTTCAGTTCGTCCTACGGCGCTGGCAAGGCCGGTCTCGATCGGCTCAGCGCCGACATGGCGATCGAACTGCGCCCGAAGGGCATCGCCTGTTGCTCCATCTATCCGGGCTCGGTCGCGACCGAGTTCATCCAGGAGTGGGCTGGCAAGCGGGGGAGCGACCTGTCGCAGGCGCAGACCACGCTCGGTGTCGGCCGATCGATCGCCGCCCTGGCGGTCGCCCCCGATCTCATGGATCGCAGCGGCACTATCCAGTGGATCGAGGACATCTCCGAGCAGTTCGACGTGCGCGACGAGAACGGCAATCTCGCGGTGCGTTACCACTCGCGCGTGCGCTGAGGCCGGGTTCGCGCGACGGCGCGATCAGAACGACAGTTCGAGGTGATCGACGCCGCGGATGGTGAGTCGATCGCGCCAGGTGATGGTGCCAGTGGAGCGCATGCTCGGGAAACGGCGCACGAGCGAACCGACCGCGATCTCGGCTTCGAGGCGGGCGAGATTGGCGCCGAGGCAGTAGTGGATGCCGGCCGCGAAGGCCACGTGGCGGTTCGCGTTGTCGCGCGAGAGATCGAGTCGGTGCGGGTCGGTGAACACCGACGGGTCGTGGTTGGCGGCGCCGAGCACCGTGGTCACGATGGTCCCGGGTTCGGCCACGATCGGGCCGTCGATTCCCTGATACGTGACGGGGGCGATCGGAACGCGAACTGTCTGCTGCACGGGCCCGTCGAGGCGCAGGCACTCGTCGATGGCGCGCGTGGTGATGCTCGGGTCGGCGTGCCAGCGAGCCAGCTGGTCGGGGTGGGCAAGAAGTGCGTTGATCGAGTTGCCGATGAGATTGACGGTGGTCTCGTGGCCCGCGATGTAGAGCAGGACCACGAACGAGATGAGTTCAGGCAACGACAGAACGTCGCCGTCCTCTTCGACCGCGATGAGGGCCGACAACAAGTCGTCGCCCGGATGCCGGCGTCGATCCTCGATCACGTTCAGGAGATAGGGAATCAGTAGCCCGAAGACTTCGTCGGACTTGTCGAGATCGTCGAGCGTGGAGGTCGGCTCGAGGTTCTGCGTGATGATTTGGCTCCACTCGCGCATTTCTTCGGCGCGGTCGGTGGGCATGGCGAGGAGGTCGGAGATCACCTGGAACGGGATCGGGAACGCGAGTTCGTCGATGAGTTCCATACCGCCTCGTGCGGCCGCGCGGTCGAGGACTTCGTCGACCAGTTGCTGAACGCGTGCTCGCAATCGATCGATGGCCGACGGAGTGAAGGCCTTGCTCACGAGGCGGCGCAGCCGCGTGTGATCGGGCGGATCGAGGTTGAGGATGGATTTCGCGCCTTCACGGCCGCGTCGGCGGTCGCGCTTGGCCTTGTTCAGCGGGTCGGTGGGTTCGTTGGCGTTCGCTTCGATGTCGCGGCTGAAATCGTTGCTTCGCAACGTGAAGGCCACGTCCTCGTACCGCGTCAGAACGATCGTGCCGAACGGCGTGACGTGCACCGGGTCCTGCTGGCGCAGCGCGTCGTAGAACGGATACGGGTTGGCCCGGAACTGCGGATCGAAGGGATTGAAAGTCGGCTTGTTCACGGCTGTGAACAGACTGCCAGGGCGTCGATGATCGCGTCGATCTGGGCGTCGGTGATGACAAGTGGCGGGCAGAACGTGTTCGTGTCGGTGCCGACGGCGCGGGTGATGACTCCGTGCTCGAGCATGCGATCGCGAACCTTCACGGGGTCGATGTGTGAATGCTGTGCAACCGCCCACACCGCACCGTCGCCGCGGACGGCGGCGACCTGGCCGTCGGAGAGCAAGGAGTGAAGCCCGGCCGACAGACGCTGACCGACGTGATGCGCGCGTTCGACGAGGCCTTCGGATTCGATGATCTCGATGTTCTTCAGAGCGGCGCGACACGCGGTCGGGTGTCCGGAATACGTGAAGCCGGTCCGCAGGAAGAAGTTCGGATCGGCTTCGAGTGGTCCGCGCACGGCGGGTCCGACGAAGACGCCGCCGAGCGGCTGATATCCGGATGTCACGGCCTTGGCGAACGTGACGAGATCGGGGCGCACACCGAAACGATGGGCGGCGAACCAATGTCCGAGTCGACCGAAACCGCTGATCACTTCGTCGAAGATCAAGAAAGCACCGTGCTGATCGCACAGGCGACGTGCACCCTCGATGTAACCCTCAGTGGGCGGAAAGACGCCGCCGGCTCCTTGAACGGGCTCGATCAGAACGGCGGCGAGACGATCCTGGCTGTTCGACATCGCGACGGACAGCG
Organism: uncultured Bifidobacterium sp.; assembly: GCA_964397715.1. Lineage (GTDB taxonomy): Bacteria > Actinomycetota > Acidimicrobiia > Acidimicrobiales > Ilumatobacteraceae > Casp-actino8. The sequence continues at coordinate 53,185 of CAYNKE010000002.1, read as the reverse complement.
CTTCGAGGTCGTCGGCGGGCACCTGCAGAACGTCGCCCACGAGCGGTCCGTAGCCCTCGCGGTTGGGCGGGATTCCCTGAGCACTGGTTCCGCCGTAGGTGGTGCCGTGGTAGCCGCGCTGGCGCGAGATGATCACGGTCTTCTCGGGATGGCCCGATTGCACATGCGCGAGTCGGGCGAGTTTCATGGCGGTGTCGACGGCTTCGGATCCCGACGACGTGAAGAAGACGCGACTGTCGGCCATGGGGGCGATGGAGGAGAGGCGGGCGGCCAGATCCTCGACCGGTTGGTTCGTGAACGGATCGAACGTGGAATAACCCGCGAGAGTCTCGGCCTGCTCGGCGATCACGCGGGCGATCTCGGTGCGACCGTGGCCGACGGCGCAGTACCAGAGGGCGGCCATGCCGTCGATGTAGTCCCGGCCCTGTGAGTCGGTCACCACGGCTCCCTTGCCCTTGACCAGGGTGATGAACGACTCCCGGGTCGGTTTGGCGAAGGGGTGCAGGAAAGCCGAGGGCATGACATCGACGCTAGTGGCTGGTCACGAAGGGTTGTCGTCAGAAATGAGAACGATTATCATTTAATGGATGCGTCGTTGGTCGCGTTCGTCGTTCCTCGTCCTGAGCCCCCTGGCGCTCGTCGCCGTGGCGGCATGCGGCTCGAACGACTCGTCGTCGGGTCGTCCGACGGTGGTGGCCACGACCGCGATTCTCGGAGCGGTCGTGAGCGATGCCGTGGGTGACGCGGCCGATGTGGTGGTGCTCGTTCCGAACGGCGTCGACCCGCACGACTGGGAGCCGTCGGCCAAGGACGTGGAGGCGATCAACGGCGCCGATCTCGTCGTGGCCAACGGTCTCGGCCTCGAGGAAAAGTTGGTCGAGACCTTGGAGTCGGCCGAGAAGGACGGAGTTCGCGTTTTTCGTGCAACCGATCACGTCGACGCCCTCGACGGCGATCCGCACTTCTGGACCGATCCGCTGGCGATGGCATCAGTGGTGGATGCGCTCGGCCGCGAGCTGACGGCCATCGGTCTGGACGTTCCTGATCGCGTGGCGCGTGTGATCACCGATCTGAAGGACGTGGACGGCGTGATCGTGCAATTGCTGACGTCGATCCCGGTCGAGCGACGCCTGCTGGTCACCGGTCACGACTCGCTCGCCTACTTCGCCGATCACTACGACTTCACCCTCGTCGGATCGATCGTGCCGGGATTGAGCTCGGCGGCCGACGTGACCGCGGCCAATCTGGCCGATCTGAAAAGGGCCATCGACCAGACCGGCACATCCGTCATCTTCACCGAATTGGGAACACCGACCGATGTGGCCGATGCGCTGGCGAAGGAGACCGGGACGCGTGTGGTCGAGTTGGCGACACATCTCGTGCCCGAAGACAACTTGTATCGCTCGTTCCTGCTCAACCTCGCGTCCGACATCGTGGCGGCCCTGACGGCGAATTCATAGGGTGTCCCGAGTGGGACCGTTGCTCGATCCGTTCGTCGACAACGACTTCATGATGCGAGCTCTGCTCGCCGGCTCACTGGTGTCGATCGCCTGTGCGATCGTCGGCACCTACGTCGTTCTGCGTGGCCTGTCCTTCATCGGCGACGCGCTCGCTCACGGCGTGCTACCGGGTGTGGCCGGAGCGCTCCTCATCGGCTGGCCGACCATGCTCGGCGCCGCGGTGGGTGCCGGAGTCATGATCGGTGGTGTGGGTGTCGTGACGCGACGCTCACGGCTCTCGAGCGACGCCGCGATCGGCCTGCTCTTCGTGGGTTTGCTGGCTCTCGGCATCGTGGTGATCTCGAGTTCGGACTCCATCACCACGAGCGTGGAGACGATTCTGTTCGGGGAGTTCCTGGGTGTGAGCAACGGCGACCTCGTGGCTCTGTCGATCGCGGTCCTGGTGGTGGGCGGAGTGGCGATGTGGTCGGCTCGCCCGTTTCTGCTGCTGTGTTTCGATCCCGATCTCGCCAGCGTGATGGGATACCGGGCCAACCGCTACCACCAGTTGATGCTCGCACTCGTAGCAGGAACGATCGTGGTCGCGTTCCAGACGGTCGGCTCGTTGCTGGTTTTCGGGATGCTGCTCGCGCCGGCGGGGGTGGGCTCACTGCTCGCTCGCCGGGTCGGTGTGATGATGCTGTGGGCCTCGGTCGTGGGCGTTATGTCGACGTACGTGGGTTTGCTGCTCTCGTATCACTACGGCTGGGCGGCCGGGGCCACGGTTGTTCTCGTGTCAGTCGTGATCTTCTTCGTCGTGTTGTTCGTTCGGTCGCTCGTACCGCCGAGGTCCGCGTGAACGCTGTCGTGGTGACCCGCCGGCTCGCCGTCGGTTACGGCGACCACCACGTGCTCGACGGTGTCGACACGTTCGTCGCGTCGGGTGGTTCGATCGCACTCGTGGGTTCCAATGGTTCGGGCAAATCGACGCTGTTGAAGACGTTCGCCGGTTTGCTGCCGCCGTTGGGTGGGGTGGTGGAGGTGCTCGGCGGAGAGCCTCGGGCCGCGAGTCGGTCGATCGCGTACGTGAGCCAGTTCCATCGCAACGCGTTGGCTCTACCGCTTCGTGCGGTCGACGTCGTGCGCATGGGCCGCTTCGACCATCGGGGGCGCTTCGAGCGGGAATCGGCCGAGGACGAGACCGCGGTGGCCGATGCGATGGCGACGATGGAGATCGCCGAACTGGCCGAGGTCGCCCTTCGGGATTTGTCGGGAGGACAACAGCAGCGCGTGTATCTGGCTCAGGCGCTGGCTCGCCGGGCTCGATTGCTCCTACTCGACGAGCCGACGAGTGGGCTCGATGCGGCTGGCCGCGCGGCGTATCTGAAGGCCGTCGAGACGGAGCGGGCCCGTGGATCCGCGGTGGTGACGGCGACGCACGACATCGGCGAGGCGTCGATGTGCGATCGGGTGCTGCTACTGGCGGGACGCTTGATCGCCGATGGGCCGCCGGATGTGGTGTTGACGCCGGAGAACTTGTTGGCGACCTTCGGGGTGGGGTTGTCGCGTGTGCACGACCAATTGGTCGTCACCGAGCATCAGCACCACGACGGGCACGATCACTGACGGTCAGTGTTCGTCCCAGTGGTCGTCGTGGAGAGCGTGAAGGTGACCGTCGTGCAGATAGTCGACATGATCACCGTGAGCGACTGCCTGGTGCCCGCATCCGGGTCCGTGCACGTGCTCGTGATGCGAGTGCGCCACACAGTCCGCTGAATCGCACATGTCCCAGTGGTCGCCGTGTTGGCGATGCCGATGTCCGTCGTGCACGAAATCGACGTGGTCGTCGTGCTCGACCATCACGTGGCCGCAGTCGGGCCCGTGCACGTGAGGATGCGCGTGCGTCGGCGAATGGTCGCTCATCCACCCATTATCCCCGTTGTGACCCCTGCCGGTCGGCCATGGGCTCGTCGATGTCGCACGTCGCCGCTCGGAACGCTGGAATGGGGTCATGTTCGATCGCATGGCCGACCGGGTCCTCGACGCCACCATCGTGGGCGGCTTCTCGCGCGTCGGCCCGGCCGTGCGGTCGCGCCTCGGCCACTGGGAATCGTTTCCGCCCGGCCGACTGAGCGGACGCACGGTCGTGGTCACCGGCCCGACCTCGGGTCTGGGTCTGGCCGCGACACTCGAGTTCGACCGCTTGGGCGCCGATCTGGTTCTCATCGGACGCGATGAAGCCCGCACTGAGGCCGTTCGTGAACGTCTGCTCGGGGCCGATCGCGCGATCACGGTGGTCGCCGACATGGGAGATCTCGACGCCGTCCGTCGCGCCGCGGCCACACTGATTTCCCGCAGTCGCCGCATCGACGCCCTCGTGCACAACGCCGGTGCGCTCACCGCCGATCGCCGAGTCACACCGCAGGACCACGAAGCGACCGTCGCCTCGCACGTCCTCGGCCCGCGTCTTCTCACTCGCGAACTCTCCGAACTGCTCACGGGTGGTCGCGTCGTCACGGTGTCGTCGGGCGGGATGTACGCGGCACCGCTACCGCGATTCGATCGGGGGGAATCGCCGGAGATGAGCCCCGAACGATACGACGGCACTCGCCAGTACGCGATCGCCAAACGGATGCAGGTGACACTCAACGAGATCGACGCCGGGGGACGACAAGACGTCACCTTCGCCTGCATGCACCCGGGTTGGGCCGACACACCTGGCGTGCGTTCGTCGCTTCCTGGTTTCGCCCGAATCACGGCACCGATCCTGCGTACCGCCGAACAAGGCGCCGACACGATCGTGTGGCTCGTCGCGACCGGCAGTCGTGTGCCGAACGGACGGTTCTGGTGCGATCGCGCCGAGCGGCCGATTCATCGACTGCCCACCACCCGTCGTACCGATACTGCCGCGAACCGCGCGGCCTTGTCGGCCTGGGTGGACGCCGCGATCAGCGGTTCATGATCTCGTCGGCGTAACGGCCGGACCGCACGAGGTCGGCCATCGTCGTCATCGCCGGAGCCGTGTGGCGAAAGAAGTGCAGGTAACCCTCGCAGAGGTGATTGAGGCCGAACTCGCCGTCGGCGGTGGTCGTGAAGCGATCCTTCGGACATCCGCCGTGACACGCGAACAGCACGTCGCATTCACGGCACTGGCGGGGGAGCGACGACTGCTTGTGCTTTCCGAATGCCCGTTGGCGTTCGTCGTCGACCAACGTGCGCAACGGAGTCTCATGGACGTTCCCGAGCAGATGATCGGGCTCCACGAAGTGGTCGCACGAGTAGAGGTCGCCGTTGAACTCGAGGGCCAGGGCATCACCGCACGTGGGTGAATGGATGCAAAGCGAGTACTGGCCCACGTGGGCGCCGAGCGTGACATCGAACATCTGCACGAACACCCGACCGACGTCGCGCTTCACCCACTCGTCGAAGATCGCCGTGAGGAACTCGCCGTACTGGCGGCCGGTGACCGAGCGACTGGTGGTGACGGTGCCGGTCTGCGTGTACAGGATGCGTCGCCGACCGGGCTTGTCGCTCCACCCCTTTTCGGCGATGTCGAGAGTCAGCGGTGTGGCCCGCTCGACGATCGGGATGAACTGGACGAACTCCGCACCCAAGTCGTCGCGGAAGTAGCGATACACGGCGAGCGGCTCGTCGGCGTTCGCGTTCGACACCGAGCACAACACGTTCACGTCGACACCGTGCGAGCGGAGCAGATCCCAGGCCGCCTTCACCTGGGTGTGTGTTCCCGCCCCCTTCTTGTCGACCCGGTGGACGTCGTGCAGACGCGCCGGCCCGTCGATGCTGAGCCCCACGAGCACGCGATGCTCGGCGAACAACCCGGCCCAGGCTTCGTCGATCAGAACGCCGTTCGTCTGCACGGAATGTGCGAGGGTCTGGCGTGGACGTCGCATACGTTCAGCGATCTCGATCGCCGAACGGAAGAATTCGATACCCATGAGTGTCGGCTCGCCGCCCTGCCAGGCGACGTTCACCTCGCCGTCGGGCTGAGCATCCAGCAATTGCGACAGGTATCGCTCGAGCGTCTCCGACGACATCCGGTGGCTCTGTTCGGGATACAGCGCGTCCTTCGACAAGAAGAAGCAGTACGAGCAGTCGAGATTGCACGTCGCCCCGGTCGGTTTGGCGAGTAGATGAAACGCGCGACGCTCCACGGAATCAGGGTTCCCAGGACCGGTGCCACAGGAGCGGATTCCCAGGTCCGTCGGCCAACGAACCCGGCTCACCGCCACCGAGCCACAACTTCAGATCGAATTGGCGTGCCGGGTGATCGGCCGGTGTGACCCGCGTGCCGTCGGCGAAGTAGATGACGGTGAGGACGGCCCGCATGAGGTCGCTGTCGTTGGCTGGTGCCGAGTGCAGTGTCCAGCCGCGATGGAACGTCGCGTCACCGGCCGCGAACGGTCCGTGCGTCGTCAACCTGAAACCGCGTTCGGCGACCACGGTGTCGAAGTACTCGTGCGAAGCGTCGCCGATCACCAACTCGCCGAGGTTTCCGTGTCGCCACGAGCCGTTGGCGAAGGTCATGCCACCAACCTCACGCGGGATGTCGACGAGTGGCATCCACATCGTGACGGTGCGGTCGGAGTCGAGCGGCCAGTAGACCTGATCCTGGTGCCACGGCGTGAAGCCTCCGCCGGGCTCCTTGTACAACGCCTGATCGTGGTACAGCCGCACTCCGTCGCACTCCAGCAACTCGGCGGCCACCCGCGCGAACCGCCGGGCCAGCGCGAATTCGGCGACGGCCGGATCGTGGCGATGTACGTTGGCCGACTGGATGAAGGCTCGGCCGTAGGTGTCGCGTTCCTCGAGCGGGCGCTTGTCCCAGCGCAGAGCCATGGTCGCATCGTCGATGGCCGGCTTGTAGTGCTCGACCAGATCTCGTGGAGCCAGGCCGCGCACGACCACGTGCCCGTCGACCCGGAAGCGCTCGACCGCGGTCGGTTCGAGCACGTAGGGCTCGGCGAGACGGGCCTCCTGGTCGTTCACATGGCCAGTCTTTCATGTGCGTTCGAGTTCACAGGCCTGGTCTTGGTGGAACACCCCGTCGATCGGCGAGACTTCCCTCGTGGAATTCGCCTGGACCGCCGACCAGATCGCCCTGCGCGACGAAGCGCGCGAGGTCGCGACGAAGGCCGTCGAAAAGTACGGCCGGGCCAACGACTCGTGGATCAACGGGTGGTCGAAGGAATTCGCCGCCGAACTCGGTGCCCGCGGTTGGATCGGCCTCACGTGGCCGAAGGAATTCGGCGGAGGTGGTCGTCCGGCCATCGATCGTCTGATCATCGGTGAGCAACTGATCAGCGCCGGCGCTCCCATCGGATCGATGTGGTTCGCCGATCGTCAGATGGGTCCGGCTCTCATGACCTACGGACGCCCCGATCAGCAGGCCGAGTATCTCCCCGACATCCTCGCGGGCAAGAGCGTGTGGTGCATCGGCATGTCCGAGCCCAACTCGGGATCTGATCTCGCGTCGCTCAAGACGCAAGCGGTGCGTAGCGGCAACGAGTGGGTCATCAACGGCCAGAAGATCTGGACGAGCTTCGGTGCCGTCGCCGACTACTGCTATCTGATCTGCCGCACGACCACTGAAGGTCCGCCGCACGCCGGCATCAGCGAGATCATCGTCCCGATGGACACCCCCGGCATCGAGGTTCGTCCCATCAAGGACATGACCACCAATCGACACTTCTGCGAGGTGTTCTTCACCGACGTGCGCGTGCCGATCGAGAACTTGGTGGGAGTGGAGGGAAGCGCCTTCAAGCAGACGATGCGCCAACTGGAGCACGAACGAGGCGGAATCGACCGACTCGTCTCCAACCACGCTCTGTACAAAGTCGCCCTCGAGCGCGCCGACCGTTCCGACCCACGAGTGCGCCAGGAGATCGCCCGGCTCGAGGAGAAGTACCGCATCGGCCGCATCCTGGTGATCCGCGAGGTGCTCCATCAGGCGCCGGCCGGATTCTCGGCCGCCACCAAGTGCTTCTGCACCGAGCACGAGTGGGACGTGGCGCAGTTCGTGAGTCGCACCCTCGGCCCGGAAGCCACGCTCTGGAATCAGATCACCCAGGGTCTCGCGTACGCGCCCGGATACACGATCATGGGTGGCACCTCGAACGTGATGCGCAACATCCTCGGCGAACGAGTCCTCGGCCTCCCGCGCTGACGTGGTCGATCGCGCGCCGCTCGCCGACAAGTTCTGTGCCTCGTGTGGCCGCCGTTTCGAGTGGCGCAAGAAGTGGGAGCGCACCTGGGACGAGGTCAAGTTCTGCAGTGATCGCTGCCGACGCACCCGCATCACCGATCTCGACCGGCGACTCGAGGTGCGAATCGAGACGATGCTCGCCAGCCGAAGCGGCACTCTGTGTCCGTCCGAGGTTGCGCGGGCAGAAGTCGCACCGGCCGAACGCGATGACGACTGGCGAGACCTGATGGAGCCGGTTCGCGCCGCGGCCCGGCGCTTGAACGCCCGCGGAATCCTCGTCTTCACACAAGGGGGGCGGGTCGTCGACCCCGCCACCGCCAAGGGTCCGGTCCGGCTTCGACGGCCCTAGAGCGTCGGTTACCGTAAGCGTCGTTCGGAGGGGGACGCATGACCGACTGGAATTTCGCCGACGTCTACGAGGCGATCGCCGCCAAGACACCGAATGCCCCGTGTCAGATCCAGGGCGACCGGCTCTTCACCTGGAAGCAGTTCGACGACCGCACCGCGGCGCTGGCCGCCGACTTCATCGCGGCCGGACTCACCAAACAAAGCAAGGTCGCGGCGTACCTCTACAACGGGCCCGAATATCTCGAGACGTACGTGGCGGCGTTCAAGGGCGGATTCGCTCCGGTCAACACCAACTACCGGTACGGCCCCGAAGAAGTGACGTACCTGTTCGACAACGCCGATGCCGAAGCGGTGGTCTTCCATGCGACGTTCGTCCCGCTGCTCGACGAGGTTCGCTCTCGACTTCCGAAGGTGAAGCGCTGGTACTGCGTCACCGACGGCTCGCACGAGGTTCCGTCGTGGGCCGTCGACTACGACGACGTCGTGGCCCGAACGGTGAGCGGTCCGGTGCGCGGTCCGTGGGGGCGCAGCCCCGACGACCTCCTCCTTCTCTACACCGGCGGTACGACCGGCATGCCCAAGGGTGTGATGTGGCGCCAGGACGATCTCTTCAACGTCTTGGGCGCGGGCGGACAGGCCTTGGTCGGCGTTCCTCCAGCCGAGTCGCTCGCGCAGTTGGTCAGCCGTATCGGAGAGAGCGTGCCTCCGCTCGTGACGCTCTCGGCGTGTCCCTTGATGCACGGCACCGGCCAGTTCTCGAGCCTCATCACCATGAATCTGGGCGGCTCCATCGTCACGTTGCCGTCGCGTTCGTTCGACGTGGACGAACTTCTCGGCGAAGTGACGCGCAACAGAGTGCAGACACTCGTCATCGTGGGCCAAGCGTTCGCTGGTCCGATTCTCGAAAATCTCGAGGCCCATCCGGGCCGACACGATCTGTCGAGTCTCATGGTCATGTCGTCGTCGGGTGTGATGTGGAGCCAGGAGAACAAGCAGGGCCTGCTCAAGCACATTCCGCAGGTCGTGCTCTTCGACTCTTTCGGATCGTCAGAAGCCGTGGGACTCGGTGGGTCGGTGAGTGCGGCCGGGGCCGCGAGCGAGACCGCGAAGTTCCAACTCGGACCGGCGTGCGCCGTGTTCACCGAGGACGGTCGGCGCGTCGAACCAGGCTCGGGTGAACGCGGTCTGGTGGCCGTGGGCGGCTTCATTCCGCTCGGCTACTACCGCGACGAAGCCAAGACCGCCCAGACCTTCCGCACGTTCGAAGGGCGGCGCTGGAGCGTTCCGGGAGACTGGGCCGAAGTGCTCGCCGACGGAACGATCAACCTTCTCGGACGCGGCTCGGTGTGCATCAACACCGGTGGCGAGAAGGTGTTCCCCGAAGAAGTGGAAGAGGCGCTGAAGCGCCATCCGTCGGTGCGCGATGCCGTCGCGGTCGGTATTCCCGATCAGCGCTTCGGCGAGACGATCTGCGCGGTCGTCGAGGCAACGCCGGGGTCGACGCCCACCCTCGACGACCTCAATGCGCACGTCAAGTCGTCACTCGCCGCGTACAAGGCGCCGCGGCACCTCGTGATCGTCGACACCATCGGCCGGGCACCCAACGGCAAGGTCGACTACAAGCGTCTGAAGGGCGTGGCCTTCGAGAAGCTCGGCGTGACCGCGTGACCGCCGAAGCGTTGCGCGTCCGGTTGGCCCGACGCGACACAGTGATCATGCCCGGTGTCTTCGATGCGGTCTCGGCGCTCGTCGCACGACGAGCCGGATTCCACTCGGTGTTCGTATCCGGTTTCGCCGTGTCCGGTGCATTGCTGGGAGAACCCGATGTCGGTCATCTCACGCAGACCGAGATGGCCGACACAGCAAAACGCATCTGCCACGCGATCCCCGACGTGTCGGTCGTCGTGGACGCCGACACCGGCTATGGCAACGCGATGAACGTGATGCGGACGGTCGAGTTGTGGGAGGAGAGTGGTGCGGCCGGGATGTTCCTCGAAGATCAAGTGTGGCCGAAGAAATGCGGCCACATGCCGAACAAGCAAGTCGTCCCGGTCGACGACTGGATCGCCAAGTTGCGCGCCGCCGTGGACCATCGCACCGATCTCGTCGTGACGGCGCGAACCGATGCCCGCGGCGGGCTCGGTCTGGCCGAAGCGATCGAGCGCGGAAAGCGGGCCCGTGACGTGGGAGTCGACGCAGTGTTCGTGGAGGCCCCGGAGTCCGAGGCTGAACTCGACGAGATCGCTCGCGAGTTACCCGACGTCACGCTCGTGGCCAACATGGCCGAGAAGGGCGGTATCGCCCACCTCACGGCGGCCGATCTGGCCGAACGTGGTTTTCGACTCCTGGTGTCACCGGTGGCTCTGCTCTTCGCCTCGGTCGACGCGATGACCGACGCGGCAGGAGTCGTGTCGCGCACGGGCTCGGTCGGGTCGGTGCGCCCGGGCCGCTTCGACGACTTCACCGGACTCGTCGGACTCCCCGAACACCAAAGCGCCGAGGAGCGGTACCGCTGAGTCGGTAATCTGACAGCGACTCATCCAGAGCGGTCCGAGCGATCGGGCCCGGCAACCTGGGCGGAAGCCCCAAGGTGCCTCCTGCCGCCCGGTGCGGTGGGGATGTGGCCGGTTCGCCGGCAACGAAGCTTCCCTGGACGGGTCACCTCGCGACGAGTCGACGAAAGGAGCCCGAATGAACAACCGCTTGCCCGTGTCGGGCGCCTGGCGACCCACCGATCCCGTGGGTCATCGTCAGTTCCTCACGCTCGATCGCAAACTCGCTCTCGATTCGGGCCACGTGCTCGATGGTGTGGTGATCGCCTACGAGACGTGGGGTCGGCTCAACAGCGACGCGAGCAACGCGGTGCTCATGTGCCACGCCTGGACGGGCGACAGCCACGTCGCCGGACCGGCCGACCTCGGTCATCCGACACCGGGGTGGTGGGAGGCCGCGGTCGGTCCCGGACTCGCGATCGACACCGACGAATGGTTCGTCGTGTGCTCGAACGTTCTGGGGGGATGCCAAGGCACCACCGGACCTGCATCGGCCCACCCCGCGGACGGCACGCCGTACGGTTCACGGTTCCCAGTGGTCACCATTCGCGACATGGTGCGGGCTCAGGTTCGTCTGGCCGATCACCTCGGAGTGCGTCGCTGGCACTCGGTCGTCGGCGGCTCGATGGGCGGAATGCAGGTGCTCGAATGGGCCACGACGTATCCCGATCGCGTCGCGTCGATCGTGCCGATCGCAACGTGCGCTCAGGCGTCGGCTCAACAGATCGCGTGGGGCTCCATCGGGCGACGCGCGATCATGACCGATCCCAAATGGCGAGGGGGCGATTACTACGCCGCCGACCCGGGCGACGGTCCGCACGAGGGCCTCTCCACCGCTCGCATGGTCGCACAAGTGACGTTTCGCAGCGACAACGTGTTCACCGAACGCTTCGGCCGGCAGATCGTGGGTTCCGACAACGCCCTCCGGTCGATGGATCAGAAGTTCGAGGTCGAGCGCTATCTCGAGTATCACGGCGACAAGTTGGTGCGTCGTTTCGATGCCAACTCGTATCTCGTGATCGGCAAGGCGATGGATCTCCACGACGTCGGCCGCGGCCGCGGTGGACTCGAAGCAGCCTTGGCGCGTATCGACGTACCGACGCTCACGCTCGGTATTCATAGCGACATGCTCTATCCGGCGTACCAGCAGATCCAGATTCGCGATCTATTGGTCGCGAGGGGAGTACCGGCCGAGTACATCGAAATCGACTCACCCCACGGCCACGACTCGTTCCTGATCGATCTCGATCAGGTGGGCCCGCCGCTCACACACTTCTTGAACGCCGTCGGGACCTGACCGCTGGCTCAACGTTCAACGCGGAGCGACGATCGCCTCGACCGCTCCCACGGCGCGACTCTTGGCGGGAACACGCAAGAGCACCTTGGCCTCGCTCTGGAGGACGAAGATGGCCCGACCCGACGGGGTCTCGGGTGCGCGCCCGACCACGCGGTAGGAACCGGCGAGGCTCTTCGAGCGTCGCGAGCGCGAACCCAGCACCAGGCTCGATCCGTCGACGAACGCCCGCATCTCGTGCCACCGTCCGTCGGGAAGATCGTGGTCGACGAGCGTCTGGACTCGGCACACGAAACGGTGGCCGTCCTTGCTCGCCCAATGCGGTTCGATCCGCGAAGCACCCCAGAGCATGGCGACGCATCCCGCGATGCCGAGGATTCCGATGAGCGTGTCGGACACGTGAATAGTGTCCCACGCCGGTCGTCGATGCGAAGACGCGGACGATGCGACGCCGAGACGTGGATCGGTCGACAATGTCGATGTGCCCGAGATCCTGGAAGTCGAGATGTACGCCGAGGCCGCGCGCGCGGTCGTGGGTCGCCGGGTTTCTCGTGTGTCGTACCTCGATCCTCTGGTCGTGAACGAACCGGGTCTCATTCGTGGAATCGAAGGTCGGCGGATCTCGGCGGTGACCCGACACGGAAAGGTGCTCACGCTGCACGCCAGCGGATTCGCGATCGATCTGCATTTCGGGATGGCGGGACGCATCGTGGTCGACGGCCGGTCGCCGATCGACGAGCTCTCGTACGCGGCTTCGGATGACTCGAAGTGGATCCGTTTCGGCCTCACCTTCGGGAAGGGATTCTTGTGGGTGAGCGATCCGCGGCGTTTCGCCCGAGTTCAGCCGGCCCGCAACGGTGAGGGGCTCGGGCCCGATGCGATGCTGATCACGAAGTCCGAGTTCCGCGAGCGGGTCGCCGAGCGAAGCGGCGCGATCAAAGCAGTGCTTCTCGATCAGTCGACGATCGCCGGGCTCGGCAACATGCTGGTGGACGAGATCCTGTGGCGGGCCGACGTCGACCCGCGCCGACGAAGGCTCGACGCTCGCACGGTCGACACGATCTTCGCGCGTATGCGAACCGTGCTTCCGCAACTCGCCCGACGGGGCGGGAGTCACGCTGGACGATTGAGCGTCGACCTTCGAAATCCGGGATCGCGGTGCCCTCGCGACGGAACCGAACTGCGGCGAGCCACCGTGGGTGGACGGACGACGTTCTGGTGTCCGAAGCACCAACGGTGAAACGACTCGCTCGACTCGTGTCCGGCATAATGCTGTGGTGACGTTCCTGGCGGCTGTCGACACGCGTTCGGTGGGCGACGCTGGCAGTTCGGCGGTCGTCCTGATCGTGTCGATCGGTTTGGTCCTGGCTGGTGTCGGCCTCACGGGAATCACGGTCTGGTTCTGGCGCTCGACGCGCCCCGATCCCGAGGCTCTCGCTCCTCTTGTCGTGATGAGCACGAAGCGCTGGATCGCGTCCACGGTGGTCGAGCGACGACAGTCTCTCGACCTCGCCCGTCCGGGGGCGGTCGTCGAAGTTCTCGAACCAGTCGCTGACGCGGGTGTCGCCGAAGAGCCGGAGGTCGACGGGGTCGCCAGTGACGACGAGATTCCGGCCGAGATCGAATTCGCGACGGTCGAGGCGGCTCCGTCGGCCGACGGCTTGTTCGACGACCTCGACGAAGACTCCGACTTGTACGACCTCGATCCGATCGTCTCGTCGTCACGAGGTGACGACAAGGGTCCGATCGATCCTCTCCTCGGACGCTGAGAGTCGACCCGCGACGAGCGACACGGTCTACCGTGGAGTCATGGCCGAACTCGATCTCGACGCGATGCTCCAACGGTTCCGCGACCGCGCCGCTGCCGTGAAGAAGCGCCCCCTTCCGCCGGTTGCCGGCGAGGAGCGCCAGTTGTTCATCGAACAGGCGCAGCGCGATTTCCAGGACTTCGCCATCATCGGCGATGCCACGGCCTCGATCGAGGACGGAGTGCTCGTTCTGCGGATCGATCTGCGCCCGAAAGCCTCGTGACCGATTCGGCCGCGCGGGAATCGTCCGACATCGCCGTTCCGGCGGTGCTCTTCGCCGTCGTCGCGTGGGGTCTCGGGCCGCTGATGGTGCGTGGAATGAGCGTGGAGGGGACGACAGTCGCGCTGTATCGCATGTGGTTGGGCACGCCCGTGATGTTCGTCGCCGCTCGAGTGTGGGGTCAGCCGATGACCGGCGCGATTCTGAAGCGGTGCGTCCTTCCGGGAATCTTCTTCGGCCTCTCGATGTCGTTCGGGTTCCAGGCCGCCCGAACCACGTCGATCGCATCGGCCACGTTGATCTCGCATCTGACACCGGCGCTCATGGTCCTCGGACTCGGACGGCTCCTCGGCGAACGAACCGACTTGCGGCGGCTCCCGTTCGCTTTCGTGTCGTTGTTCGGGCTGGTTCTGGTGGTCGTGGTCGGAGCCAACAGCGACGGAGCGTCATGGAAAGGTGACCTGTTCGCTCTGGCCAACGTGACGTGCTGGACCGTGTACTTCATCATTCTCAAGCGAACCCGTGACGCCGGTATCGACGGGTGGACGTTCCTGTCGGGGGTGTTCCTCGTCGGATCGATCACGATCACACCGTGGTGTCTCATCGCATCCGACGACCTCACGTCGGTCACCGGCAAGGACTTCTTGCTTCTCGCCGGCATGGTCGCCGGTCCGGGTCTCATCGGGCACGGATTGGTCACGTGGGCCAGTCGTCATCTCGATGCCACGGTCACCTCGTTGCTCACGCTTCTCGGCCCGGTGGTGTCGGTGGTGGGGGCGTGGCTCGTCTACGACCAATCGCTCGGCTGGAACAAGATCGTGGGCGCCGTGCTGGTGCTCGGTGGATTAGCCGGGACGGTGTGGGGTCGGTCGCGTGCGGAGGCCCTGGAAGCACCGTGACCCGTCCGTGACCGGTGTGGGGCCGTCCGGTCGGGGGTGTCGTCGGGAGTAGCCGGGCGGTAGTGTTCAGCGCACTGCGGACGTGGCTCAGTTGGTAGAGCATCACCTTGCCAAGGTGAGGGTCGCGGGTTCGAATCCCGTCGTCCGCTCCAGATGAATGGCCCAGCCGCAAGGCCTTAACAGTCTGACTTGTCAGTCCAGGTACATTTGTCCCGTCGGGTCAATCCGCTGGATTTGTTAACCCATTGTCATGGGCATCTTGGGCCCTCAGAAGAGTGGAGTCCTGCGTCGGAGGCCCTGGTGAGGGTGTTGGTGGGGCAATTGGTGCTCGAGGCCCGCCCCGATCTCGAGTCGCTCCTGGGAAACTTGGGTGAGTTCGCGACCTTCGACCCCTGGATGATGACGTCGGAGGTTGTTGGCACGATCGACGGCTTCCGTCCCGATGTCGTCCTGGTCCAGCGCATGATGGTCGACGTCTCGTTTCTCTTGAATGCGTATTTGCATCAGGGGGGCGTCCCGAAGTGCCAGGTCGTCATCGGAGCCGACCCGATCACGAACGTCGACAAGATCGAAGCGGCCCGTGCGGGTTTCGCTGATGTGGTCGATCTCGGTGGCGACGCCGTCCAGATCTGCGCGCGACTCCAGAGCGTCTTCGAGGGCCGTTCTCCGATGGTCGACGACCCTCTCTGGAACTCGGTCTCCCGTCCGGTTCGATTCGAAGACCTCCAGGTGACGCCACGCGACTCGACGGATGACGAGATCCTCCGGCTCATCGCCATTGGGCTGTCGGATCTGGAGATTGCCGAGGCTGTGTACATGTCGGCCCAGACGATCAGGAATCGGGTGAGCCAGATGCTCATTCGCTCGGGTCTGTCGAACCGGACACAGATGGGCTGGGTGTACACCCACCAGAACCTTCTGAATCGCTTCATGCTGGGAGTCGAACGCCGCCCTCGCCCGAATTGATCCGACTCGGCATTTTGTGAGTCGGGGGGTACCGTGCCCCCATGAGGCAGTTGTCGGGGCTCGATGCGACGTTCTTGCATCTCGAGACGTCCACGACGTTCGGCCACGTTTCGGGCCTGGCCCTCTACAGCCGGCCATCCTCGGAGTTCGATCCGTACAAGACGGTGTACGAGCGGTTCGAGGCGTTGTCGGGTCGGGTCGGGCCACTTCACGAGAAGTTGCTCGACGTTCCGCTCGGCATCGATCACCCGTACTGGATCGTCGACGACGACTTCGATCTCGATTATCACGTTCGCCATCTCGGTCTCGCTCCGCCGGGAACTGAAGCCCAACTCGCCGACCAGGTGGCTCGCATCTTCGGCCGGGCTCTCGATCGTCACCGTCCGCTCTGGGAGGTCTACGTCATCGAAGGGCTGAGCGACGGCCGCTGGGCTCTGATGACGAAGTTCCACCACTCGTCGATCGACGGCGGTGCGGGAGTCGTGATGCTCAACATGCTCACTGACTCCACACCCGACGCGAACCCCGATCTCACACCGGTACCCCTGCCGGAGGAGGATCCGGTGAGCGAGACCGAGTTGGTCCGTCGTGCGGTGTCGAAACTTGCATCCAATCCCGTCAAGGCGCTGCGTCTGCAGCTGCGTGTCACACAGGGAGTCGTCGACTCGCTCGGCTTGTCGTCGGCGAGCGAACTCACGCGTCAGGTGCGTAAGACCGTTCGCTCGATCACGCGACGCGGCTCCGACGAACGAACGGCCGACATCGACCGAGTCACCCTCCCGCTCACCCCGGCGCCTCCCACACCGTGGAACAGGACGATCACGGCCCACCGTCGCTTCGCCATGCGGTCGTCCTCGCTCGAGACGTTGAAAGAGCTCAAGACGGCATCGGGTGGCACCGTCAATGACATCGTCATGGCCATCTGCACGGGAGCACTGCGCGAGTACCTGCTCGGCCACGATGCATTGCCCGATCGACCGCTGCGTGCCATGGTCCCGGTCTCCACGCGTACGGGCGAAGAAGAAGTGCCGTGGAGCAATCAGGTCTCGGGCATCGTGGCCGACCTGCCCACCAATTGCGCCGACCCCGTCGAGCGAGTCGCGCTCTGCCACCAGGCGATGGAACTCGCCAAGCGACAGTTCGAACTCCTACCAGCGGACACGATCGCCCAGGGGGCCCAGGCGACCGCACCGGTCCTGGCCACGGCTGCTGCTCGCTTGGCTTCGCGGCTGCGCTGGGCTGATCGCGCGAGAATCCTGCCTTTCAACGTGGTGATCTCGAACGTACCCGGGCCGCGACAGCCGATGTATCTGAGCGGTGCGCAGATGGAGAACTACATCCCGGTCTCGATCGTCACCGATGGCATGGGGCTGAACATCACCGTGCACAGCTACCTCGACCGACTCGACTTCGGCCTCATCGCGTGTCGCGAACTGGTGCCCGACCTCTGGGATCTGCTCGACCTGCACTTCGCCGAGATCGAGGTCTTGCGCAAGGCCTACGGACTCAGCGCCTGATCACTTCTGAGTGATGTGGATGCGCTTCTCCTTGGCCTGAGCGCCATTGAGCGGTACCCGGACCTCGAGGATGCCGCCTTCGTACGTGGCCTTGATGTCGTCCTCGGAGGCTCCGGCCGGCAGAACGATCAAGCGAGTGAACGACCCGTAGTGGAACTCACTGCGGTAGTGCCGAGCGTCGGTCGCCCGGCTTTCTTTCTGGCGGTGCACCATGAGGCGGAGCACGCCGTCCGACATCGACAACTCGACGTCTTTGTCGGGGTCGATTCCGGGTGCTTCGGCTCGAATCACGAAGTTCTTGTCGAGTTCGAACTCCTCCACCCGAATAGCCGTGTCGTTCATGAGGTCGAGAAGACCGTCGTTGCGGTCGAACGGACTGCGAAACGTCGACCAGGACGGCCAATCGACGTCGAACATCGATTTTCTGAGCAGAGATGACATGGACACTCCTTCGATCGGTTGACGAATAACGATCGCAAGGTAAGTGACGGCCGCGCCTCGCGTTCGTCAGCCCATGCGAATGGTGACGGGTCTACTCGCGCACGAAGAACGTGCGATTCCATTCGCGGTTGCCCCGACCATCCACCGTCACTCGCCACTCGTAACTCCGACCGGGAGCCAGTGCGATCGGGGGAATCTGGATCGCCAGGTTCTGGTCCACGTCCGACCCCGGACGCAGATGCGGTGGCCGCGCAACTTCGAGTTCGATGTCGAAGGCGAGCGGATTGGCGTTGATCAGAACGTTCCGTCCGTCCTCGTCCACCAGTTCGGCGTGGATGCGGATCGGCCGCTCGGTCATGTCCCAGGGGATCTTGGCCATGAGGGCCAGAGCACTCGTGAAGACTCCGCTGCCCACTTGCGACCAGCCCGCGCCGGCCATCATGACCTTGCCGTCGTGGGTGACGGCGTAGTCGGCCAAGACGACTTGCAACTGGATCTCCATCCCTCTCGACCCTAGTCGTCTGTACCGTGGCTTTCCCATGGATCAGTCGACGTCGCCCGAGCGGACGGTGCGAACCTTCAAGCCTCGACGACGCCGTCTCGGTTCCGAGCGCTCGGAAGTTCATGCGCGTCTCATGCCGTCGTTCGGGTTACGTGAGTCCGGCCCCTCGCTCGATCTTTCGAGTGTTTTCTCGACGCAACGAATCTGCGTCGAGATCGGATCGGGTAACGGCGATCTCGCCTCGGCGTTCGTCCGCGATCACTCCGACGTCGGAGTCATCGCGATCGACGTGCACCGTCCCGGGATCGCCCGTCTTCTCGGGGACGTCGACGAGCACGGTTGGACCAATCTGCGTGTCGTCGAAGGTGATGCACTGGTGTTCCTGGAGCGATTGGACGACGCCGTGGTCGACGAGGTGTGGGCCTTCTTCCCCGACCCGTGGCCGAAGAACGCCCAAGCCCACCGCAGGCTGATCACGGGGGAGAGGTTGCCCTCGATCGCACGTGTCCTGAAGCCTGGTGGTCAGATCCGCGTGGCCACGGACGTGCCGCTGTACGCCGCACAGATGAGACGCGTACTCGCCGCCGACGAGCGATTCGGGCCCGTGGTGACCGAACGCCCGTCCTGGCGAATCGAGACCCGTTTCGAACGCGACGGGCGAGCGGCCGGTCGCGTCGCGGTGGACCTGTCGGCCGAGCGACTCTGAGGGTCGGTCAGAGACCGAGGCCGGCGCCGGCGTTCAAGTCGTCGGCGGCCGAGAACGCGCGGCGCACGAGCGAGTCCATGAGTGCGGCACCGCGCTCGTTGGCGGTATCGAGAGTCAGGATGCTCGCGGCGAAGGACGTGCAGTAGAAGAGGACTCCTTCGGCGTAGCCGACGGTGATCCGGTCGACGTCGCTCCATTCGTCGGGAACTCCGTGGGTTCGCAGCCGCTTCGCGTAGCGATCGATGAGTTCGGTCTGCATCTCCTGACGCATGGCCGTGGGCAGATTGGTTCCGAGGAAGTACACGAGGTCCGTCGTGCTCGGAGCGCGCATCGACAACTGCCAGTCGATCAAGGTCATCGAGCCGTCGGCGTCGAAGAACATGTTGTCGAGTCGGAAGTCGCCGTGAATGAGAGTGACAGGCCACGAGAGGTACTTCGTCATCCAGTCGGTCACGCGCGGCGCGAATCCCTCGCACCAGCGCAAGACCCGCTCGGGAAGGGAGTCGCCGTAGCGGGCGAGAAACGTGGGCCAACCCATGTCGAACATCGTTCCGACCGATGCACTCATCGGGTCGGAGATGTCGGGCATCCAGGTGAGGTTCGTCAACTCGGGATGGTCGAACCACGAGCCGTGCAAGTCGGCCGCGGTGTCGATCGCGGTGCGGGCCTGGTCGGCGGTCGGGCCGGCCACCTGATCGCCCGCTCGACGGGGATGAAGGTCTTCCAGGATCAAGACGTAGGGATCGACTCGGGAATAGAGGCACTCGGCGATCCGTACACCGTGCATGTGCGGGGCGACCTCGGTGTAGAAGCGGTGCTCGCGCTCCCACACGCGCATCATCTGTCCGATCATCTGACCACCCGGATCGGCGGTGGGCATCTTCACGATGATCGAGGCCGGACACCCCGATCCAGTGAGGCGAACGCGCGCGAGTTGGCCCATGAACCCCTCACCGGCCCCGATGATGTGCACGTCGATGGCCGAGATGCGGCAATCGAGTACCGACGACAGCCACTCGGCGGTCACTTCCGACATGATGCGCGGCGTCTCACTCATGTGTCGCCTCCCCCTCGTGCGAACGATCACACCTTAGGTCGCGACGGCTACCCTGATCGTGTGTCCGCGCCGACCGTCGACGAGTTGTCCGCGATCGTCGGTGCCGAGAATGTTCTGACGGATCAACTCGACCGGTACGAGGTCGACTGGACGCGTCGATACCGCGGTCGCGCGCTGTGCGTGGTACGCCCGGCGACCACCGACGACGTGGCCCGAGTCGTTCGCTGGGCACGCCGGAATCACGTTGCGCTGGTTCCCCAGGGTGGCAACACCGGTTTGGTGGGTGGATCGGTGCCGCGCGGAGGCGAGGTGGTGGTGTCGCTCGAGCGGATGCGAGCCATTGGGCCGGTGGACGCGCTCTCCCGTCAGGTCACGGTCGGTGCGGGGGCCACGATTCACGATCTGCACGAGGTTGCTCGAGCCGCTGGGCTGCGGTACGCGGTCGACTTCGGAGCCCGCGGGTCGGCAACGGTTGGCGGTTCGGTGGCCACGAACGCCGGTGGCATCAACGTCGTGCGGTACGGGATGACCCGTCAGCAGATCGTGGGTGTCGAGGCCGTGCTCGGCAACGGCGAGGTCGTGTCGCACCTTCAGGGCCTCGTGAAGGACAACACGGGGTTCGATCTCGCGGGTCTGCTGTGCGGGAGCGAAGGGACGCTCGGAATCGTGACGGCGGTCCGTGTTCGCTTGGTGGTCGAGCAACCCTCGCGGGTGACGGCTCTGGTCGGGTTCACATCGGCCTCCCACGCCGTGTCGGCAATGGCCGCGATCTGCGGATCGCTCGACACCGTGGACGCCGCCGAATTGATGATTCGGAGCGGAGTCGAGTTGGTGGGAGAGACGACCGGAGTCACGAGTCCCGTCGGGCCCTCGGCCGCCTATCTGTTGGTGGAGTGTTCGGGGGTCGCGGACCAGAGCGAGAGTCTCGGCGTCCTTCTCGAAGGACTGTCAGGAACCACGGGCGTGGCCATCGCGGTGACTCCCAGCCAGCGGGATTCGTTGTGGCGCCTCCGCGACGAGCACACGCCGTCGATCAACACGCTCGGGCCGCCACTCAAGTTCGACGTCACCGTTCCGATCTCCGCTCTGGCGGATTTCATCGAGTCGATCGGGGACGTGGTCGAACGAGTCGCGCCGAATGCTCGGACATTCGTGTTCGGACACGCCGCCGACGGCAACATGCACGTGAACGTGTCGGGAGCACTCGATCGCGATGACACCGTGTCGGTTGCGGTGCTCGAAGCAGCCGTTGGCGCGGGCGGAAGCATCTCGGCCGAGCACGGCATCGGAGTTGCCAAGGCCCGATGGCTGCACCTCAATCGCTCGCCGGCCGAAATCGCCGCGATGCGGGCGATCAAGGCGGCACTTGACCCCGACGGAATCATGAACCCCGGCGTGCTCTTCGCCGACTGATCCCCGTCGTCAGCTGGTCATGCCCTGCAAGCCCACCAGGCCACGCGCGAGTTCGATCTCGCCCATGTGGCGCAGTCCGTGTTGGTAGATCCAGCACTCGACTCCGTCCAGGACCGTGATGCCGGCGTCGCCCGCGACCCGGGCCGAGAACGTGGAGGCGATCTGCGGAGGGAACGGCCGCGTGATCACGACCCGGTCGAGGTCGGCCGGATCGAGCGATGCCAGCCAGGCCTCGGTGCGGGAGAACACCGCTCGCATGTACTCGCCGAATGCATCGAGATCGCCGATGCGCTGGTGCACCATCTCGTCGACGGTTCGGTGCTTGCCGTGGTCGTTCACCGTGAGGGCGACGCGTGCCTGCCAGTCGTCGTTCCAGATCGGTAGTTGACCAGTCAGGAGCATGAACGAGCCGTCGTGGACGTTGACGTAATGGAACAGCGAGAACGCGATCGGAACCACTCCCTCGCGTTCGAAGTGGTTGACGTGCTCGAGGTTCATGCTCGCCAGCGCGTCGTCGTAGAGCGAGTGGAGCGCGGCGAGTCGCCGCCGGAGCGAATCGAGGGCGAGAGCACTGGACATGACGTCACCCTAGGTGACCACGACGGAGGCTCTGCTACGTTCGCTTCGTGCGCTTCGGAAAAATCGACTTCGAGTACGCCGCCGATCTCGCCGGGCGTGAGCCCGATCTGGACGGCCCGATCTACATGGTCAACTTCATGAAGTACAAGACCGTGGCCGATTACCGCGACGGCTCGGGCGAGGCCATATCCGGAATCGAAGCTGACGACAAGTACTCGCCGGTCGACGTACTCAAGAAGATTGGTGCTCACGTGGCATTCCACGGTCGGGTCGTGGCCCAAGGGGCGGACGGCGAGTGGGATCGTATGGGAATCGTTCGCTACCCGACCCGACGTTCGTTCATCGAGATGCAGGACCGCCCCGACTTCAAGAAGAAGGTGGTGCACAAGGATGCCGGCATGGACTACACGGTCATCGTCGGCGCACTTCCGGCCGCATCGCACGTGGCGATCGCGCCCGGTCGGTACGCAACGTTCGATCTGACGGCTGGAGCACGATCGGTCGCTCCGTCGGGTTCGCTCGCCTCGTTCACGATCGAAGGCACGATCATCCACGACGATCGACGTTGGTCGAGTCTGACGGTGTCGTGGTCGAACGAAGTCCCCGAGGTTCCGTCGCTGACACGCGGCGGCGACCGGATGGTGGTGGTCGCTCAGGCCGAGATCGACCGCTGGAGTGATCTGCTCACTTCGCTCTGAACCTGATCGGCACCGAGTTCGGGCCCAGGACGAAGTTCCCGCGACGCCACGGGATCGAGTCGGCGGCCAATTCCATGTCGTCGAGTCGTGTCAGCAGTTCCTCGAACAGAATGCGCAGTTCGAGGCGGGCCAGCGGGGCGCCGAGACAGTGATGTCGACCGTATGCACCGAACGCCACGTGGTCGTTCGGTGATCGAGTGATGTCGAAGCGGAACGGATCAGCGAACACTTTCTCGTCGCGATTCGCCGACGGATACAGCAGGAGCACACGATCGCCCTCGCGGATCTTCATCCCCGCGACGTCGACGTCCTTGGTGGCGGTGCGATTCATGTTGCGCACCGGTGTGGCCCAGCGCAGCATCTCTTCGATGGCTCCAGGGAGGAGAGCGGGTTCGGCTTGGAGCATCCGCAACTGATCGGGATTCTGCAGGAGGGCCGCCACACCGCCGGAGATCACGTGACGCGTCGTCTCGTCGCCACCAACGAGAACGAGCATCGTCTCGAACATGACGTCGACGTCGGACAGCTTCTCGCCTTCCCACTCGGCATTGACGACGAGGCTCACGAGATCCTGGCGATCGGTGTTCCGCCGCTCCTCGACGTGGCGCATGATGTACGCGTTCCAGTCGATGACGGCCTGGACGACCTCGTCGCGGATCTCGTCACCGCCGGTCGCGAAGAGATCGGACCAGTGGAGCAGTTGGTGGTGGTCCTCCTCGGGCAGGCCCATCAGCTGACCGATCATGAACATCGGGAGAGGTGTGGCGATGTCGGCAACGATGTCGCACTCACCACGGTCGATCACGGTGTCGATCAATTCGGTGACCTTGGCCCGGAGATACGGCTCGTGGTCGGCGACCCGCCGCGGGGTGAAGCCGTTACCGACGAGTCGGCGCCGCTTGGTGTGCTCGGGTGCGTCGAAGTTGATCATCGACGGAACCGAACTCTCCGGCCGCGAACCCTTGCCCGAGCAGAACGTGTGCCACTCGCGGCTCATCATCGAGACCAGTTCGTGGCTCGCCGCTCCCCAGATGCCGGTCTCGTCGTCCCAGTAGAGCGGCGCCTCGCGGCGCATCCACGCGGTCAATTCGTCGAAGTCGGCGTAGAAGTCGGGTGAGAGCAACCCGATTTCGGGCCGCGTGGGGTGACCGGCCGGACCGCGGCCGCCGCGGTTCAGATCGATGCGGAAGTCGAGTTCCTCGTCGAGTTCAGGTTCGCTCGCGGACTGGTCGGCCATGGTCGAACGCTAATCCTGAGTACCCGTCCGAGGTCCACCGGACGCGAGTCGTCGGGGCCCGGGACTTCCGGCCCTTCGTCGACGGACGGTCACATGGGCAGAATGGGTGAGAACGGAAACCAGAGGTCGAAGGGGAGCCATGTCCGATCGAATTCCGAACAGCGTCGAAGAAGCCGGATACGTGTTCGTCGACCCGGCCGCCTATGCCGACGAGGACTATTTCCATCGCGCGTGCGCGCTCTTGCGCAAGGAGAGCCCGGTGCACTGGGTGGAGGGCCCTGGGTTCAACCCGTTCTGGGCCATCACCAAGTCGGCCGACATCTTCGACATCGAGGCCCGCCACCAGATCTTCTTGAACGAACCCCGACCGGTTCTGGGTTCGGAGATGGACGACGCTCGTCGACAGCAGAACGGCGACATGCTCCGCACTCTCATCCACGTGGACGATCCCGAGCACCGCAATCTGCGGAACGTCACCGCCGAGTGGTTCCTGCCGAAGAACCTTGCCAAGTTGGAAGGTGTGCTCGCCGGTTATGCGAAGCGGTATGTCGACAAGATGGTCGAGATGGGGAATCAGTGCGACTTCGTCCGCGACGTCGCGATGTTCATGCCGCTGAACGTCATCTTGTCGATCCTCGGGCTGCCGGAGTCCGACTATCCGAGGATGTTGAAGTTGACGCAGGAATTGTTCGGTGGACTCGACGAAGACCTGGCTCGCGACAGCGATCCCGCGGCAATCGTTCAGGTGATCCAGGACTTCTTCGTGTACTTCACGAAACTGACCGAAGATCGTCGCGCCGCGCCCACCGATGACATGGCGTCAGTCGTCGCCAACGCGACCATCGATGGTGCACCGCTGACCGACATGCAGACGATCTCGTACTACGTCATCACGGCGACCGCGGGCCACGACACGACCGCCTCGGCCATGGCCGGGGGTCTGCTCGCGTTGATGGAGAACCCCGACCAGATGGATCGGCTCACGAACGACCCGTCGCTGATGAACACCGCAGTCGACGAGATGATCCGCTGGGTCGCGCCGGTGAAACACTTCATGCGCACCGCCACCGAGGACTACGTGGTCCGTGGAACCACCATCAAGAAGGGTCAGTCGGTTCTCTTGTCGTATCCCTCGGGCAATCGCGACGAGGACGCCCATCCCGATCCGTTCCGGTTCGACATCGGTCGCTCGCCCAACAAGCACCTGTCGTTCGGATTCGGGGTTCACTACTGCCTCGGGGCGATGCTCGCGCGGATGGAGCTCAAGGCACTTTTCAAGGAACTCCTGCCGCGGCTGAAGCACGTCGAGTTGGCGGGTGAGCCGCGATGGATGAAGACGATTTTCGTCGGCGGCCTGAAGACCCTTCCGATCCGCTACGAGGTTGCGCCGGCCTGAATCAGCGCGGCTGAGGAGACACCAGGCGGCCGGGCCGATCGACGAGAGCCTCGTCGACGAAGCGACCGTCTCGTACGACTGCGCGGCCGTTGACGAACGTGTGAACCATTCCGGTCGGGCTGTCGGCGGTGATGCGTTCGCCGTCGGCGGGGAAGTCGCGCACACGCCGCGAGGGACCGGGGGACACCGTGTTCGGATCGAACACGACGACGTCGGCGTAGGCGCCTTCTCGAAGTACTCCGCGGTCGCCGAAGCCGAACAATTCGGCCTGGACCTGTGTGAGTTTGTTGACGGCCTGTTCGAGCGTCAGCACCTTGCGCTCGCGCACCCAGTTGCCCAGAAGGTCGGTCGAGAGCACTGCGTCGCACAATTGACCGACGTGAGCACCGGCATCCGACAAGCCGAGCGTGCAGTGATCGGTGTTCAGGAGGATCGCGACCCCTTCGGCGTCGTCGTTCGCGAGAAGAGCCTTGACGCGGAGAAGCAGGTCGGATTCGAGGAGCGTGATCTCGAGGAGAGCGTCGAGCGGATCGACGTTCATCTCGGTGGCGATCGCCGTGAGGCGGCGGCCAACGAGGTCGGGTGACGCCGGTGCTTCCATGATCTCGAAGCTGTCCCACCGCGGGACGATCCCCTGACCCGATTCCCACGCCTCGCGGACTCGTCGGCGCCACGCTGGATCGGCGTAAGCGTTGCGTCGATCGGCGAGCGACCGGGGCATGAGTTCGGCGAAGACCGGGTTGGTGTTCAACGTGAACGGTTCGACCATGGTCTGAGAGAACGACAGCGGTCGACACGAGACCTGGGGCCACACGTCGGCCCCGCGTTCGAGCCCGGCCCGGTGGATCTCCATCGCCTTCAAGTGGGCGCCGGTGTTGGTCGTGAGCA
Organism: uncultured Bifidobacterium sp.; assembly: GCA_964397715.1. Taxonomy (GTDB): domain Bacteria; phylum Actinomycetota; class Acidimicrobiia; order Acidimicrobiales; family Ilumatobacteraceae; genus Casp-actino8. The sequence continues at coordinate 27,002 of CAYNKE010000002.1, read as the reverse complement.
CCGCGGTGTAGGTGAGGGGAGCGCCGGACCGCGGCTGCATCTCGTAGCAGTCGGTGAAGCTCAGGCCCTCGCCACCGTTGACGCCGATGACTCCACGTCCGCTGTCGCCCACGGCCCGGAACAGCGCCTCCATCTCGCGCTTGTCGGCCCATCGACTCGGAATCGGCTGACCGTCGGCACCGCGGTGGGTGACGGCGAAGCTGGTGGCGAATCCCGCGGCTCCGGCGTTCATCGCCTCCCGCACGATCGATGCCATCGTGGCGATCTCGTCGTCGGATGCGACGCGCCCGACAGCTTGGTCGCCCATGACGAAAACACGCAACGGCGTGTGGCCGATGTACGCCGAGTAGTTGAGCACCGTTCCTCGTCGGCGAACCGCGTCGAGGTAGTCGGGAAACGATTCGAACTCCCACGGCACCCCGGAATGGAGCGTCGCGGGTTCCATGTCTTCGACCTTCTCCATGGTGCGCACGATGAGGTCGCGGTCGGCTTCGCGCGTGGGCGCAATGGAGAATCCGCAGTTGCCGGCCACGACGGTGGTGACGCCATGAAAGCAGGACGGAGTGAGTGCCGGGTCCCAGAACACCTGGGCGTCGTAGTGCGTGTGGATGTCGATGAAGCCGGGTGCGACGACGAGTCCGGTCACGTCGACGACGTCGTCGCCCTCGAGGTCGGTCCCGATGGCAACGATTCGGGCACCGCGCATTGCTACGTCGGCCTCGAACCGATGCGAGCCGGTCCCGTCCACGATGGTCCCGCCCCGCAGGACCGTGGTTCGCTCTGCTGTCATGACGTCCCTCCCGCGCTCATGCTCTCACGCGAGCACGGTCCGGGTTGACCCGAGGTCAGAAGACGTCAGGCCTTCTCGTCGATGGTGATGGCGAGCGCGTACGCCCCGGCGACCTCGGACCCGAGTCCGACTGGTGCGTCGTCGATTCCGAACCACGCGCGCAGCTGGGCCGTGACGGCGTGGCGAACGATCGGGAACGCATCGGTGACCGGAGCGGCTGGCGGCAGGCAACCGTCTTCACCGAGGGTCTTGAGTTGGGGTTGTGCCTCGAGCAACGGTCCGAGGCCCGAGGCCTCCGCCACACCGATGATTCCTTTGCCGTTGCCGAACGTGCAGAAGTCGTCGAAGCCGTTGTGCCCGACGCCGTCGATGATCCAGAGACGACTCGGGCCGGGGACCTGCTCGTACGACGCCCGCGTGACGGTCTCGGCCGACACGACGCCATCGAGGGCGCCCGCCATGAAGAACGACGGTTTGCTCGGCAGGACGAGAGGTGCGGTCGTGCTCGTGCCCATTCCGATACCGACACCGGACGCCAGAGAAATGTAGCCGTCGACTCGATCGTCATCGGCGGCCCCGAGGATGGTTCCTCCACCAGCGCTGTGGCCGACGGCCACCACCCGAGAGTCGTCGACGTGTCCGGTGAAGCGACTCGACGACGAAGCACCCTCCGCGGTGATCAGGTCGAGACTCGCGAGGAGTTCGCCCACCGCCGACTGGCGGTCGCCCACGGGTGCGCTCAGGACGTGGAAGAGATCGCGTGACCAGTGATCGGGGGACACGACGATCATTCCCCACGAGGCCAGGTGCGCGGTGAGGAACGTGCTCTGCAGGCGCATACCGGAGAATCCGTGGGAGAAGAGGACGATCGGGAACGCTCCGTCGGCCACATCGGCGTCGCGCGATGCGGCGTACTCGTACACGGCCGGGACATCGGCGGTGAGGAGGTTCTTGATGGCTTCGGGAACGAAGTCGCGCATGTCGTAGGAGTCGGTTCCACTCGATCCAGCGACGGCCGGATACCAGACTTCGACCTTGTTTCCGGCGGCAAGTTCGAGGGTCGTGACTCCCACCGGGAATTCGCCCGGCTCGGAGTAGGCGGTGGCCAACGCGACCGGGTCGGCGGTGGTCGGCGGCGCTTCGGTTGCCGGCGCCTCGGTCGACGTGGATTCGGTCGACAACGTCTCGGATGTGGCCGAAACTTCGGAGTCGGAGGTCGAGTCGTTCCCTCCACACGCGGCGAGAAGGAGGACCACAGCAAGGCAAGGAGCAAGACGACGCATGGGGTCAATGTCGCAGAACCGGACGGTTGCGGGCCACTTCGCCCGGCGGTTCCTCGTCACGCCGGAGGTAGGATGGAGGTTCTCCTCGTTCGCGGGGAGTGGCGATGTGGCCGAGTGGCTAAGGCAAGGGCCTGCAAAGCCCTCCACCTGGGTTCGATTCCCAGCATCGCCTCGATTTTTCGCAACTCCGAACCGAGGATCTAGGTTCTCACTGCCTGATGGGGTCCGAGGAGGGGTCATGGTGAAGGTTCCACGAGCGGTGCTCGGAGCGGTGATGGCGGTGGCTCTCGCTGTGACCGTGGCGGCATGCAGCTGCGGTCCGACTTACAAGAGCCAATGTGAGAGTCAAGGAAGCACCTACATCTATTCGAAGGAACAACCTGGTGACGACAATGACGGGTCGTGCGTGAAACCAGGTTCGACGGCGCTCCCGCGTGGCACCGCCGCGACGACGACGGAAGAACCCTCCACGACTGAGGAATCGACCACGACGGAAGCAGCCTCCACGTCGACGATCGCAGCCGTGGCCACGGCGACCTCGGCGGCTCCGACGACCCCAGTGAAGACGTCCGCGGCCCCGCTGGCCACGACCGTGGCACCCACGACGACAGTCGTTCAAACGTCGTCCACTCGGCCGGCCTCGACCACCAATGCGCCACCCACGACGGTGGCTCAGACGACCACGACACGCCCGTCCTCGACCACCTCGACAACGAATCCGCCGCCCACGACGGTGGCCCAGACGACCACGACGGCACGGCCCACCACGACGGCTCCGCGCGCGACCTCGACCACGGAAGTTCTCTGATCCCGGCTGGATACACCGACCTGAAGCCGGGATCTGGCAGAATCGAAGTCGATTCGATCACCATCACGAAAGGTGGGTCAGATGGCGACCAAGCGTTGGGGAGTTTCGATCGCGGCCTTCGTGTTGGCCGCCGCTCTGGTGGGATGTGGCGGAGACGAGAACACGCAGTCGTCGGACGAGTTGCGCGACGAGATCATCACGTTGCTCTTCGCCGCGGCGGCCAATGGCGCCTCGGCTGACGGCTCCGACCCGGCCTCGGTCGTTCTGAAGGCCCTGGAGGACAATCCTGAGTTGCTCGATGGTCTCGGGTCCGACCAGTTGGCCGAACTGCGCGACGCACTGGTCGCGCCCCAGGTCGCCGAGGGCGAGGCAGCGGCGCAGGAGGCCGCACCCGAGACTCTGGCTGACGAGGAAACCGACACTCCTGACGGAATGCCGGCTCCCGACACGGCCACCCCCGCGGGTGGGGGCGCCGCCGCCCCGGTCGACACCGCTGCTCCGAGTAACGCCGGAGGTTCGAGCGGAACGATCGTGTCGATTCCGCCGCTCACGTTTCCGACCGTCGACTGGGGTCGAGTCTCCGACATCTTGAACAGCGGGTCGGGTTCGAACGGGCCGGTGCTGACTTTTCCGGGACTGCCCAAGCCCACCACCGCATTGTCGCCCGTCGTGACCATGGGCAGTCTGGCGCCCGGTATCACGCCAGTCGCCAAGTTGACGATCGACAAGGTGTCGTTCACTCAAGTGGGCGCGGGAACGACGATTCGCATCGCAATCACGGAAAGCGGCCTCGGCGACAACGACGTGACGTCGCTGAAGCTGTACATCACCGACGGCGGCGAGACACTCGTGCCGACCAATCTGCTCTCGACGTCGTCGCTCACGAAGTCGGTGTACACGAACCGCTCGGTCGTGCCTCGCACGGCCAAGAACTTCAAAGTGGTCGTCACCGACAAGTCGGGTGTCACCGTCACGGGTACGTACGCGATCAGCTGAACGACTCCTTCGCTCATACTGATTGACGGTGTCGAGAGACACGACAGCCGATCCGCCGTACTGTCGTGGCATGTCGTATCGGCGGCGGATCATTGCTGCTCTGCTGTTGTCGCTCTCGTTCGGACCGACTTCAATGGCCCATGGGGCCGGGTCTAGCGCGCTTCCCACGCCATCGCAGATTCTCGAGACGCTGCCCGTTCGGCCCGAAGACGGATCCGGATACGCGCGGTCGTCGTTCAAACTCTGGATCGACGACGATCGCAACGGCTGCGACACGCGGCGGGAAGTCCTCATCGTCGAGTCGCTCCGCCCCGTGAAGGTCGGAAATCGTTGTTCGATCAGCGGCGGACAGTGGTTCTCCGTGTACGACGGAGTCACGACGACGAACGCGACTTCGTTCGACATCGATCACCTCGTGCCGCTGAAGGAAGCGTGGGATTCGGGCGCGAAGTCGTGGACCGCTCAACGGCGTCAGGAGTACGCGAACGACCTGCGAACTGCTTTCGCTCTCGTCGCGGTGAGCGCCTCCAGCAATCGATCGAAGGGGGATCGCGATCCCGCCGAATGGATGCCTCCACGACGCGAGTACTGGTGCCAGTACGTGATCGAGTGGATCGGTGTGAAGGCGACGTGGGGTCTCGCAGTCGACGCGGTCGAGAAGAACGCTCTGCAACGGGTGCTGTCAGGTTGCTAGCCGTCGGGGTGACCGTCGCGAACTGACTACAGTCGTCTCCGTGGCGGGACGCTGGGTGGCGGCGATGGCGGTCTGCGCGACTGTCGTGGCGTGCACCGAACCCAAACCGGGGTTCGACCGGGCCGAAGCGGTCGAGACAGAGGCACCGAGTTCAGTCGCCGCCGAGCCGACGACGACGAACCCCCGACCGACAGGCGAACCCTTCGTCATCGGTGTCGTCAACAGCGAGGGCAATCCGGGGGTCGACTTCCCGGACTTCTCGATCGCCTTTCGCGCCGCGGCCGAGTACATCAACGCCGAACTCGGCGGGTTCGCCGGACGACCGGTCGAACTGGTCGTGTGTGCGACCCAGGCGTCCCCGGAGTCGTCCCAGGCTTGCGCTCAGGACCTGGCGGCGCGGCGCGTCGATCTGGCCATGATCGGACTCGACCTCTTCGTGGCCTACGGAACCTTCGAATCGGCGGGGATCCCGGTCATCGGTGCCGTCCCGGTGTTCGCTGGTGACTATTCCGCCGATGCGGTCTACATCACGGCGGGCAACTTGGTCGTTCAGGCGGCGACAGCCAACGCGATCACGAGCGAGCGATACCTCGGCCTCAAGCGTGTCGCCGTCATCGCCGCCGACAGTGCAGCCACCGCCGATGCGCTCACGTATCTCGAACCGGCGCTCGAATCGGCGGGGGCCGAGTACACGATCATCAAGGGTGGGGAGACCGAGTCCGATGCGGGTTATCGGTCCCTCATGCAGCAAGCAGCCGAATTCGATCCGACGGCGATCATTGTCTTCTACGCGCAAGCCGGCTGTGTCGGGACCATGCGGGCGCGAGCCGACCTCGGTCTCGATGTGCCGACATTCGCCTCGACCGCATGCCTGTCCGAATCGGTCCTGGACGCGGTGGGCGATGCCGCCATCGGCTGGTACTTCGCTGGAGCCTCGGGCGGCCCAGAATCCGATGATTCGTTGGTGATGCGCCGTTACGTCGCCGAACTCACGGGGAAGCGGCCTGACCAGATCGATCGCTACGGATTCACGTCACTGGGCTGGAGCCAGATGCTCACCATCTGGCAAGTGGCATCGGCGTTGGACGGCCCGATCACCGGCGACGCGATCAACGAAGCGTTCAGAGCGGGTCGCGGACGCTTTTGGGCGAGCGACGCGCCGCTCGCCTGCGGATCGGTCCGGGAATTGCCGAGTGTCTGCCTCTTCGAGATTCCCTTCGCGACGTACACGGCTCAGGGGATCGAGCCCGCCTTCGGCGGTGCCCAGATCTCGGCTCTCGACGTGTTGAAATTCGGGTCGTAGATGACGGTCTATCTGGCGGCGATCCTGGCCGGCCTCGGCGCTGGCGCAGTGTATTCCCTCATGGGCCTCGGCCTCGTCGTCACCGCTCGGGGCTCGGGCCTCGTGAACTTCAGCTTCGGCGCGATCTGCGCGTGGTCGTCCTACGTGTACTACGACCTGCGCACCAACGCGCGATATCCGATCTTCCTTCCCGGTCCTTGGTCGGCCCACCGCTTCGGCGGTGACGACGTTCGGGTCACCGTGCTGTCCGCGGTCGTCCTCACGATCGCGACCGCGGCGGTCATCAGTGCTCTCGCGTACCTCTTGATCTTCCGGGCCCTGCGGTCGTCGCCCCTTCTCGCGAAGTTGGTCGCGAGCATCGGCGTCCTCCTGGCGCTGCAGGGGATGATCGGAATTCGTTTCGACGGAACGAGCAGCATCAACTTGCCGTCGACCTTGCCGGGAGGCGTTCTTCGCCTCACCGACGATCTGGTCGTCGAGGTCGACGCCCTCTGGTTGTCCGGAATCGCCGTGGTGGTCGCGGTCGCCCTGTGGCTCTTGTTCCGCTACACGCGTCAGGGTCTGGCCATTCGCGCATCCGCCGAGTCCGAAAAGGGTGCGGTGCTGCTCGGGTTCGCGGCTGATCGGTTGGCGGTATCGACGTGGGTCGCCGCATCCATGATCGCCTCGGTCGTCGGAATCCTGGCCGCGCCGGTCTTCCAGTTGACGCCACTCCTGTTCACGCAGTTGCTGGTGCCGGCCCTCGGCGCGGCACTGGTCGGACGGTTCGTGTCCTTCGGCTGGACTGTTGGGGCCGGTTTCGTGATCGGCATCGTGCAGTCGCTGGCCCCGGCCTTGCAGAGCGACTTCTCGTGGCTTCCCACCATTGGTTTGCGCGACGGCTTGGTGTTCCTGGCGGTCGTCGTCGCGCTCGTGGTGATGGGAAAGCGAATCCCCGAACGTGGAGCGCTCGACAGTGGCCGGGCGCCCGCCGTCGGAGATGGCGAGATTCGAGTTCGACAAACCATCGTGTCGGTCGCGACGGTGGTCATCGCATTCGTGACGCTTCCCGACGCTTGGGGCTTGGCCCTGCTCACCTCGGTGATCTTCTGCGGACTCGCACTGTCGCTGGTCGTGGTCACCGGGTACCTCGGACAGATCTCCCTCGCTCAGATGACGATCGCCGGGTTCGCCGGATTCGTTCTGTCGCGAATCACCGAGCGGATCGGCCTGCCGTTCCCGATCGCGCCGTTGATCGCGGCGGCGGTCGCCGCGGTCTTCGGAGTGCTCGTCGGGTTGCCGGCGTTGCGAGTTCGCGGAGTCAACCTGGCGATCGTCACCTTGGCTGGGAGCATCGCGGTGCAGGAGTTCGTCTTCAAGAACTCGTTCTTCGTGGGCGAGTTGTCGAGCGGCGGGGCGCCGGTCCCGAGGCCCGAGTTGTTCGGTTTGAATCTCGGTTTGCGGAGCGACGACGACCCGTATCGGCCGATCTTCGGAGTCATGGTGACGATCGTGGTCGCTCTCGTGGCGATCGGCGTGGCCAACATCCGCCGGAGCGATACCGGACACAAGTTCTTGTCGGTGCGCTCGAACGAACGCGCGGCCGAAGCCATCGCCATCGACGTGGCTCGAACCAAGATGCTCGGCTTCGCGGTCTCGGCCTTCATCGCCGGTCTGATGGGAACCTTCGTCGCGTACCGCTTCGGTTCGGTCTCGGCCAACTCGTACACGTTCTTCTCGTCGCTCGTCCTGCTCGCCTTCGCCTACCTCGGAGGCATCGCATCGATTTCGGGTGCGGTTCTCGCCGGGGTGTTCGCGTCCGACGGCATCGGATTCAAGGCTCTCGATTCCGGATGGAATCGGCTCGGCATCGAGTTCGGCCGCTGGGAGATCATCGTCGGCGCGATCGGACTGATCGTGATGGCCGTGAAGAACCCCGAAGGTCTGGCTGGTACGGTCCACGGCGTGGGCCGTCGGTGGGCGGCCAGAAAGGGTCGAGACCGATGATCCGCTTGTTCCAGCACGCGTACTTCGTCGACGACATCGAGGAAGCGATCGGGCGTTGGCACACGTTGTTCGGGGCCGGGCCCTTCGCGATCGCATCGCATCACAAGACCGACACCTTCGCCTATCGCGGAACTCCGGTCGAGGCCGACGTCTCGTACGCCTTTGGCTACCTGGGTGATCTGATGATCCAGTTCATCCAGCAGCACGACGACCAGCCGTCGATCTATCGCGACATGTACGCCCCGGGGGAGTCGGGCTTCCATCACGTGGCGTATCTGGTCTCCGACTTCGCCGCCGAGCGGCAACGACTACTCGATCTCGGCTTCGAGCCGGCTTGTGAGCTGTACGCCGACGGCGTCAACGCTTCCTATTTCGACACTCGTGAAGTGACCGGAGGATTCACCGAGATCCACGGCGATCCGCCGCACATCGTGAAGGTCTTCGCGCGCTGGCGTCGGGCCCACGAGGAGTGGAAGTCCGGCGATTCGATCGTGATGGGACGCTGATCAGTCCCCGAAGACCTGTCGCGTGTAGTCGTTGGCGAAGACGCGGTTCGGATCGAACTGATTTCGCGCGGCGAGGAACGACTGCCACTTCGGATAGAGCGGTTCCAGATCGGCGGCGGTTCGGAAGTGGAGCTTGCCCCAGTGCGGGCGGCCGGAGAATTCGGCCATGATCGCCTCCACGTCGCGGAAGTAACGCTCGGCAATCGACCACGGGGTGCCCTTGTACATGTGCACCGCGATGTACGCGGATTCGCGGCTGTTCGCCGTGGACAGCGTGACGTCGTCGGCAGCGGTGAAGCGGACTTCGACGGGGAAGCTGACGAGATGGCCCCGTTCGTCGATCATCGATCGGATCCGCGACAGAGCCGCGGCGCAGTGTCGGCGAGGGATCGAGTACTCCATCTCGAGGAACTTCACGATTCTCTTGGATGCGTAGATGCGGAAGCTGTCGTTGACGTAGGTCGTCTGGCCGCTCGACGGAAGAAGAGTGGCGAGCCGCGGGATGAGAGACGGGCGACGACGACCGACTTCGCACAGGGCGCCGAAACCGATGTTCTCGATGAACGTCTTCGACCACCAGTGCTGGGCCCGGCCGCGCAGGCTGGGTGACGGCACGGGCTCGTCGGTGCGGTTGTTTCGCTTGGTGAGCGCCCAGGGAGTGTGCGGGAGCCAGAAGAATTCGAAGTGGTCGTTGCCGTCCACGAGTGAGTCGAGATTCTCGAGGAGGTCGTCGAGCTTGCGGGCGCCTTCCTGGGCGCGAAGTCGAAAGGCCGGGACCACGGCGAGCGTGTACTGGCTCACGACGCCGAGGGCGCCGACATTGACACGGGCCGCCTGGAAGGAGTCGCCATGCTCGGGTCTGAGATCGTGGACCGCACCGGTTCCGTCGACGAGACGCAGGCGTTGCACCTGACCAGCGAGGCCGGTGAGCTGGCGGCCGGTCCCATGAGTCGACGTGGCGATCGCGCCACTGATCGTCTGATATGCGATGTCGCCGAGGTTGGCGAGTGCGAGGCCCAGACCGTGCAGCACGTGATTGAGCGCATCGATGGTGATGCCCGACTCCACGGTGACGGTCCCGTTGTCGCGGTCGACGTCGACCAGTCCGTCGAGGCGATCGAGGCGTATCAAGTGACCGTTCGTGACCGCGGTGGAAGTGAAGCTGTGTCCTGACCCGACCGGCTTGACCGTGCGATTCTCGGATGCCGCCCGCTGAACGATCGCAACGATGTCGTCCTCGCTCGTCGGGTCGTGGATGGCCGAAGGTCGCGCGACCTGGTTTCCGGCCCAGTTGGTCCACTTCCCGCGAGATACACGAGCCACGGCTCGACTGTAGTGGGCGGGGCGTTCGGCGTCACCGACAACTACTCTCTTCACATGAGCACGACCACGTTTCCCGCCTTCGTCTTCTCCAATGACGGAGAGAATGCGACACGAGGTGTGCGCACGATCGGACTCGACGAGATCGCGCCGGACGGCGTGTTGATCGAAGTGGAGTGGTCGAGCGTCAATTACAAGGACGGTCTCGCGTCGACGACCGCTGGCAAAGTGGCGCGGATCTCGCCGCTCGTTCCCGGTATCGACCTCGCTGGTCGTGTGATCGACCCGGCCGGCTCGTCCTTCGCGGTCGGTGATGTCGTGATCGCGCATGGCTACGACATCGGAACGTCCCGTCACGGCGCGTATGCGCGCTTCTGTCGGGTTCCCGCCGAATGGCTCGTGCCGATGCCGGCTGGTTTGACGACCCGCGACGCGATGGTGATCGGGACGGGTGGCTTCACGGCCGCGCTGTCGGTGATCGCCCTCGAAAAGTGGGGTCTGCGGCCCGATGCCGGCCCGGTGCTCGTCACCGGGGCGACCGGTGGCGTCGGCAGCATGGCGGTGTCGATGCTCGCCGGACGCGGGTACGAGGTCGTGGCGAGTTCGGGTAAAGCGTCGGCTCATGACTTCCTCGCGTCCCTGGGAGCCGCGGCCGTGATCGACCGCAACGAACTCTCGGCCGACGACCCTCGGCCCTTGCACGCGACGACCTATGCCGGCGCCGTCGACTGTGTGGGTGGGTCGACTCTGGCCAACGTGTTGAAGCGGTTGAAGTACGGCGGAGCAGTGGCGGCGAGTGGTCTCACCGGCGGCGCCTCGTTCACGACGACCGTCATGCCGTTCATCCTCCGCGGAGTCAACCTGCTCGGAATCGATTCGGTGCAGACACCGATGGCCGAGCGCATCGCCTGTTGGAACCGTCTGGGTGCTGATCTGAAGCCCCGCGGCATCGGCGCGATCGGGCACGAGATCGGGTTGAACGACCTCGACGACGTGCTCACGACCATCCTGAAGGGCGGAGTGACGGGGCGTTACGTGGTGTCGCCGACCGTCTAGGCGGCAACCGGCCCTCAGGCCGTCATGACGTTCATCTGACCGGGCATGGAGATCTGGATCATGCCGCCCCACGCGCAGTTGGCCATGCACGAGTTGTTCAGTGCCGGCATGCCCCCGATCATCACGGTCGGCGAGCCGGGCTTCCACGGGCCCGCGGGTACGGGGATGCAGGGCATCGGAGTGAGCACTCCGAGGGCCGCGGCGGTCGCGGCGGCCACCTGAGGATTGGACAGGGACTGACACATCCCGAATGGCGGGATGTTCATGTTCGGCACCATGTCCATGGTGTTGGCGGCCGGCGCCGACGCCATCACGCGGCTCTTCGGAAGGACGTTGAGAGTGGACGGCGCCATGCCGAAGGTGCACGTCAGCATCGCTCCGCTCACGACTTGGAGGCCCATGGGCCAAGAGTACCCTGGGCTCGTGGCGGTGATCCCCTTCGTGTCCGTCGCGGGTGACGTCCTCGCGGTCGAACCCGAGATCGACTATCCCGACGAGCGGCGTGCGCAAGTGAGATTCACGGTCGATGATTCGGAATGGCAGCGGATACAAAGTTCCGACATCTTCGGAGCCCGGTCGCGTCGGCGAGTCCCCGACGAGTTGAGCGGTCACGGGCCGGTGCGCGTGACGGTGGAAGGATCGCGATTGGCCGCGGAATCTCCGCGGGGCTGGTCGGCTGACGAGTTCGAGATCGTGTCGGCGATGCGTCCGATCGACGGATCCGATCGGTGGCAAGGCCTCATCTTCGCGTCGGCCCCGGCGTGGGGGAGAGCGTTGGAGGCTCTCGTCGAGATGGGGTTCACCGTCGACGGCGAGACCGAAGACGAGGTGAGCGCGACCAACCACCTCGGCGTCAACGCGATGATCTCGGTGTATCCGACCAATCAGGTGGCGGGGGTGGTGTACGCCGTGCCGATCGATCCGGCGGCGGTCTCCGACTTCGACATCCTCGATCTCGTGAATCGCCTGAACGCCTCGTTCATCATCGGGTCGC
>CAYNKE010000002.1:0-15166 GCA_964397715.1 uncultured Bifidobacterium sp. | reverse complement strand
TTCGACATCCTCGATCTCGTGAATCGCCTGAACGCCTCGTTCATCATCGGGTCGCTCTCGGTCGCTTTCGACGAAAGACGTCGGAGCTTCTTGTTCGCGAAGGCGGCCACCCCGATCCTGGACGGAGTCGACGTGGCGGCGATTCTCGAGGCACTGGTGATCGGACTCACCGGCATGCTCATCGAGGTGTCGCCGGTCGTCGACATGGTCCTGCGAAAGACGCTCACCGTGGAGCAGGCGTTTCAACGCCTGTCATGAACCCGATCTGATCAGACTCCGGCGTCTTTGACCGAGCCGGTGACGAGTTCGTCACGGGCCACGACGAAGCAGACGACCTCGCGGTCCTTCTTGTCGTTCCAGGTGCTCACGCTCGGGTACAGGTACGTGAAGTAGAAGCGGGACTCGGCCACTTCGACACCGACGTAATCGGCGAACGCCCCGACACACTTCTGTTCGGCGAAGATCTCGAGCGCAGTGGCGCCGGGGTACGGACCGTCGGGATGCTCGGTCAGGAAGTACGCCTCGTGAGAATGCGGCACGGTGCACGGAACGAGGCCCACGGTCGTGGTCTCTTCCTTCAGTTCGGCATTGGAGCAGTCTCCGACCTGGACGTCGAACACGTCCTCAGAGCCACCCTTGACGACCACACCGGATTCGTCGCGGGACAGGCCACCTCCACCGCACGATGCGATGACGAGGAAGGCAACGGAAGTCAGGAGAAGGCGGCGGATCATGGTGTGGCACTCATGGTGACTGTGTAGAGGGTACTGGAGGTGATGTTCACCGAGGAGTTGGCGTAGCCCGTCCCGGAGACGAGCCAGGTGCCCCAGGGAACCGAGGAGATGTCGCACGTCGTGGCCGGGTTCGTGATCGTGCATGGTGAGCCGTAACCGACCACCGTGAAGGTGGCTGAGGTGCTCGGCGTCGAAGCGACTGAAATTCGAACGGAGCCAGTGCGTCGCATCGACACCGAGACCGAAGTGGTGGTGCCCGGCGCCAGACCGACCACGACCGTCTCGGTGGTGTGGTCGGCCTTCGACACCGTGAGAGTGACGGCGCCACCAGAGAGACCATTGATGGTGCACTTGCCTGACGCGCTCGTCACCCCTCCGGCTTCCGCACAGGTTCCGCCGCCCGACACACTGACTGACGCTCCGACGACGACTCCGCCACTCGCCGCATTCACGGTGACTTCGATGTTTCCGGTCGTTGGCTGTACGACGATCACGACGGCGGTTGCCGTGTCGCGTGTGACGGTGACCGTCGCCGAAGTCGTGGCGTACCCGGCGAGCCCAGTTCGAAGGGCCAGGTTTCCGTACGAGACCGGGGTGACCGTGCAACCCGCCGCACCAGTCGTGCAGAAGCTCTCGGGTGTCGATGGGACGTTGACGTTCTCCACGACGACTCCGGACAAATTGGCCCCGGTGATTCCATCGATCACCTTCACGGTGACGGCCGCCGAGGTCGATACCGCCGGCATCTGGGCCGACACCGTGACCGTACTGTTGGCGACTGGGGTCGCCGCCACGAACGTATCGGCGTAACCCGCCTTCGTGAGTTTGTAGGTCGTGGTTCGGGTGGCCTGGCCAGCGATACTGCAGGTTGAAGTGGCAGTGGTGCAGGTGTCGGAGCCTGTCGTTGCGCTCGTCACGACGACGCCATTGAGGTCGGCATCGGCGGTGGTCTTGGTGATGAAGCTGACCGTCCCCGTCCCCATGGTCGCGAACGAGATCGTGATCGACTGAGGGGTGTTCGCGGCGACGACGACGTTGGTGCCGGTGAGGTCGTTGTAGCTCGGATGAGACGCGGTGATCGAGTACGAACCAGGGGTCATGAGAAGTTTGCACTGGCCGATGTTGTTGGTGACACAGATCTCCCCGGTCGAGTCGGCCCGGATCGCCGCACCTGGCACGAGGTCCGTCCCGTACTTGGCGGTGAAGGTGACCTCGACCGGCGCCACGTTCGTGAGCGAAATCGCCGTCGCGAAGGTTCCGCTGTTCACGGACTTGTCGCTGACGGTGATGTCCTGAGTGAGAGTTTGGAAACCCGACTTGGTGATCGTGGCCCGATAGGTCCCGGGCGGAATGCTGGCGAACGTCGCAACCCCCGACCCGTTGGCTGTCGAGGTGAGCGGCGTCAGTAAGTAGCCGCCATCGAGAGTGACGGACGCTCCAGCGCTGGTCGTGATCTGGACCTCAACCGGAGCGACCGTGAGCAAGAGTAAGCCCACATCGACCGTGGTCGGACCGGACACGACGGCGTCCTTGTCAGGAATGTCGTAGGTCTTGCCGCCGATCACGACCTGCGAAGTTTGCCCGTCCACTTCGACGTTGTACGTACCGTTGGCGATCTCCGAGAACGTGGCCACACTGCGGTCGAAGGCGGCGACCGCGGAGGTCGTCACGCGGGTACCGCCCCTCTCGAGTCCGATCACTGCTGACAGGGCTGATTGAGGTCCGAATCCCACGGCGGGAATTCCGGCGACGCCGACCACGACGACTGATTTGGTCGATCCGAGGTACACCGGCAGCTGGGTGGTGTAACCGCGATCGACGTTGACGAGGAACTCCTGCGATGCGAATCGACCGAGGCCGTCGGTGACGACGATCCAGTACTGGCCGGCCTCTAGGTTCGAAAGCGCCACGAAACCATTGGCCGACAAGCCCTGGGTCAGGAGAGTCGCTTTACCGCTGTTCGTGTAGGCGCTCACCGTGACACCTTCGATTGGTGAGCCACCCGACGTGCGCACGTAGATCTCCACACTGCCTCTGAGGGGAGTGAGGGACAAGTTGAGCGCGGTGTCCGAGCCCGCGACGACGACCGCCGACGACGTCGTTGACGTGTAGCCCACTGCGGAGACCGCAATCGTCCATGTTCCTGGACTGAGTCCCGGGAAGCGATACTGGCCGTCGGCGTTCGAGATCGCGCTCGCCACGGCGTCACCCTTGGTTGCGGTGAGGAGCGCACCGAGGACAGGCACGTTGGCGGATGACGTGACCAGTCCGGAGATCCCGGCATTGGCGAACGCCAAGGTGATGGTGGTCGTCGCGTCCGATTCGGACGCGACGGCGAGCACTCCGGAATAGATCGAGAAGCCGGCCTTCTCGGCGGTGATGAGCGCGGTACCCGGAGCCAGTCCCGTGAGGGAGCACACGCCGGCGACCGTCAGGCAGGATGATCGTCCGCCCAGCGAGTCGGTGGCACTCACCGTGACACCGGCCAATGGATTCGAACTCGAATCGCGAACCGTGAAGTTCGCCGACCGTGCGGGCGTCAGAGTCAGGCTGAGAGCCTGCTTGCCGGCGGAGATGCCGATCGATCCTTTGGCGTCGCGGAAGCCTGTCTTCTGCGCGGTGATCTGGGCGACCACCCCCTGGGTGGGGTTGACAATGGTGCACTGGCCGTTGCCATCGGTGAGTCCGCAATCGCCGATGCTGGATCCGTTGGCGGTTGCGCTGATCGTGACATTGCTGACTCCGACTCCGGATTGATCGAGCACGGTGATCGTCAGTGACGAGTCGGCTTGCTGCGTGATGGCCAGAGCGCTGACGGTGATCAGCGAGCCGGGAAAGATCTTGATCGGATCGGAGTCGGTGTAGCCAGTGTTCTCGGCCGACGCTCGGATGATCCAACACGACCCTTCCGCAACGAGACAGGGCTTGTGGCTGGCGAGCGAAGTCAGGAATCCGGCGCCAGCGTTGGGCGGAATCGTTCGAACCGGGGTGAGACTCGTGAAGAGGAATTGACCACCGGGAAGAGTCTTCGTGGACACCGTTTCGATCACCCGGTCGGAAGAATCCACGCGCCGAGCTTCCACCTTGAGGCCGGCTCCGGCCGCCACGCCGTTCACGGTGACCGTTCCGCCCACGCGCCCGGGAGTGGGCGTGATGAAATACGAGCGCGTCGCCGTCTCCGTGAGAAGGAGCAGGATCCCAGCCGAGGTTCTCGAGACGAGCCCGGCCACAGGAGCATCGCAAGCCCCTGATGAAATCGCTGTGCCCGCCAGAGCGATGCCGACGAAACAGAGGTCGTACCCCGTCGTACCGGCGAACGGATTAGCGGTCTGGTCGCCGGTGGGAGCGACGCCGAGTCGGTATCCACCGAGTGTCTTGGCGAGACCGATCGATGAACCGTCGACCCAGGTGTTGCCCAGAGGTCCCTTGCGAACGTACACGTTGAAGTTGCCGGTTTCGTACGGCTGGTACTCGCCCGAGGTGATGTCGAAGAACTTGACTTCGCCGGTGATCAACGAGAGGCCACGGACGACGACATCGAGGTTGAGTGTTGCCGCCAGAGCCCCCACCACCGAACGCGGGGTCGACGAATAGTTGGAACTCTGAACCTCGACCGAGTACGGCTTGGCGAAGAGTTTGCGGGAGAACAAGTACTCACCAGTGGCCGAAGTCGTCGTCGTGGCGACGAGCTCTGAGCCCTGGAGGAGGCGAATCGTCAGACCCTGAACCGGCGTGGCCGTGTCGTCGTTGACTTGGCCCTGCAGGCTCCCGAGTGGCACCAGGGCGACTTCCTGCAGGGCCACGTCGGTCGACGGCGCCACTTGAGTCGTGATCGTGAGGGGGAAGAAACCGACCGCGGTGAACTCGATGACGTATCCGCCGGCTTCGAGTCCGGTGATCTTCAAGTTGCCATCGGCGAGAGTCACGTCGTAGACGCAGTCCTTGTCGGTGCCGACGGCTCCGCATTCGGTCTGCAACTTGTTCTTCACCGTGGCGACGACTTGGGTCGTGGTGTCGTTGCCGCCTTTCACGACTTTGAACGAGAGCGAACTCTTGATCGCGCTCTCTTTGGCGGCCGAGATCGCGACGTTGAGAGTGGTCGACGTTCCGGCCCCGATGTCGACTTCGCGGACCTGCTTCTGCAGGCCGAGGGCTTCGAAGATCACGACGTAGCGGCCGGGGACGATCCCGTCGACGAGGAGCGAGCCGTCCGACGAGATGGCATCGGTGGCTTTGTACGTGTTGTCGGAGTTCGACACCGTGACCGCCACCGCCGTCGGGGACAGGTTCGACCCTTCGATCGTGACCTTGCCGCGCAAGCGTCCGGTCGATCGCACCATCGCGATCTGCCTCTCGGGTGTGCTGGTGGTCAACTCCAGTTGTTCGGTGAGGGTCTGGAATCCCGGAGCCTCGTAGGTGACGGTGTAGGTGCGATTGACCGGCAGTTGCTCGAGTCGGAACGTTCCGGCCAAGAGACCCTCCGACAACGTGGTCGTCGAGCGAGTGAGCGTGCCGTCAGTGGCGGTCACCGTGAAGGTGGGAAGTCGGCCCGTCGCCGTCGCCTGAGCGATGCGGTAGTCCTCGGCGGCGGCGACCGGGTCGCCTTCGAAGGCGGCTGAGCCGATCTTTCCGGCGAGTGCGGTGACGTCGGCGC
This sequence comes from uncultured Bifidobacterium sp., assembly GCA_964397715.1. Taxonomy (GTDB): domain Bacteria; phylum Actinomycetota; class Acidimicrobiia; order Acidimicrobiales; family Ilumatobacteraceae; genus Casp-actino8. The sequence continues at coordinate 9,778 of CAYNKE010000002.1, read as the reverse complement.
GCATGACGAGTCGGATATCCGTGACGGCCTGACCCGTCTGCAGATCGATCGTCGTACTCGCTAGACCCCGTCCGGCGATCTTGGCGTCGAGGACGTAGGTTCCGGGTGACGAGAGGTTGTTGAAGACGAAACGACCCGCCGAGTCGCCGTCGGTCGGAGTCGACGATCCGTAGGTGATCGCGCCGTCGGTGAGGGTGATGTCCACGCCGCCGAGAGGTTTTCCGGCTTCGTCCACGGCGAGACCTCCGATCGTTCCCGAACCGGGGACGAGGGTGATCTCGAGCGTGACCGGTTGGCCGTTCGGTTGAACAATTTTCGTCTGGGTCTGGTGACCGGCCTTGGAAAAGGTGAACTCGTACAAACCTGAACCGTCGAGTCCGGCGACCACGAACTTGCCCTCGGCATCGGTGTTGGTGGTCTGGAGGGCGACATCGGGGTTGGCGACCGCGGTTCCGCCGGCGACTTTCCCGTCGGTGGTCGCGACGTCGCCGATCGACACGGGACGCCAGGTCACCACCACTCCACTTCCGTCGGGAACGGCCGTGACCGTGCCGTTGACGTCGACGAGAACCGGAACGAGAGGACTCACGGGCGTCTCACCGGCGCCAGGTTGTTCCGTTCCGGTTTCGGCACCGGCGGCGGCTTCCTGCGTGGCTGGTGACACCAGGCGTATGACCGCGATGGTGAGCGTGAGCCACACGATGATGATCGATCCGAGCAGACCGAGGCTCTTGACGTTCTTGCCGATCATCGGCTTCTGTCGAACGTTTCCGCGCGCGTAGACCGGGACGCCGGCTCCTTCACCGATGATCGAGTAGAACCGCTCTTTCTGTTTGCCGATGTAGTACGGCTTGACCTTCACTCGAGCGGGAACCCGGACCATCTCTCCCGGCCGGACGATGACGCCGGGACGCTCGAGAGATATGCGAGTGTCGGCGTCGTCTCCCTCGGCACGCAGACGAATCTTGTGCGGCTCCTCGTCGTGATTGCGAATGACGATGCGGACTTTGCCGCGCATGCGCTTGCGAATCGACTGCGGTTGAACCGACATCGACACCGACCGGGTGTGTTGGATGTCGACGGTCGCGTCGATGGACTCGAGGACGCGGCCGTTGTCTCGATCGAGCACTTCGAACAGGTACTGATGCTCGCCCGGCGGCATGCCGTGGGGAATCGACACCGCCACTTCCGTGCGAACGCTTCCGCCGGCGGGGAGGTCGAGTTCGGTGGCCGGAAGCGGACCACCCAGGTTCCCGAGGGCTCGAAGAAGGAGCTTTCTGTCGACCCCACCGAGTTCGGTGACGCGAACGCGAACCGCGGTCGTTCTGCCGATCTCGGCGAGAATCCGATCAGGAAGGGCGAGGCGAACGAGTTGCGAACTCATGGCACGGCTATTCCGACCGACAGCGTCTCGCTGGCTCCGAGTGACACGATGCGCGAAGTGATGGGAGGATCACCGGCGATGGCCGCCACTTCGATCACGTAACGCGTCGGAGCATCGAGGTTGTTGAACGTCACGGCACCGGTCGCCGACGTCAGGAGCGCACCGAGCGGAGAGCCTCCTGGATAGGTCGCTTCCTTCCAGATTCGAACCTGGTAGCCGGATTTCGCTCCGGCCGTGCAGGCCGTGGGTGATGTCGGTGTGACGGTCGTGCACACATACACCGTGATGCCGGCGCGAGGGCGCAACACGACGTCCGCGGTCACCGATCCGCCGGCGACGACGGCGATCTGGCGCGCCGCCGGTTCGGAGCCCGTGCGCGAGAAGGTGATCGTGTACGCACCGGGGGCGAGGCCGTCGACGCGATATTTGCCGATGCAGTCGGTGATTCCGGGCGGGCAGGACGACGCGGTGGTGGTCGTGCGGGTGACGAGACCGCTACTCACCTTGACGGTGACGCCACCGACCGGGCCGGCGGCGTCCGTGACCCGTCCACTCACTCGTCCGGTCGCCGCGACCAGGTCGACGTTCAGCTGCGCGTTGAGGCTGCCGGGGCCGAGAACGATGTTGCGTACGACGGGAGCGAATCCGTTACCACCGATGGAGACGGTGTAGATGCCCGGGGCCGGAACGGCCGACAGGGCGAAGGTACCGATCTCGTTGAGCGTGGTCGTGGCCGGGTCGTCGACGCTGATCGTCGAGGTGGAGTAGGTGTTCTCGCCATCGCTGGCGGTGACGGGTACTCCACCGAGTGCGACGCCGTTGGAATCCTTCACGAGACCGCTGATCGATCCAGTCGCCGACTCGAGGACGATGTTGAGTCCGTTCACCTGCTGCCCACTCGCCAGCGACACGGTGAGCGACTTGGTTGCGTAGCCGGGAAGCGACACCGAAATGGCGTAGCTCGCCGGCGTGAGGAGATCGGGAACGACGAACGAGCCGACATTTCCGGTCGTGAGCGACAACGTGGCGACGGTCAGGTCGGGAGAGGTGACGGTCACGGTCGCAGCTCCGAGTGGCCCGGACGGACCGATGATCGTGCCGTCGATCTGCCCGTCGCCAGCGCGCAGTTGCACCGTGATTCCCGATCGGACCTCACCGCCCGCCAACTGGATGGACAACTGAGTCGTGATCGAACCGGTCTTGCGCACCCGCAAGGTGTAGGTGCCGGGAGCCGGAATGTTGCTGAATTCGAAAACACCCGTCTCGTCGACGGGGAAGTTGCCGATGACGGCGTCGTTGATGCCGCCGGTGACGGCGGCCGGAACGATGAGATCGACACTGGCGCCGTCGACGAGACCTCCGACGACGACGCCTTTCACGGTCGCTGGCTGACCGCCGAGGAGCATGTCGACGGCCTCGCGCTTCTCGCCGCCCGAAAGCTTGACGTCGGGGGAGTTCTCGAAGGCCGCCACATCGCCGTACCAACGACTGTCGTATCCCGCCGCGACGGCGCGCAGTCGGAACGGACCGGGTCCGAGATTGTCGACGACGAACGTTCCGTCCTCGGCAGTGGCGACCGAGCGGATCGGGCGATCGGGAACCGCGGTCAAATAGACCTCGACCGTCGCGCCGGCGATCCCGGTCTTGGACGAGCGAGCGACGACCGTTCCGTTCACGGTGGCCGGAGCGAAACCGGCGTTGGGGTCGGCCGAACCGAAAGCTTGCTCCAGCACTTTGTCGTCGGTGGTCGTGGCATCGACGACGTTCTTGAGATTGCGGGAGAACACGATGCCGAAAATCGACGCGGCGACCAGGAGGCCGATGAAGGAGAACATGAGTCGCGAGATTCGGGGCGTCTGTACGAACGTGACGAGTTGCTCGCTGCCAGGCATTCCGCCATCGACACCGATCGAGAGGCTCCGCACCATCGGAGCTCCCGCCAGCGGCCTCTTGCCCGTGACACGAAGGGGAGTGCTTCGTTGTTCGCCGGGAGGCACGTCGATCTCGGGCCGATCGAAGATTCCGCGAACGAGCGCCTCTGGATCGGTCATGGTGAGCCGCGCCGTGGACTCGGTGTTTCCCTGATTCTCGACGGTGACCGCGAACTCGCCCTTACTTCCTCCCACCACCTGGATCGGATGGACTTGGACGTTCAAGCGCGGACGAGCGTCCACGTCGAGAGTCAGAGTGAGAAGCGTCGGGTGCTCGGGTTTGAGTTCGCTGCGAATCTGAATGGTCAGGATTCGCATCCCTGAAGGAAAATCGTCGGGCAGGTCGATCTGGACCTCGAAGGTTCCCGACGTCTCGGGAAACAACTGCAGACGTTCGGGAGTGCAGCGAACCCAGTCGCGATCGACACCCAGGATGCGGATGTCGAAGGCATCGACGAGATGCGCGGTGTTGGCGACCGTGACCACGGCCTGAACCGGAATACCGGCGTAGGCCGCGGTGCGAGTCGGTTCGATGCTCGCGCGAAGGCTCATCGGGCCGACACCTTCATCAAGACGACACCCTCATCGTCACCGTGCCGAGGTCTTGGTCGGTGGTCGTCACTTGGACGAGCACGACGTTGTCCGCGTAGCCGGTCAACGAGAAGGTGAACGTCCACCAGCCGGCGAACAGGTTGTCGAGGCGGAAAGCGCCCGACGGATCGGTCGAGAGAGTCGAGAGGGATTGGACGCCGTTGGTGGCAACGATGGTCACGCCCGGTAGGACGACGGCGCCCGACGACTTGACAATCCCGGTCACCGAGACGAGCGCGCGATCGAGAGTGACGTTCACGGTCGCGGCTCCACTCGAGGAATTGAGCGAGACGGAGACCGTTTCGGTGATGTAGCCCTCTTTGCTGAACGTGAGCACGTAATTGCCCGGCGCAGGAAGTCCGGCGAGAGAGTACGCGCCTCCAGCGTCGACCGAGATCGTCTGTCCGACCACGGCTCCGTTGCTCGCGGTGATCGCGACTCCACCGAGGGCGACACCCTTGTTGTCCTTCACGGCGCCGCGCACGACTCCCGTCCCGCGACTCAGCACGATGCTGTTGGGCAGTACGACCGCCTCGCCCGGTCCGACCTTCACGGTCAACGTCTGAGTTCCGTAGCCCTCGAGCGAGATCTGCACCAAGTACGTCGCGGGCGAGCGGAGTTCGCCGAGCACGAAGGATCCGACGTCGGTTCCGGTCGTCGGTGTGGTCGACGAGACGACGTCAGCGCCAGCCGTCGCGGTGATCGCGACACCCCCGAGCGGAAGTCCGGTTTGATCCACGACCAGCCCGGTGATCGACCCGGGCCCCGCCTGCAGTTTGACGGTGGGGATGGCGACGGCCTCGCCCGCGGAGACTTCTTGGAACAACTGCAGCGGTTCGAAGCCCGGCGCGTTGAAGGTCAGTCGATAGCGACCGGGAGAGACGAGTCCGGTGATCGAGAACGCGCCCGTCGCATCGGACTCGGCCTTGACGACGGTGTCGGACGGGGAATCGTCGATCAAGAGCCGGGCTTCGATCGACGTGATGGGCGGCGGGTCGCCTCCCGAGATCGCTCCGCTGATGGAAGCCGGGTCGCCCTCGATGGCGATGTCGTCCAGAACGATCGGGTCCTCGGCTGGCACCACGCGTTGGTCGAACGGAACGTCCTTGGTCTTGTAACCGGCCCCCGAGACTTCGAGCGCGTAACGGCCGGGCGCGAGGCCGGCGAGCAACACGACTCCGTCCTGGTCGCTCGAACCAGCGATCGGCGGTCGACCACTGTCGATGGGTGTGGCCTTCAAGATGAGGCGGGGGAGCGGTCGACCATCGGACTGCGCGACGATCTTGGCCTGGATCGAGCCGATCGAAATCGACGGGTCGGGTTTGGCGCCTTCGATCCACGACGTGGCGACGGCCTTCTTGGCTTGCTGGCCGGCGAGTGCCGCTCGGAAGCCGGCGGAGAAGACGAGAGCCCAGATCACGATGATCGACAACAACACGGCGGCCGTGAGGAGTCCGCGACTCAGTCGCGGTTTCTGGGTGAACGTGACGGTGTCGCTCTCGGTCGACGATCGTGTCGTCACGTCGATCTGGATCGCGCGCGGGATCGGATTGCCGGTGAGAGGGCGCTTGCCTTTCGCGTTCACGCGAAACGCGAGCGCCTGGCCGCCTTCGAGTTGTGCGCGCTTCGGCTCGATCACGTACTTGAGGACGCGGTCGGTGTCTCCCGCCGTGACGCTCACGCCCGTGGGTCGGTTTCCGCGATTCGTCGCCGTGACGATGAACGACGTCTGGCCGCCGCCGAGGACGACCTTCGGGGCGATCGACACCGAGAGTTCGTCGTGCGGCGCCACTTGAATGTTGGCGGTGAGAGAACCGACTTGACCGTTCTCGTCGTTGATCTCGATCGGCAACTGGTACAGGCCGGCGGGAGTCTCCCGCGGCAGAGTGATTTCGAGTTGAATGTCGGCGGTCTCACCGGGGAACAGCGACACGACCAGCGGGCGCGACGAATACGCCTCGGTCGGGATGAACGCCGGCCGGGCGAACACTTCCTTGATCGTCTCCTCGTCGTTCTGGACTTGGACGATGATCTCGAAAGGTACGCCCACGAAGGCGCCGTACTGCTGAGCGGTGAGGCGCGCCCTCATCCAGAGCTGCTCCCGTTGGGGCGTTCTTCGACGAACGACTTGATGCGCTCGGACTGTCGTGACGGTTGGTTGACGTCGGAAGTGCGGACGTCGACGACTTCGGTGGGCGGTCCTGCTTGTGTGCCGAGGCCCACGTCGACCGGCATGACGATCTGCAGATCGATGCCGGGCCGATACCGGCCGTCGATCGCACCCCAGAATTCTCGCGCGACACTCGTCTCGGACGTGCCGACGGAGATCTCGAGCGGCGCACCGAGAGCGGTGAATTCCGGCGGCAGGACCTCGGGGTCGAGGCGACGCGAACGCAACAAACCCTGCAGTAGGCGACCGAGGAGCACGTGCTCGTCGCGGAGATCGCCGGTCCAGGTGGTGAGGAAGTAGCCGATGCGCACGCGGGGCAAGGTCAGCCGCCGGGTCTTCTTGTCGCCGTCGTTGACCAACTCGACGCCGCCGACACTCCTCTTGTCGTCTCGGCGTATGTCCCAGAGATACGCATTGACGGTCGGGCGTGTGAGACCGGTGCTCCACTCGCGATCGGGCACCGCGAAAGACACCGCGATCGACTTGTCGAGCGGTACGGCTTTGCGAAGGTGAGCCTCGATGGCGTCGTCGAGCAAGTGGAGCATCAGGTCACCAGATCCAGGTCACGAGCAGATAGACGACGATGGTGAGCGCCGAGCCGATGGCTCCGCTCACGAGCATCCATGGCCAACGCCGTTCGGGTTCGGCGGGTACGAGAACCTCGCGGATGACGACGACCGCCCCTTCGGGGATCGGTTCTTCGTCAGGTATCGGAGGCGCGAGTGACGCTCCGCATCGCAGGCAGGTCTCGCCTTCTCGGGGATTGAGTTCACCGCAGGCTGGACAGGGAATCCACGCCCGGCGATCGATCCCGGCGACTCCCGGGAGGCGGTTGCGAGCGGTTTCGACATCGTCGTCGACGTGTTGAGCCACCCCGCGCTGGAAGAACAGCGGGTAGTCACAGGTCGGGCAGAACGCGGTGGACGAGCGAGATCCCTCGGGATCGTCGTTCTCGGTCCCGCAGTTGGGACACAGGATCCTGCTCATCGCTCCTCCGCCGTGACGAGCTCGCCGGCCACCTCGACCTCGACGAGGCAATGCGCCGGAGTGATGCTCCGGACCAATTTCAGCAGGTCGGAGGGGGTGCCATGGGTGATCCCCCCGACCCTCACCGTGACCCGTCCGAGGGCTTCTCGGGCCTCGCCCTCGCGATAAATCCCCCCGTCCTCAGCGATCTCGAGAGGCTCGGCGACGAAGGGCCGGACGAGCGTCTCGAGATGATGCTCGGTGCCTTTGCGCAAGATGAGCGATCCGACATCGGCCAGGAGGTCGCGACGTTCGGCCGACGGCAGGGTCTCGGTGTCGGGGGCGTCGACGAAACGCCCCAGCCACGCCAGGAGCGCGTCGGGTGTCACCGTGGGGTCGGCGAGCAAGGGAATCTGATCCGCCTGCAACTGAACCGTTTCGGCCACGCTTTCCAGGATCGTGAGCAGACGTGTCATGACCCAGTCGTCCTGCATGCCGACCGGAAGCCGACGAACGAGCCAACCCGCCTGACGGCTCATCGCACGACCACTTGAGGGCGGAAAGACAAGGGCAGTCCCAGTTGTTCGAGGCGAATGGTGTCGACGCCCGGGCCGACTCGACGCTCGTTTCTCAGGTCGGCCTCGAAGAGCACGACTTCTTCCACCTGTTCGACTCCCGGTACTTCGCCGAGAACGTTCGCGACGGCTCCCGACGTGAGGTCGAGGCCGAATGGCCACCCGTCGCCGTTGGGTCCTCCCTGATGCGGCGACAGATAAGTCGCAATCGCATCGAGGCATCGCTGCTTCACGGCCGCGGGAGCACGTCCCGGGAGAACGCGAACCGACGCGGCGACCGACACGCCGAGGTAGCGCGGCGTGCCGAGTTCGAGTGAAGTTCCGACGAGTCGACGGGGCTCGAGAAATGCCACCAGTTGAGCGAACAACTCGTCGTCGAGCGAGAGGTCATCGATCTGAATGGCGTCGGCCGGCCGACCCGGATCGGGAACGATCAGGAGGCGGGTCGGCTTGCCGACCTCGGTCGGGGGAACGCACAACGCACGGCTCACCCGCGGAGTCGCTTCGAGGGCGAGCCGCTCGTGGTCGCCAATGGTCACGGCCCGACCGCCCGACACCAAAGTGAGCGGAGCCCGAACCTTCGCATTCTCGAGTGTTTCGGCGTCGATGCCTCCCGTGGCTGGCCGGGGATTGGTGACGCGGTCGACGTACGGCACGGCGGAGCGAAGGACAGAAAGCGATCCGGGACCGACGTTCCCGCGAGCGCCGCCGCCACGGCGATAGGCGGTGACCCAGACGGCAGCGCCGGCCGGGGGAATCGCTCCGTACTGAACGAACCGGCCATCGGGTTGGCGGACTCGGGGACCGAACGACACCAGACCCGACACGCTGTCCCATGTGAAGTGGCGGTCGGTCTCGGTGGAACGCGAGAAGTCGGTGACCTCGCTCCATGGTTCGTTGGTCTCGGCGAAGCGCAACTCGACGCGCTCGCCGTCGCGACGGGGCAGGATCGGCGCCGTCTGAATCGGGAACGATTGGCCGGGGAGGCCGGTCGACACGCCGATGAACTCTTCACCGAACGGCTCGGCGTGTTCGGCGCCCACGGTTCCGCCAACCGCGTGAACCTGTACCGTGCGAATGAGCGGGGACGTGCGATACGGAGCCTGATCGGGTCCGGGCGGGAGCAGGCGCAGGCGTAGCCAATAGGCCCGTTCGACGCCGACCGTCAGCGGCAAGTGACCGGACGGGACGATCAGCTGGATGCTCCCGTTCCGGTTGAGGCCTCCCGTCGTGTCGCTCTGGACTACGCAGGCGAGCCAGCCTTCGCTCGTCCAGACTTCCCACACGAGGGGTGGATCGTTCGGATTGACGCCGATTCCTTCGACATCGGCTTCGACATCCACGCGCAACATGTATCCGCCGAGCGCCTCGCGGAATCCGATGTAGAACGCATCTCCCGGTTGGACCGGGTCGCTGCTGAAGACGCGCACGACTTCGTTGGCGAGAACGAGATCTTGAGCCACGTCCTTGACTCGTCCTTCGTCGGGTTGGTCCGCGCCATCGCTCGCCAGAGTCCAGGTGAACGCGACGTCGGGTTGGATGACCGCGAGGTCGACGAGAGTCGCGAAGACGACCGGATCGTCGCCAGTCGTCGAGACCTCGCTGCCCGCCGGAACGATGACGGTCTCTTCGGGAACCGTCGAGAAGACGAACGCGACGTCGGCCTTGGCCGCGGCGGCCGGATACGGGCTGATTCCGACGAGGTCGAGAAAGGAGGTGTAGATCCGATCGGGAACGCGATTGAGGCGATACAGAGTCAGTTCGGTCATCCAGGCGAACAACTCGATGAGAGCGACGCCGGGATCGGACACGTTGTGATTCGTCCACTCGGGGAGGAACCGGGGGATCATTCGCTTGGCTTCGTCGACGAGGTCTTGGAAGCGGCGATCATCGAGATCGGGACGCGGGAAGCTCACGATTCATCCTCCGGTGGAATGGTGTAGAAGGGATAGACGAGGTTGCGACTGTCGTTGGTTGCTCGCACGGTGTAGGCGACCGAGATCATCACGGCACCGTCCTGTTCGCCGGGCTCGACGGTGACTTCGTCGACGTCGACGCGGGGCTCCCACGTACGGAGGGCCTCTTCGACGTACATCTCCATGAGTCCCATGGTGTTGGTGTTGATCGGCTCGAACATGAGCTCCCAGATCTGGCAGCCGAA
>CAYNKE010000001.1:18045-59791 GCA_964397715.1 uncultured Bifidobacterium sp. | reverse complement strand
CTGCTCGGAAACTTCCAGGTCTTCCAGTGGCGTAACCACGGTGGTGTCGACCTCGACCAGCAGTACTTCTGGTGGCACAGTTCGTCGTCGTTGCCGGTCGGAACGCTGGCTCTGAACTTCGGCCGTATCAAGGACACCAAACTCGACGAACTGCTCGACGCCAACCGGGCCTCCACCGACCCGGCGGAGAAGAAGCAGATCGCCGAGGACGTGAACCGTCTGTTCGCGACCGAGTGCTACAACCTGTGGGGCTCCTACACGGTGTGGCTGCTCGCTCACAAGGACACGGTCATGGGCACCGACGCTGCCAACCTCACGACCCCGGAAGGTGCTCGCGCGCTCGAGGGAGCTGGCATCGCCGGAACCTTCTACCCCGCGACCCTCTGGGTCCAGCAGTAATCGACTGACGACCAGCGACACCGTGGAGACACCGAACCGATGAGGTACTTCCTGCAGAAGCTCTCGCAGCTCCTCATCGTCGTGTTCGCCGTGACCTTCACGGTGTCGCTGGCGCTCAGCGCCATTCCCAACGCCGAAGAACGCATCATCGCCGCCAAGGGCAGCGGTGCCATCAACGACGAAGAGAAGAACAAGCTTCTCGACTCGCTGAACCTGCGTGATCCGGTTCTCGTCCAGTACGGACACTTCGTCAAGGACCTCGTGACCCTCGACTGGGGTGTCACCCTCAACGGCAATCAGCCCATCAGCACCTCTATCTCCGATGGACTCAAGATCTCGCTTCGTCTGATGGTGTACGGACAGTTGATCGCTCTGCTGCTGGCAGTTCCCGCTGCTCTACTCGCCGCCTACCGAAGCGGGGGTTTGTTCGACCGATTGTCGACGACCGTCTCGTTCGGCTTCATCTCCACGCCCAACTACGTGCTCGCCACCGTCCTCGGACTGCTCTTCACGGTCCGCTGGAAACTCTTCCCTGCGATCTCCGACGACATCGGGTTCTTCGCCAGCCCCTGGGAGCACTTCAAGAACTTCTTCCTCCCCACCATCGTGCTCGCGTTGCCGCTGGCCGCGACGTACATGCGCCTTCTGCGGGCCGACCTCGTGAACACGCTGCAGTCCGACTTCATCACCACGGCTCGCGCCAAAGGCGTGAGCACTCCGCGCATCCTGTTCGGCCACGCATTGCGTCCGTCTCTCTTCTCGCTGGTCACCGCGGCCGCCGTGAACGTCGGTGCGCTGGTCGGCGGATCGGTGGTCGTCGAGACCGCGTTCAATCTCAATGGCCTCGGTCGGCGCACGGTCCTCGGCATCTTCGCGTCCGAGTTCCGCCTCGTCCAGATCACCGTGGTGGTCCTGGCTCTCGTCTACGTGCTCATCAACTTCCTCGTCGACATCCTCTACGGCTTCCTCGATCCGCGCGTCCGCGCCGGACGGATGGGTTAGGAGACACCGTGTCCGACGTCGCCGCCTCCACCGACGCCACCTCAGTGGCGTTGCCGCACGATGAACCGACCTCGCCCAAGTTCAAGCGCCGTGGACGGATCACGATGTGGGTCTCGGCTATCTGGCTGATCTTCATCGTGGTGTCGGCAGTCGGCGCGTCGTTCCTGCCGTACATCAAGCACTCGTGCGATCAGTTCTCCAATCCCAAGTTGTGCTCCACTCACATCAAGACGAATCCCTTGCTGGCTGAACGTCCGCCGTCGTGGGCGGGATTCTCCTCGACCACCCGACCCGTGGTCGGTGGAGCCCCCGAGCGCTACGGATTGTTCGGAACCGACACCAACGGCTACGACTTGTTCAGTCGCACCATGTTCGGTGCGCGCAACTCGCTCCTGATCGGCTCCATGTCGATCATCTTCGGAATTCTGATCGGCGGAACTCTCGGACTTCTCGCCGGATACCTCGGTAAACGTGTCGACAAGGTCATCGACACGATCATGAACATCTTCCTGGCGTTCCCCGCGCTTCTCCTGGCCATTTTCATCGTCGGCTTCTTCGACAGTTCGAGCACCACCGAGGCCGAATCCCGATCGATCTTCCCGATCGTGCTCGCACTGGTGATCCTGTCGATTCCACCCATCGCCCGCCTCGTTCGCGCCAACACCATCGTCTACGCCCAACGGGAATTCGTCCTGGCCGCGCGCAGCCTCGGCGCGAAGAACGGTCGCATCATCGTGCGCGAGATCCTGCCCAACGTGATGCCGGCGATGGTCACGTTCGCCATCACCGGTATGGCCATCCTGATCGTCGCCGAAGGTGCCCTCGCTTATCTCGGTCTGTCGGTCACCGCGCCCACGCCCACCTGGGGCGCCATGATCTTCGGCGGCCAGACCAAGCTCGAGACCGCCTGGTGGATCTCGATCATGCCGTCCATCGTGCTGTTCCTGACCGTGCTGGCCATCAACCTCCTCGGCGATGCGGTGAGCGAGAAGTTCCGGATCCGCGAGGCCATCGGATGAACACGATCCAGACGGCGGTTCGCCGCGAGACCGGGAATCTTCTCGACGTCACCGATCTTTCCACCCACTTCGTGACCGCTGGCGGAACCGTGCGTGCCGTCGATGGCGTGTCGTTCGCTCTGCCGCACGGACAACGACTGGGCATCGTGGGCGAGTCCGGATGCGGAAAGACAATCTTGTCGCGCTCGGTCATGGGACTCCTGCCCCGCCGCAACGTCATTCGCGGCGGTTCGGTTCTGTTCGAGGGCACCGAACTCACGTCCATGAGCCTCAAGGACCGTCAGAAGATCTGGGGCGCCGAGATGGCGATGATCTTCCAGGACCCGATGACGTCACTCAACCCGGTCATGAAGATCGGCAAGCAGTTGGCCGAACCCTTGCGCATCCACCTCGGGTCGACACGCGAGAACGCTCGCGAAATCGTGCTCAAGCTCCTGCAGGACGTGGGCATCCCCGAGCCGGAGAAGCGCCTCGATCAGTACGCCCACGAGTTGTCGGGCGGAATGCGCCAGCGCGTCATGATCGCGATGGCCCTCGCCTGCGGCCCGTCGGTGCTCTTCGCCGACGAACCCACGACCGCTCTCGACGTGACCGTGCAGGCCCAGATCCTCGACCTGATCGAAGATCAGTGCCGCGAGCGCAACATGGCACTCGTCCTCGTGACCCACGACTTGGGCGTGGTGGCCGGCCACACCGATCAGATCATCGTGATGTACGCCGGCAAGATCGTCGAGATCGCCCCCACCAACGTTCTCTTCTCGTCGATGAAGATGCCGTACACCGAGGCCCTCTTCCAGAGCATCCCCAAACTCGAGGACCCCAGCCACACGCGGCTCACCACGATCGGCGGCCGACCCCCGAATCTGATCGCTCCGCCGCCTGGCTGTCGTTTCAGCCCGCGGTGCCCTTACGCCACCGACAAGTGCACCACCGAGGAACCCGAATTGCAGCAGGCTGAACCCGGTCACTACTTCGCGTGCCACCACCCGGTCGGCTCCGAACGCTGGAGTGCCGTGCAGGTCTCGCTCGGCCGGACGGGGGGACGCTGATGGCCGGCACCGGTCAGGCCCACCTTCGCTCCGACGCACTGCTGTCGGTTCGCGACCTCGTGGTCGAATTCCCCGTCGGTCGCACCGGCCTCAAGGTCAACGCGGTGTCGGGCATCTCGTTCGACGCTCGCCGGGGTGAGACCCTCGGCGTGGTCGGTGAATCGGGCTGCGGCAAGAGCACGACCGGTCGCGCGATCATGCAGCTGCCCCGTCCCAAGAGTGGCGAGATCGTCTTCGACGGCCAGAACCTCATGGAACTCGACACCGAGAACATGCGGCGTCTGCGCACCAACGTGCAAATGATCTTCCAGGATCCGATCTCGTCGCTCAATCCGCGACGCAGTGTCCGCGACATCGTTCTCGAGCCGCTCAACATCTGGAAGGTCGGGACCAAAGAGGAGCGTCTGGCCCGCGTGAACAAGGTGCTCGAGGACGTCGGCATCGACCCCAAGGTGGCCGCCGATCGCCGGCCCTATCAGTTCAGCGGCGGACAGTGCCAGCGCATCTCGATCGCCCGTGCCCTGGTTCTCGAGCCGAAGATGATCATCTGCGACGAGCCGGTGTCGGCTCTCGACGTGAGCGTCCAGGCCCAAGTGCTCAACCTGCTCGAGGACCTCAAGCGCGACTACAACCTCACGCTCATGTTCATCGCCCACGATCTCGCGGTCGTGAAGAACGTCTCGGACCGCGTGGCGGTGATGTACCTCGGCAAGTTGTGCGAGATCGCACCGAGCGACGACCTTTACCGCCGGCCGGCCCACCACTACACCAACGTTCTCCTCTCGAGTATTCCCGTGGCCGATCCGAACGTCACCGTCGGAACTCAGCGCGTCGAGGGTGAGCCGCCGTCGCCGGTCCTGCCTCCGGCGGGGTGCCGCTTCAATCCGCGTTGTCCGGCGGCGACCGATCGCTGCCGCAGCGAAGAACCCGAGATTCGCGAAGTGGCGCCCGGCCACTACGTGGCGTGCCACCACCCGATCCACGGAGGCGAAGCGCCGGTGTCGGTGCGCTCTAGCGGTTCTTGAATTCCGGCGCACGCTTCTCCATGAACGCGCGCATGGCTTCGCGGGCGTCGTCGGTGTGCGACGACATGATCTGCTGACGGTTCTCCAGGTCGATCGCCGCCTGCATCCCCGGAATCTCGAGCGCCGACCACATCGCTTCTTTCGTGAGCGTCACACCGAAGGGCGTGTTGGCGATCACCTGATCGGCCTTGGCGAGCGCCGCGTCCATCAGCAGATCGTCGTCCACGACATCGACCAACAGACCGATGCGCAGGGCCTCGGCCGAATCGAAGATTCGACCGGTGAGCATGAGTTCTTGCGCTCGAGCCGCGCCGACGATCCGTGGCAACAACCACGACGTGCCGATGTCGCAGGCCGAGAACCCGATGCGGACGAACGCGACATTGAACTTCGACGACTTCGCACCGAGGCGGATGTCGCTCGCCAAGACGAGCGCCAGTCCTCCTCCGGCGGCTGCTCCGTTGACCGCCGCGATGATCGGCTGCGGCAGTGCGCGCATGTGAGTGACCAGGCTCGCGATGTGCTTCTGTGTCGCGAGTCCGCGTTGAGTCGGGCCGAGATGCGCCGAGTGGGGCGGATCCCCGTAGCCGTTCAGATCGAGGCCGGCGCAGAATCCGCGACCCGCGCCGGTGAGCACGACCACGCGACACTCGGGATCGACCGCGATGCGGTCGAGATGCGCGTGGAGTTCGCTCACGAGTTCGGACGTGAGGGCGTTGAGACGCTCGGGCCGGTCGAGGCGAAGGACTTCGACGCCAGTGCGGGGCTTGTCGACGGAAATGACGCTGGGCATGAGCGAAGTCTGCCCGTCCTCGGGGTCCTCGGACGCATTCTGTTAGCGTCCTCTTGCTCGCTCCGGCCGGCTCACCCATGAACGACACGCGCGATTCACTCGTCTGGCGCCTCGCCCTGCGGCACGCGGGAATCGCCTATCTCGTCTCGAGATTCTGCGTTCTCGCCGGAGCCGCGATCGTCGGCGCCGAGATGCGCGCCGACGACAACAAGATCCGCGAGCGCCTCATCTGGGGATTCTTCATGAAGCCCGACCCGCACGCTCGCGAGGCCGTGCTCCCCCGCTCGGCCACGTCGATGATCCTCGACGTACTCACTTCGTGGGACGGGCTCTGGTACATGCGCATCGTTCGGCGCGGCTATCCGTCCTACGTTCCGAGCGGAATCACCTATGACGATCCCGAGGCACGGGTCGCGTTCTTTCCCGCGTATCCGGCTCTCGTGCGCGCCGTCGACCGGGTTCTTCCTGGCGGCGACACACTGGCAGCCCTCTTCGTCAACTTCGTCCTCGGTGCCGCCTTCATCGTGCTCGTCGGACTCCTCGTTCGAGCCTGGTTCGGAGTCGAGCACTCTCGCATCGCGATGATCCTGACCGCGATCTTCCCGGGCAGTTTCGTTCTGTCGTTTGCTTACAGCGAAGCGCTACTGCTCGTTCTGGCGGCGTCATGTCTGCTCGCCCTCACACGTGAACGCTGGCTACTGGCGGGCGTCCTCGCGGCTCTGGCCACCGCGACCCGACCGAACGGTGTCGCCGTCGTCGCGGCCTGCGCGGTGGCCGCTTTCGTCGCGATCCGAACCAAACGCCAGTGGTCGGCGCTGATGGCTCCGGCACTGTCACCGCTCGGCTTTCTAGCCTTCCAATGGTGGATCGATCGTCGGACCGGCGAGTCCCGCGTATGGTTCCGCGTTCAGGGTGAGGCCTGGAAAGAAGGCGCGTCGTTCGGCCTCACCGCGATTCGCAACACACTCGAGGCGTTCACCAAGCCTCTGACGTCGCCCACCGACTTGTTGACCGCCGCTTCGTTCGTCTGCACGCTTTTCCTCGTGTGGGTCGCGTGGCGTCGCGGACTGCCACCCGCCGCGACCGCGTACAGCGCCGTCGTGGTGGCGCTCATGCTCCTGCCCGCGACCGTCACCGCGCGACCGCGCTTCTTGTTCACCGCGTTCCCCCTCGTCATCGCCGCGGCCCTGTGGCTCGAGCACGACAAGCGCAAGAACTGGTGGCCGTACGTCATGGCACTGTCGGGCGCCGGTCTCGTGACGCTCACCGCCCTCTATGGCGTGTACGGAGCGATCCCTTGATCGATCGTGTGCGCCGGATCGGCCTGTTGGCCTTCCTCGCCTACGTGCCCCTCCTGGCGAGCGCTCCCGGTCGCATCCCCGGCGACACCAAGCTGTATCTCTACCTCGATCCCGGTCGTCTGATCTCCGATTCGATCTGGTCGTGGGACGCGCGCCAACTGGGCGGTTGGGTCCCCCATCAGAACGTCGGATACCTCTGGCCGTCGGGGCCGTTCTACGCCCTCTTCGACGCGATCGGCACACCCGATTGGATCGCCCACCGGCTCTGGATCGGCACCCTGCTTCTCCTCGCCGGAAGCGGTGTGTTCTGGCTGTGCCAGCGCTTGCGACTCGGCCCGACCGTCGGGCTCAGCGCCGCGATCGTGTACCAACTCTCGCCGTACGTCCTTCCCTACATCTCGCGGACCTCGGCGCTCCTGCTTCCCTGGGCGCTCCTCGGATGGCTCGTGGGTGTCACGATCCGAGTCGCCGAGCGACGCGATCCGCGCGACGTCGGACTGTTCGGCCTGCTCGTCCTCTCGACCGGTGGACTGAACGCCACGGCCCTGGCCATGATCGCCCCAGCGCCACTCATCTGGTTGTTCGCCGCCTCGCGCGGGCAGTCCCGCAAACGTGTCGTCACGACGCTCGCGGTCCTCGGAGCGGTGGCCATCGGCGCGAGCGCGTGGTGGATGGCCGGCCTCCGCATCCAAGGGGCCCAGGGTGCCGCCGTCCTGTCGTACAGCGAGACTCTGCCGTCCACAGCCGCGACGTCAACGTCGCTCGAGGTGTTGCGCGGACTCGGTTACTGGTTGTTCTACGACCGCAACCACGTCGTCGACCTCACCTCGGCGGCCACGCCGTACATGGGACACCTCGTCGTGATGATCGCCGGTGTGGCGATCGCCGGTCTCGGGTTGCGAGGTCTTCTCCTCGCGCGTCGCGAGATCCGGCGACCTCTGGTCGCGATGCTTCTCGTCGGAGCAGTCTTGGCGATCGGCGCCTATCCGTTCGACGATCCGTCGCTCCTGTGGCGGGCCGCTGCCGACAATCCGACGAGCGCCCTCAGCCTGGCTCTGCGTTCGTCGACGCGCGCCGTGCCTCTCGTGATCCTGGCCCTGGCGATCGGAGCCGGACTGTCGATCGAGAGATTCGCTCGCCGCCGCTTCGACACGCGCGCCGTCGTCGTCGCTCCGGCTCTCGCGCTCGTGCTCGCCCTGGCCAATCTTCCGGCCCTCGTCGGCGGCCGACTGGTCGACCCGGTGATGGAGCGTCCGAACGACCTACCGACGGCGTGGACCGATGCCGCGCGCTTCCTGGACGAGAGATACGACGCCGGCAACACCGGGTCGGTACTTCTCGTGCCCGGCATCGAATCGGCCGCGTACCGCTGGGGTTACACCGTCGATCCGATCCTGCCCGGCCTCACGAAGAAGAGGCTCGTCACCCGCGATTGGCTTCCGCTCGGAAGCGCGCCGTACATGGACCTGCTGTACGCCCTCGACGACGCGTTCCAGAACGGTCACATCGACGTGGCCGCAGTGGCGCCCGTCGCTCGTCTCCTCGGTGCCGACACCGTCATGGTGGTGAACTCGCACCAGTACGAACGATTCGGAACCGTGAGCCCGGCGCGCACCGCGACGTTCGGCCTCGACGGTGCTCCGGGCTTGTCGAAACTGGCCGACTTCGGAGAGCCGACCCCGAACGCGAGTCCGTTCTGGTCGGCCGATGACACGATCGTTCCTCCCGTCGCTCTTCCCGAGATATCTCTGTACGCCGTCGAGAACGCCGGGACGGCCGACCGCGTGGTGACGAATCCCACGCTCGTTCTCGGAGACGGAACCGGACTCGTCGACATCGCGCCAGTGATTGACGGCCCGGTGCTCGCCGCCGCGGCACTCCACGACACGACGCTCGACCGCGCGTTGTCGACCGCCCCGGAGATCGTCGTGACCGACTCCAACCGCCGACGCGCCCATCACTGGCGCAGTTCCCAGGAGGTCTGGGGAGCGACCGAACCCCCGGCGGGCGTTCTGACCGTCGCCGATGTCTTCGATCAACGTCTCCCGGTGTTTCCCGATCAGACGCTCGACGACCAGACGTACGTCGAACCCTCCGATCTCGTCGCCCGTGCCACGGCCTACGGCTACGAACTCACGTTTCGACCCGAGTCGCGCCCCTCGATGGCGATCGACGGTGACCCGACCACGGCCTGGGTCGTCGGCGAGCGACGCGATCCCCGTGGCCAGACGATCACCCTCGAATCCGAGAGCCCGCTCGACTCGCTCGAACTCGTGGCCGCTCCCTCCGACCGAACCATCACACGGGTGTCCGTGCGCGTCGACGGCGGCGGCTGGAACGGCCACGATGTGAGCAGCAATACGCGAATCGTTCTCGATCCTGCTGGCCGTCGGGTCGAGGTGCGAATCGACGACGTCTCGCCGAACGGATACGACGCCGTGGGCTGGTCCGAGATGCTCCCGTCCGACCGAACGCGCCCCGAGATCCTCCGCGTTCCTCGCACGAGCGCGCTTCCCGAGTCGAACGCTCCGTTGAGTTGGATCTTCACGCGACTCGTCGCCGATTCGAACGACCCGTGGCGCAGCGATCCGGAGACCGCCATCCGGCGCGTCTTCGACGTGCCCCGCGCGTCGACCCTGGCTCCTGGCTTCACCGTTCGCGTCCGTCCCCAAGCCCTCGACACGCTGCCTGCGGTGACAGCCACCAGCACCCTCGCTCGGTCCATCAACGGATTCCTCGCCCTCGACGGACGCCCCGACACCGCGTGGTATCCGTCCACTGGAGACCCCGAACCCGGACTCTCCCTCCCGGTCGTCGACGGCGAACTACGCGTGACGCTCACCGAGACCGACGGTGTCGATCTGATCGCGCGTACCGACGACGGAGTGGTCCGAGTCGAGAACGTCGGGGCCGGGCGCTTCACGATCACCACCGCCGCCGATCGCGTGACCCTTCTCCCCGTTCGAACCCGACCGGTCGTGCGTCGCGATTCGCGCACAGGAGAGCCGGTCACGCCACCACTCGGAATCGTCGAGGTGTCGGGTTCGACACCCGTCGACACGAACGCCACCTTCACGATCGAGTGTCGCGGCGACCTGGTGTCGATCGACGGACGCGAATTTCCGATCACGATCACCGGAACTCTCGGCGATGCGATCGCTGGTCACCGGCTCGCTGCTCGCCCGTGTTCACCAACCCTCGAACTCGATCCAGGCGATCACCGGATCGACGCCGTTCCCGGGCACACGAGCGGCATCGACGTCGAACGTGTGGTGCTGCGATCCACGTCGATCACGGGAGCGTCGGCGACCGCGCCCGTGTCGACAGTCGTCGAACGCGGAACGCGGCGCTTCACGCTCCCGGCTTGTCCCGACGGTTGCTGGCTCGAGACACGAGACGGATGGAACACCGGGTGGTCGGCCCGATCGTCCGATCTCGATCTCGGTGAACCCGTCGCCTCCGGTGGAGGTCGGACCACGTGGTGGGTCGAACCGGGCGACACCTCGCGGGTCGTCACCGCGACATGGACTCCGCAACGCACCCTGTGGATCGGGTTGGCCGTGTCGATGCTGACCGCGCTCGTCTGTCTCGTGCTCGTGGCTCGCCGGCGCCGCACGGAGGTCGGCGACGGATCGTTCGCGATCACGGCGAGCGAGTCCGAAACGAACAGCGCCGACTCCGCACCGCGTCGCCTGGCGATCGTCACCGCGGTCGTCACCGCCATCGTCGTCAGTCCTCTGTGGGCCCTTCTTCCCTTGGCGTTGATCGGGCGACGCTTCTCGGCCTGGGCTCTGCGCGTCGGCGGCGTATTGCTCGGCCTCGCCGCGCTGTTCATGCTGCTCCAGCAGATTCGCACCGGTGCCGACCCTGGTTTCGGCTGGCCATCGGTGTTCCGTCGTGCTCATCGGCCCGCTCTGGCCGGACTGGTCCTCGTGGTCATGGGCTCATGGGGCGATCCGCGTCGTAGAGTGACGAACTCGTGAGCGCTCAACCGTTCCCCTGTCTCTCGGTCGTAGTCCCGTGTTACAACGAGGAAGCCACCATCAAGACTCTCGTCGACCAGGTCCTCGCGTCGCCGTGGGTCGCCGAGGTCGTCGTCGTCGACGACGGGTCGTCCGATCGCTCGCGTGACCTTCTCGCCGAGATCAGCAACCCGCGCGTCACCGTCGTTCTCCACGAGCAGAACCGCGGCAAAGGGGCCGCGCTGCGCACCGGATTCAGTCGGGCCACCGCCGACTTCGTGATCGTCCAGGATGCCGACCTCGAGTACGACCCCAACGAGTACGGAGTTCTCCTCGAACCGCTGCTCGACGACCGCGCCGACGTCGTCTTCGGCTCCCGGTTCCTGTCCGGCCGCCCGCATCGAGTGCTGTACTTCTGGCACAGCATGGGCAACAAGTTCTTGACACTGCTCTCCAACATGTTCACCGACTTGAACCTCACCGACATGGAGACGTGCTACAAGTGTTTCCGCCGCTCGGTGATCCAGTCGATCGAGATCGAAGAGGATCGCTTCGGTTTCGAGCCCGAGATCACCGCCAAGCTCGCGCGCGGGCGCTTTCGCATCTACGAAGTGGGCATCTCGTATTCCGGTCGGACCTACGCCGAGGGAAAGAAGATCGGCTGGCGCGACGGCCTGCGCGCGGTCTACTGCATCCTTCGCTACTCCGAGGTCGGGGACTCCGTCGTGAGGCGCGTCGGCGCGAAGTGAGTCAGTTCGCGCGGCGCAGCTTGCGCCAGCGGTCGCTCAGCCCCCACCGAGTCACCAACAGCATCGACTCGGCGATGATCCGCCCCGACATCTTCGAGGTTCCGTACTGCCGATCGACGAACATGATCGGAACCTCGACGATTCGCGAGTCGCGTCGCGAGAGACGCACCACCAACTCGGTCAGGAAGGCGTAGCCCTCGGCCCGCGTGGTGCGGGGTTCGATAGCCGCCAACGCCGAGCCGCGATAGGCGCGGAAGCCCGACGTGCAGTCGCGCACCTTCACACCGAGGACCGCTCCGGTGTAGAGGTTTCCCCACCGCGACAGCAGCCGACGGTGAAGCGGCCAGTCCTTGGTGCCACCACCGCGCACGTATCGCGACCCGATCACGGCGTCGGCTCCATCGTGAACCGCCCGCAACATGGTCGGGATCACCTGCGGATCGTGCGAGAAGTCGCAGTCCATCGAGACCACGGTGTCGAACCCTTCGTCGATCGCGATTCCGAAACCGTGGCGGTACGCGCTCCCGAGTCCGTTCTTGTCGGTTCGATGGACGACCCGAACACCACCCAGTTCGGCGGCGACATCGTCAGCGATTCGCCCCGTACCGTCCGGCGAGTTGTCGTCCACCACGATCACCGTCGCATCCGGGACCACCCGTCGCAAGGTGCGAAGCATCCGTTCGATGTTCTCGCTCTCGTTGTACGTGGGGAGCACCACGGCGGTCGACACGATCGACCACCCTACCGAACGACTTGAGCGTGCAGAGGTGACAGGACTCCCTCGGCCAGCGCGTCCCACGTGAGGCGTGATGCACGATCGCGGGCTTGCGTCGACAGTCGAGTGCGGCGACTGTCGTCACGAAGAACTTCGACGAGTACTTCGTGGAGACGATCGACCGGTGCGAGGAGACCCGTCGTGCCGTCGACCACGGAGCATCGATGTCCACTGATGTCGGACGCAACAGCCGGCGTCCCGCAACCGGCGGCCTCGGTGAGAGCGAGACCCCACCCTTCGGCCAGCGACGCGCTCGCGACGGTCCACGACCGCCGGTAGAGGTCACGCAGTTCGTCGCGTGAGACGCGACCGGCGAAGTGAATCCAGGAACGCGCGTCGTTGTCGTCGACCCAGCGCTCGAGTCGTCCGCGTTCGGGCCCGTCGCCCACCAGCGTGAGCCGAAGGTCGGGCACGCGACGACGGGCGATCGCCGTCTGTTCGAACAGCACGTCGAATCTCTTCACCGGCGCCTGGCGACCGACGGCCAGTACCGACGGATACGAGGTCTTGGTGACGACCGGGTCGGGCGAGAAGTACGGATCGACGCCGACCGGACCGGTCGTGACGAGTTCGGGCTTCCAACCGAGAGCGATGAGCTCGTCACGCGTGTCGTCGGACGTGGTGACCGTGGGGGTCCGGCGGTACGCGGGAGGCGCCCATTTCGTCTCGAGGGTGCGGCCGATGGCGGCGATCGGCGCCGGGAACACCTGATTCCACATCGGTCCGTGGATGTGATGCAGGATCAGGATCCGCGGACGGCGGCACCACAGCGGTGAGAGCCACGGCACCCCGTTCCAGATCTCGACGACAGCGTCGTAGCGGCCCATTCGACCGAAGAGTTCGGAGGCGATCGTCCGGGGAAAGACCGCCATACGACCACCGCGCCGCACGACGTCGTAGCCGTTGCGGCGATCGACCGACGGTCGACCCTCGGCGAACGAGGTGCGGTGAAGGACGTCGAGACCGGCCGCCGCCCAACGCTTCATGAACTCGTCGGCGTGCACCTCCGATCCCCCGGCTTCGTCGTCGTCGAGATCACGCCAGGCGAGAACGTGGACTCGCCGCACGCCTCGCGCGAGCATGTCGTCGACCATCGACTGGAGATCGCTCACGGGTACAGGGGCGCTCCGGTGGGGACCCGGAACACCGCTCCGGGGAGGCGGATCTCGTTGTAGCGGTTCACCAGGACGTCGAGATCGTCGGGTGATGCGACGTTGTAGACCACCTGCGTGTGTCCATACTGAGAATCGAGCAAGGTGATCCACTCGGGATGGCCGAGTTCGCGCATCCGCTTCTCGATGCGTGTTCGCAGATCATCCGATTCGCGCCGCTCGTCCGGCGAACGAGGATCGAATTCGGCGAGCTTCTCGGCATCGGGCCGCTCCGAGAACCTCGCGATGTTCTCCAGCCCGACCACGAACCACAGAACGGCGTCGGCCTCTCGTTCGTCGGCGAGCGACCGATACGGACGGACCGTGGCCTTGGCCCACGGATCGACCTTCAACGTGTCACCGCGCTTCTCCATCTCGAGCACCAGGCCGAAACCGGTGCCCCCGAGCGAGGCCGGGTCGTGCCAACGCAGCAGATACAGAGCGCTGGAATCGAGCTCGGGCTGCAACTGCGACCCGATCGCCGCCACCAGTCGCGAGTCGCTCCGGTACGGCAGATCGGCGCCCGCGGAAGCCACACCACCGAACAACACCGAGCCCGCGGTGAGCACGGCGCCGGTGATCGCGAGTGGTCGGCGCAGCGAGGGACGCCACTCGAGAATCGACCAGACACTCGCCACGATCCAGAGCGCGGCCAGGAGCCACGTCCAACGAATGACGTAGTCGTAGAAGGTCCCGAACACCCGTGACGTCGAGTAGACACCGACCAGAGTCGACCAGCCGAGGACCACGTACAAACGAGTGAGTCGCGGCTCTCGATGTCTCGACCACGCGACGAGTCCGACCAGCACGACGACGACGAACAAAGCGAATCCCCACCAGCGCGGAGCGTCGGTCGGGTCGTGACCCGGGCCGGTCACGAACGGACCGGCCAGGTTGAATTCACCGGCGAGGGCTTTGATCGCGGCGCGAAGTCCGACCGTCTCCTCGGGGGGGTTGGTGAAGTGGTCCCAGATGCGGCGCAGGTTTCCGGGTCCGGGCTGCAGCTGCTCGATCACCGGCGGCAACCACATCACCACGCTCACACCGACCGACCACGCGAGGGGACGACGCCATCCGCCTGATGCGCGAGTGGTCCAGACGAGCCACACGACGAGTGGTCCGAGCGCCCCGACCACGAGTGGCACATAGCTGATGTGAGTCTGCAGACAGTGATATCCCACCGCGACCGCCAAGGGGAGCGCGCGGTGGTGACCGAGGAGAACCCCGGTGGAGAGCACGAGGAAGAGCGTGTACGCGAACACCGGAATCCAGGTGTTCCAGGGTTCGAGGAAGAACCCCGGGGCGAGCGAACGAACCATGACCGCGAGCACGACGGCCGTGACGAGCGTGATCGGCCAGCCGAACCATCGCCGCACGAAGAAGAGCGTCGAGAAGACGCCGACCACATGGACGACGAGAGTCGAGACGACGACGCTGATGCTCGAACGAAGCATCGCGAGATACACCGGATAGAGCACGTAGGCCATGGACGGACCGGGTTTGTAGCCCTGGTCGTTGATGTCGCGGCCGACTCGGGCCGCGACACCCACGAGTGGAGGATGGTCGGGAATCCCCCGCATCATCAATTCGGCGAGCGACATGTCGCCCGTCGGATGCCAATCGACGAACAGATTGGATGCGACGGCCACGATCGCGGGCACCATCACGACGACACTCACGAGCAGAACGGCCAGGTTCGGATGGCGTGCGGCCCACCCCGTCCAACGGGCGATCATCGGACCGCCGCCACGATCATCCGCGCGACGCGCTGCTGACCGGATTCGGTCAGTCCGGCGTCGTCCCACGCCACGACGTTGCCGTCGGGGCAGTCGTCCCACCACAGACAATCGACGGGTCGACCGCGCTCGCCGAGGAGCCGGATGCTGTCCACGATCTCTGCTCCGCGCTCGGCCAGACCGTCGAGCCATGTTGATTCGAGACTCGCCTCGTCGTTCGCATCGCTCGATCCGTTCGCGTCGTTCCCGACGTCGCCGGGGAGCGGCACCACCACGATCGGCGAGTCGGTCGATGTCACGACGCGGTTCGCGAGGTCGTCGTCGAGAACGCACGACGGATCGGGGTCAGGAGCGACGATCACCGCTCGCGCGTCACGATGTGCGGCGAGGTCGGGGACGTCGCACCACGTCGGCCCCTCGCCCACCCATTCGGTGGTGAAACCGTCCTCCCGCAAGCGGCGGTCGACCGGCTGGGACGCCGCCTCCAGACGCGAGCCCCCGACGATCAGAACCAACGTCGAACGATCGCTCAGACCGGGCCACCACCACCAGAGCCCGACAGCGATGACGACGCCGACGGAGGCGACAAGGCGAACACGCATCAACGGGCGACGGTACCACCGGCACCCCATCCGACCAGGCCAACCGCAGTCGCCAGAGGGCGTGTCGTAGTATCGAGAAGTCCTCTCGGGACGTTGGACGACGATGCTTGGACCTCGACAGGACGATCCCGAAATCCGCCGAGTCTGGTGGCTGATCCTCGTCGTGGCGGTCGGCCACGTGGTCGAACGCGGCCTCGCCGCAACCGGAACCACCTCGTGGGCCGGAATCGTTCAACCCCTTCTGCTCGTGATCCTCATCGCGGCGCTGCCCTCCCGCATGGACCGTCGCGGTGTTGTCGGTCTCGTCGCGGCGTGGTGGGGAGTCGTCGCCACCTCGGTCGTGATGCACGCCGGAACGAGCCCTCGTCCCCGCGATCTCGCATCGACACTGCTCATCTTCCGCGCCGTCGACCGACCGCTACCCGGCCTCGAGATCGGTCCGCTTCTCTTGTCGGCGGCTCTCACTTGGTGCTTCTTGTCGCGCTGGGATCGTCGACCTCGGCTCGACGTGGCGGCGGTGCTGGCCGCGATTGGCATCGCCACGCAATTGATGGGTCATGGAACCCTCAGTGGTTTCGCGACGTGGTTGCCCGGACACGCCCATCTCGTCGCCGCTGGACTCGTCCTTCGACGTTGGCGGACGTCGGCGGTGGCTCCCTCGTACACCGCTGGTCCGTTGCTCTGGATCGTTCCCGGGGTGGTTCTTCTCGGCGACTCGTCGTTCGACATCGTCGCTCGCCAGCACGTGGAGCGCGTCGTTCTCGACACTGGTCGGGTCGTCGCGCTCGACGGCCCCGTCCTGCCGACCGTGCTGTGGACTCTCGTCACCGCCTCGGCTCTCGGAATCGTGGTCACGTGGTGCACGACGATGCGAACACGGCGCGGTCCGCTGCGATCGCGCGCGTCGTATGCCCTCACCGCGACGATGGTCGTCGCTATCGGGTTCCTGGTGCGCTTCGCGACACTTCTCACCGTGGCGCCGACGCGCACGGACGGCGGTGATCCGCTCTTCTACCACTCCACCGCCAACATCCTCGCCGAGGGTGGAGGATTCCCCGAGCCGCTCAACTTCATCGCCCACCAGCGCTGGATCCCATCGGCGCTACACGGTCCGCTCTACCCCGTCGTCCTGTCGTTGTCGTCACGCATCGGCGGAACCACCTACTTCGACCACAAGTTCGTCTCGCTCCTGATCGGCACCGGAGTCGTCGCGCTCGTCGCTCTCGTGACGCGGCGAGTCACCGGCAGTCCACTCGCCGCGGTGATCGCCGCCGGACTCGCCGCCGTCTACCCGAATTTGTGGCTGGTCGACGGGGTGCTCTTCCCGGAGGGGCTCATGGCGTTGTGCACGATGACTGTCGTGTACGCCGCGTATCGCTGGTGGGACCGACCGGCCTGGCGATGGACCATCGTCATGGGAGGTGTCACGGGACTGGCGGCCCTGGCCCGCGGTGAAGGCCTGCTCCTCTCCGTTCTCCTCATCGTGCCGTGGGTCGCGATGCGCCGCGACCTCACGTGGCGTCGTCGGATCGAACACGTGGCACTGGCCGCGCTGGCGTGCATCGCGGTGCTCGCACCCTGGGCTCTGCGCAACGCTCGCTCGTTCGAGGTCTTCGTTCCTCTCTCCACCAACGGCAACGAACTCTTCGTGTATGCCAACTGCGACGAGACGTACGAGGGCAAGTTCCTCGGATTCTGGCTGTTCGACTGCCAGGAGCAAATCCGACGGGAGGGCCGCGACGCGGTGGGCGACGAGGCCGAGAAGTCTCTCTACTGGCGCGACATCGGATTCGAGTACGCGCGCGACAACGCTTCGCGACTCCCCAAGGTGGTCGCGGCACGAGTTCTGCGACAATGGGATCTCTTCCGGCCGTGGCAGAACACCGACTTCGCACCGATCGAGGGACGAGACAAGGACGCCGCCCGAGCCGGCCTCGCGATGTACTACGGGCTGGCCGCGTTGTCGGTGGTCGGTGTTCGCGAACTTCGCCGCCGACAAGCGCGACTCCTCCCGCTCGCGGTCCAGTTCGTGAGTGTCACCCTCACCGCGGCGTACGCCTACGGGACCACTCGATTCCGCATTCCGGCCGAGCCGATTCTCTGCGTGCTGGCCGGCGTCGGCGCAGTTCCCGTTCTGCGGTGGATGGCTCGCCGCTACGCCCGGTCTCTCCGTCACGACGAGCGTGACGAGCCGCCCGAATCGACACCCTTCGTGCGCGGCGGAGTTCCGTCGTGGTCGGCGCTGTGGACGCGAGCGGCCCTTCGATCGTGGATCGCGGTCGGTTCGGTCGGAGCAGCGGTCGGCCTCGCTCTGCCGGCCCTGTACCGCGCCACCGGTTCCACCATGGAGGAGGGCTTCATGCTCGTCTTCCCCGAGCGCGTGATTCGTGGCGACGTCGCCAACGTCGACTTCTTGCACCTGTACGGACCCGGATCCCTGCACTGGCTCTCGCTCTGGTATCGGCTCTTCGACGTGTCACTCGCGAGCGAGCGCACGTTCGGATTGCTCCAACATCTCCTCGTCATCTCGGCCCTGTACGTCCTGGCGCGTCCATGGGGACGTGCCGTCGCCGCCGTCGTCGCGTCGTCGTCGGTCGTCTTCGTCCTCACCCCGATCGGACTCCAGGCTCTGGCGTGGAGTGGCGCCGTGGGCTTGGGCTTGTGGTCGGTCGTGTTCGCCGTGCGGGCCGCACACTCGCGACACGCGGTTCGATCGCTCGCCGCCGCCGGCGTCATGGCCGGTCTGGCCTTGACGTTCCGACCCGACATCGTGCTCGCACTCGCGCTGGGTCTGGCCGCGGTTCCGGCCGTACGACGGCGTTGGCGTCCGGTTCTCGGTGGACTGGTTGTCGGTCTCGCATCGTTCTGGGTCCACGTCGCGCAGGCCGGACCGTCGGCGGTGATTCGTGGAATGTTCCTCGAACCGGTCTTCGATCTACGCGGCGGACGCGCACTCCCCCGTCCACCGAGTTGGGATCACCTCGACGGTGCGCTGCAAGTGATCGGCGAGAAGTTCGCGCCCTGGTGGGGTGTGCCGCACATCGGTGCGCCGAAGCAGCTGTTCGTCTGGTTCTTCGTGCTCCCCATCGTGGCAATCGCCGTCGTCATCGTCGCCCGACGAATCGACGTCTCGCGTCGTACCGCTCTCCTCGCTCCGGCTCTCTTCGGCCTGGGACTGCTGCCACAAGCACTCCAGCGCCCCGACTCGGCCCACTTCAACTGGGTCTCGATGGTGTCGTGGCCCCTCGCGGTGATCGCTACCGCCGAGGTGTTGCGCCGTCGTGCACCTACTCTCCATCCGACGGTCCGCACGTGGATCGCCGGCGGCGCACTCGCCGTGACGCTTGCGATCGTCGCTCCGTTCTTCACGTTGCGCACGTACGGCGATCTCGTCGCACGAAGCGTGACCGGCGATCTCTCGACGCTCACCGTCGAGCGCAACGGGCGATCCTTCTACCTCGGCGACACCCGCCCGTGGCGCGCCACACAGGAAGTGATCGCCGATCTCGACGCGTGGTCACGACCCGGCGAGCGACTTCTCGTCGGCCCGGTCGATCTTCGTCAGACGGCCTACAGCGACGCGTTCTTCTACTACCTCTTTCCCGACCTCGTACCGGCCACGTACTTCATCGAGATGGATCCCGGCTTGGCCAACGCCGAGGGTTCGCGCCTCCGCGACGAAGTCGCCAGCGCCGACTGGCTCGTGCTCACGCGGTTCTGGAGCGGCTGGATCGAACCCAACGACTCCATCGTGTTCGGCTCGGATGCGCCGAACCAGGTGGTCGAGGACTCGTTCTGTCTGCGCGGCTCGTACCAAGCCGACGTGATCCGCCTCTATCAGCGCTGCGACGAGGGTGACGACATCGGACCATACGACCCTCCGTACGAACCGCGGGTGGATTACGCGGTCGAGGTCCTGGTGCCGGTTCCACCGCGTCCCGACGGAACGTGCACACCCACGTGCAACGGACGACCAGCCCCGCCCGGCGAGGGATTCAACGCAGCGGAAGCCGCCGCCATAACGGCGCGGGCAGGTGCCGCAGCACCATGAACACGTAACGCAGGATCCCCGGAACCCAGACGATCCGTCGTCCCGAACGCAAAGCGGCCACGGTCGCTGCGGCGACCGCGTCGGGTGTCGTGGCGAACGGAGCGGCTTCCATCCCGGCGGTCATCGCGCTGTGCACGAATCCGGGTCGCACGACGAGAACCGATGCACCAGCCGGTGCCAAAGAATCGCCGAGGGCCAGCGCGAATCCGTCGAGACCGGCCTTGGTGGCTCCGTACACCATGTTGGCGGGTCGCACACGTTCGCCGGCCACACTCGAGAGCACGACGAGTCGGCCGTGTCCTTGACGGCGCATCACTCGGGCCACCGCCAACGAGATCGAGATCGCCCCGGCCATGTTCACGTCCACCAGTTCGGCCGCCGCGACCGGATCGTCGTCGAAGTCCGCTTGATCTCCGAGGCGGCCGAACGCGAGGATCACCACGTCGAGATCGCCCCAACGCTCGACAAGCGAATCGACGAATGCCGCGTGCTCACTCGTTCGAACAGCATCGAAGCCGACGGCCTCGACCTCGAGGCCCGCTCGACGCAGTCCGTCGACGGGAGCTTCGTCCGGACGACGACACGCGAGCACCACCGACTTCGTGGACGAGCCGACGAGTCGCCGGGCGATGGCGAGGCCGATGTCGCTCGATCCTCCGAGCACGACGACGTTCTGCGGTTCACCAGCGGCGTTCAGCACGGTCAGCCCAACAATCCCAGTCGACGTGACAAATCGCTACGGAACGCACCATGAGGGTCGAGTCGAGCGCGTACCGACCGCCACTCGTCGAGCCGCGGATATCCGGCGCGAATCGCCTCGGGCCCGAGCATTGCATCCTTTGCTAAGTAATGGCGACCACCGGCGGCCAGCACGATGTCGTCGAGCGTGCGGGTCAGCGAAGCGAGGGTCGCGGCGCGGGCCGGCAGATCGACGGTGAGGGTCCAACCCGGCATCGGAAAACTCATCGGCGCGGGGTTGCCCTCACCGAATCGCTTGAGAACGACGAGAGGTGTCGCCAGGCGTGAGGCCACGATCGTTTCGACGATTCGCTGCAGTTCGGCTTCACGGCCGAACGGAATGACGAACTGGTATTGAACGAACCCGCTGCGTCCGTAGAGGAGATTCCACGCCCCCACCGCATCGAGTGGATGGAAGTAGGCCGGAATGGACTTGATGGTTCCTTCGCGTCGACGGGGCTCCTTGCGGAACCAGACCTCGTTGAACACCGCGGATGTCAGCGAATTCACGAAACCCATCGTCGGGACGGCCGGAGGAACCGACACCAGTTGTCGCGGCGAGTACTCGAGAGGAGTCGAACGCTCGGCCAGCGGTAGATCGTCGACCTTGGCGTGATCACCTCGCCACAACGCGCCACGTCCGAATTTGGCCCCGCGAGCGAGGAGATCGACCCAGGCAACCGAGTAGCGCACGGCATCGTCGCCGGTGCTCATGTGTTCGACGAGATCGTCGAAGTCGTCACAGCGAACCGTGTCGACTCGGCAGCGGCTCGTCTCGATCCGGATGAGATCGAACGTCACGTCGCGAATCGCGCCGGTGAGTCCCATTCCGCCGATCGTCGCCCAGAACGCGTCGGCGTTGCGGTCCGGAGCGCACTCCAGCATCGAGCCATCGGCCAGCACGAGCGAGAACCGCTTGACGTGGTTGCCGAAACTTCCCTCGCGATGGTGATTCTTGCCGTGGATGTCGGCGGCCACCGCTCCACCCACCGTCACGAAACGGGTACCGGGCGTGACCGGAACGAAGAAGCCCCGCGGAACGATCACGCGCAGAAGATCGTCGAGACTCACCCCGGCGCCGGCCGTGACCGTGGCCGAACCTTCGTCGAGCCGAATGTCGGCGACCGAATCCGCGAGACGCAGAACGCGTCCGCCTCCGTTCTGAGCCGCGTCACCGTACGAACGTCCGAGGCCGCGGACGAGAACGCCCCGCGAGTCGGATTCCTTCACGTACTCGGCGAGGTGTTCGGCGTCGACCGTCGCGACACGAGCCGCCGAGCCGGTGGACCGCCCCCAGCCGCGGAGAACGTCGGAGGCGTAGTCGGGCGACATGACCGCCGAAGCCTACCGATCCGGCTCAGCCCACGTAGACACCCAGGGCGAACACCACCGCCCACACCACGCCCATGAGTTGGAGCATTCGATCAGCGGCGAAGATCTCCTCGGGCGCACTGCCGTGGCCTTGTTCGAGAACGAGGAGATACCGCATCAGCGCCGCGAGCATCGGCACGATCGACAGTTCGTAGAAGGGCCACGTCGAGCCCGACACTTCCTTGGTGTCGAAGGCCCACGTGCAGTACGCGACGAGGGTGGCGCCGACCGACACCGACAAGATGATCCGCAGATAGCCGAGCGTGTATTGCGAGAGAGTCGCCCGCGTGGAAGCGGCGTCTTCACCCATCTCGCGCATCTCGGCGTAACGCTTTCCGGTGACGATGAAGAGCGAGCCACAGCTGGTGCACAAGAGGAACCAGGTACTCATCGGAACGCCGGTTGCTTCGGCACCGGCAATGGCGCGAATGACGAACCCGGCGGCCACGGCGATGAGGTCGACGACGGCGTGATGCTTGAGCCACGTGGAATATCCGACCGTCACCGCGACGTACACGCACACCGCGAGGCCACAGCGCCAATCGGGTACGAAAGACAACCCGATTCCTCCGGCGAGGAGCAATGTTCCGACGATTCGCGCGGTACCGAGTCCGATGCGACCAGCGGCAATCGGACGGTTGCGTTTCGTCGGATGTCGGCGATCGGCTTCGACGTCGAGCAGATCGTTCCAGTAATACGTTCCACTCGCGGCCAGCGACAGAGCGGCGAAGGCCACCAAGGTCGGCCAAAGACCTCCCCAGTTGTCGAGCACCCCCGCGGCACCAGGAGCGGCAAAGACGAGAAGGTTCTTCAGCCACTGCTTCGGGCGGGCTTCGGCGAGCAGGGCTCCGATCACACCGGAACCTCGGGGATCGGAGTTCCGGCGACTCGAAGCGGATGATCGGCCAGAGCGAGCATGGCCGAATCGCCCGCCGAATCGCCGTACGCGTAGATCACTGGATTGGCATCTCCCAGCCACTCACGCAGGCGACGCTCCTTTTCGGGGCCGCGGCAATTGAGTCCGCGGAGACGTCCGGTGCACAGACCACGCTCATCGACTTCGACATCGGTCGAGAGAACGGCGTGCGCGCCGAGGTGGCGCGCGAGAGGTTCGAGATACGACCGGAACGACGCCGACACCAGCACGACTCGGTGCCCACTCGCGGCGTGCCAGCGAAGTCGGGCCACGGTGTCGGGTCGGAGATGACGTCGAACGAACGTGTCGGCGAACTCGGCGCCGAGGCGATCGACGGCATCGATCGACAGATCTCGGACGGCGGCGTAGGTGACGGTTTCCTTGATGCGGTCGCGTCGGCGAGTCGCCGCCGCTCCGATGAGAGTCGGGACCCGCGGAGTCAGACCAGTCACCAACCGCAGACCTCGCAAGCGCCACAGGAACGGGACGACACAGTCCCGCGTCGTCAGAGTCTTGTCGACATCGAACGCAGCCACCGTCTCCATGAGCAGGGGGAGGTTACCGACCGGCAACCAATGACGCCCGGACGCTCCACCAGTCGGGCCAGCTCTTCGTCACGACCGTCGGATCGTCGAGCACGATTCCCGGAACCCGCAGGGCGAGGAGTGACCAGGCCATCGCCAACCGATGATCGTGATGAGTCGCCAGGCGCGCACCGCGGTACGACTCGGGAACGGATGGACTGATCACGATGCCGTCGTTCGTGACTTCGGCCTGACAGCCGATCGTGCGAAGACCACTTGCCAGATCGCCCAGTCGATCACTCTCTTTGTTCCGGATGAAACCCACCCCGCGAATGTGCGTCGGCGACTCCGCGAACGCCGCCACGGCAGCCAGCGTCGGAACCAGATCGGACACGTCGGCCATGTCGACGTCGATACCACGCAACGAAGGAGTGCCCCGCACTCGCGTTGCCACGTCTCCGATCGCAGATTCACAGCCCATCTGTTCGAGGAGCGACGCAAACACCGCATCGCCTTGCAACGACGCCGCGGTCAGTCCCGGCACGGTGACGTCCCCCATCGTGATCGCCGCCGCCGCCAAGGGATACGACGCCGACGACGCGTCGGGCTCGACGTCGAACGAAATCGGTCGATATCC
Organism: uncultured Bifidobacterium sp.; assembly: GCA_964397715.1. Taxonomy (GTDB): domain Bacteria; phylum Actinomycetota; class Acidimicrobiia; order Acidimicrobiales; family Ilumatobacteraceae; genus Casp-actino8. The sequence continues at coordinate 35,991 of CAYNKE010000001.1, read as the reverse complement.
ACTCGACGCAACTTCGATCGAGTGGTCCCCGATCGCGATACCACTCGCGCCGAACGTGGCCATGACCGCAGCGGTCATGGCCACGTAGGGTCGTGACACCAATGGCGACGTGAGCCGCAGCGACAACCCGTCCGACAGCAGCGGAGCCACGAGCATGAGCGCGGTCACGAACTGGCTGCTCACATCGCCGGGAAGGTCGACTCGACCTCCGTGCAGCCCGGCCCGCGCCACGCGAACGGGAAGATGCCCGGGCTCGGTCAGCGCCTCGACCGATGCCCCGAGTTGTGACAGCGAATCGTGCAGAGCCCTCATCGGCCGAGAGCGCAAGCGGGCCGCTCCGGTGATCACCGTCGGGTCGACACCGAGTGCGGCCACGGCCGTGAGGAACCGCGACGTCGTCCCGGCCAGTGTCGCGTCGATCTCTCCCCCGCCCCGTACCCGACCCCCGTGGCCCGACACCGTGAGCGCACCGTCGGAGTCGTGAACGATCGTCGCGCCGAGGTGCGTGAGGCCGTCGACCATCGCCCGCGTGTCGTCGCCGTCCGGACAACCCCGAACGTGACTCACCCCATCGGCGAGAGCCGCACAGACAAGCGCACGGTTCGCGATGCTCTTCGACCCCGGAACGCTCACGGTGGCCCGGACCGGGGCCGACGCGACGTCGAGGTCGTCGCTCATGAGAGTCGGGTGATCGACGGACGGAATCCGCGCGCCATGAGCCCGCCACGAAAGAGCTCGGCGGCTTCGGCCTCCACGAGAACGACGGCGATTCCACGATCGCCTTCGACCGAGTGCACGACTTCGAAGTTCGGAATGTTGACACCGAGCTCGGCAGCGAGCGTGAACACCTCGGCCGCGGCTCCGGGTCGGTCGGGAATCGGGATGCGCACCTCGGCCAGATCGTCGGGCCGGATGACTCGCGACGGGAGATTCGCACGAGCCTCACGGGCCGACGACAAACGGGCCAACAGTCCGCTTCGATCGCCGCTCGCCACGACTCCGCGCATGTCACCGAGGCCAGCGATGAGCGCGTCGAGGGCGGCCACGATCGCATCGCGATTCTCGTCGCAGATGTCGAGCCAGATACCTGGCTGACCCGACGCGATGCGAGTCATGTCGCGGAAACCACCGGCCGCGAGCCGCAGCAGTGCGACGTGCTCCTCGGCCCGCGAACCGGCCAAACGCATGAGCGTGGCCGCGGTCAGATGCGGGACGTGGCTCACGACCGCCACGAGGCTGTCGTGTCGTTCGGGGTCGAGTCCCACCACCTCGGCACCCAATTCGCTCACGGCCGCGGCCACGTCGGCGAACGCGCCGTCGGACGTGTTCGCTGTCGGGGTGAGAACCCAAACCGCGCCCGAGAACATCTCGGGGTCGGCTCCGTCGAGGCCGTCGAGTTCACTGCCGGCCATCGGGTGACCAGCGACGAACCGCGGGTCGGTGATGGTCCGAGCGATGGACGTCTTGACGCTCCCCACATCGGTCACGGTGCCCGTCGTCGCGGCCAACGCTCGTTCGACCTCGGAATGCAGAGCCTTGGGTGGCACCGCGACGAAGGTGATCGCGGCATCGGGCGCCAGACCCACCGCGTCGACGATCGCACGATCGAGGGCGAGCGTCGCGCGACTCGAGTCGACGTCGGAGCCGTGGACCGTCCAACCCTGCGACTTGAGCGCGAGGGCGATCGATCCGCCGATCAGACCGAGGCCAAGAACGTTGGCGACCCGATCACTCATCGTCTCGAGGGTACCGCGCGACCGCAGTCGTGAGGCTTCTCAATTCGTCGAGCCCGAGCTCGCGGCACGCGCCCGGACGCAGCGAGCGATCGGAGATCGGACCGATTCGCACACGGATCAAACGCTCGACCGGATGGCCGATCGCCTCGCACATTCGTCGGATCTGACGATTGCGGCCTTCGTGAATCGTGATCCGCAACACACCGGGTTCGGGTTGCGAGACTTGCGCCGGTGCGGTGCGACCGTCTTCGAGGTCGACACCTTCTCGAAGACGCCGCAACTCCCCGGCAGCCACCGGGCCGCGGCTCACGTGGGCGAGGTATTCCTTCTCCACTCCGTGGGACGGATGCGCGATGCGGTGCGCGAGTTCGCCGTCGTTGGTGAGCAACAGCAGTCCTTCGGTCTCGGCATCGAGCCGACCCACCGGGAACACCCGCGGTTCGGCTGGAACCAGATCGACGACGACGGGCCGTCCCTGTGGATCGTGGGCCGTCGTGACGACGCCGGCCGGCTTGTTGAGCAAGTAGTAGACGAGACCGGGTTTGACTCCGATCGGCACACCGTCGACCGCCACCGTGTCGACGTCCACGTCGACGCGCCGCCCGAGTTCGGCCACGACACCATTCACCGTCACCCGTCGCGCGGCGATCAACTCCTCACAGGCTCGACGCGAACCGAAACCCCGGATGGCGAGCACCTTCTGCAAACGCTCACCTTGGGGCAAGAGACGCGACTTCTCGGCCAGCTGCTCCCAGAGCGGCTTCTCCACCGTCACTCCGGGGCGGCACCAGACGTCGACTCGCCGGACGTCTGGCCCTCGATCAGGTCGGCAGCCTTCGGAACTCGCAGACCTTGCTCGAGCGCTTCCACGACGTCGGCGCCCGGAACGAAGTCGACGATCGCCGGCAAGTCGTTGATCGAGTCGATGCCGAGTTTCTCGAGGAACGCGGGCGTGGTGCCCCACATCACGGCCTGACCCGGCCCCGGGTCGCGGCCGACCTGATCGATGTAGCCGCGGCTTTGCAGCGTGCGAAGCACACCGTCGGGGTCGACCCCGCGGATCGATGCGATCTGACTCCGCGAGATCGGCTGTTTGTAGGCGATGATCGCCAGCGTCTCGAGCGCTGCTCCGGAGAGTCGCGCCCGTTGTCCGTCGAGGATGAATCGCTCGACATAGGGCGCGAGGTCGGCGCGCGATTGATAGCGATAGCCGCCGGCGACGCGCACCAATTCGAATCCGTGCCCGGCCTCGTCGTACGCCGACGCGAGCGACGCGCACAACTGATCGACCACGACGGCCGGCTGTTCGAGAATCTGGGCGAGGAGGTCGGTCGGGACCGGCTCGGACGCCACGAGGAGAATCGCCTCGAGAGCGCGCACGATGTCGGCGTCGACGGCACGGGTAGCGGTCGGTTCGGTCATGTCATCCTTCGTAGTCGTCGATCGCGAGTGCGGAGACAGAGACACGTTCGTCGCCGCCGACCCACACGATCTGGATGTCACCGAACTTGTCACCTTGTTCGAGGTCGACCAGACCCTGTTTGTAGAGTTCGAGGAGCGCGAGGAACCTCACGATGATCTCGAGGCGCTCGACGAAATCGCGCGTGAGGCGGCGGAACGTGATGCGGCCGACTCGCGGGAGTTCGTCGAGCAGTTCGGCCAAGGCGTCGGCGACGTTCGCCTTCACGAGAGTCACGTGATAGAGGTCGAGTCGAGGCTCGGGTTTCGGAGTCGTGGCCCGTACATAGGCGGCGTGAACATGTTTGGGTTTCACGCCCTCCAGCAGGTCGGGCATGAGTTCGGCGAAGCGCTCGTCCGGGCCGCAGGCTCTCGCGTACGAGCGGTCGGCCTCGTCGGCGAGCCGACCAAAGACCTGTCCGACGTCCTTGAACGTCTTGCATTCGAGCAGACGCGCCAGGAGAAGGTCGCGCTCTTCCCACAGCGCCAGTTCCTCGTCGAGATCGACGTCCTCACGCCCGGGAAGGAGCCGCCGGGCTTTCAATTCGACGAGCGTCGCCGCGATCAGCAGGAACTCGGTCGCCACCTCGAGATCGAGGTTCTGGAGCCGATCGATCTCCTGCAAGTAGGCGTCGACGATCGTGGCCAAGTTGACCTCGTGGATGTCGACCTGCTCTTTCAGAATCAGGTGCAACAGGAGGTCGAAGGGGCCCTCGAAGACCGGAGTGCTGACCTCGACTGCCATCGCTCCGAGGCTAATCGGCCCACCGACTCGAGGACCGCTAAACACCCGGCTGAACGCCGGTCGGCCAATTAGCCTGAACAGGTGCCCCGCGTCCTGTCCTGCATCCAGCCGACGGGCAACGTTCATCTCGGCAACTACCTCGGTGCGCTTCGCAACTGGGTGGTCGGCCAGCACGAGTGCGACGCCTTCCACGGAATCGTCGATCTGCACGCCCTGACCGTCACCGACTCGCCGGGCGTCCTCGGCCGCAACACTCTCGAATTGGCCGCGACGTTGTTCGCCGTCGGACTCGATCCGACCGCGGCGACGGTGTTCGTCCAGAGTCACGTTCCCGAGCATCCCCAACTCGGTTGGATCATGGAATGCACGGTGTCCTACGGCGAACTCAGCCGCATGACCCAATTCAAGGACAAGGCGGCCAAGCGCGAGGCTGACTTCGTCTCGGCCGGACTCTTCACCTACCCGGCTCTGCAAGCCGCCGACATCTTGTTGTACGACGCCGACGAAGTGCCGGTCGGCGAGGACCAGAGACAACACATCGAGATCACTCGCGACATCGCGGAACGATTCAACAGTCGATTCGGCGTGACGTTCACGGTCCCCAAGGTGGTCACTCCCAAAGCCGGAGCCAAGGTCACCGACTTGCAGGATCCCACGAGCAAGATGTCGAAGTCGTCGAGCTCGGAAGCCGGCATCGTCTACCTCGACGACGAACCGAGTGCGATCATGAAGAAGTTCAAGCGGGCGGTCACCGACTCCGAATCGGAGGTCCGCTTCGACCGGGCGACCAAACCCGGGGTCTCGAACCTTCTCGAGATCCTGGCCGCGTGCACCGGTCGCACTCCCGACGCCGTGGCCGCCGACTACTCGCAGTACGGACCATTGAAGAACGACACCGGCGAAGCGGTCGTCGCGGTCCTGACTCCCATTCAGCAGCGCTACCGCGAATTGCTCGCGGACCGCGGTGAACTCGCTCGCTTGCTTCGACTGGGCGCCGACAAGGCGCGGACCGTCGCGGCGCGAACCCTCGAGCGCGCGTACTCGAACATCGGTTTGCTACCGCCGACCTGATCGAATGGCCGTGACATCTCGTCGCGATCGCTTCGTTGCGATCACGCGACGCTCGTCAGACGAGCGAAGGCGACGATACGGAAGCGCACACTGCCCGGCGGATGGCACGCCACGAGCGTCAGCGTCTGATCGTTGCTCGACGATGCCCACAGAGCCGGGTCGTCCGGCTTCAGGACGCCCACCGCGGTCACGGTGTACGTGTACGTCCGACCGTTCGTCACCAGAACGACTAGTGAGCCCTTCTTCAGTCGATCGAGGTTGCGGAACTCTCGGCCGTGCGAGGTGCGATGTCCGAAGATCGCGACATTGCCCGGTTGGTTGGGTGATCGTGACTCCGGAATGTGGACCGGATCGAAGTCGACCAGATCGGCGTTCTCACGAACCACCGTGCGCAACTTGATCGCCGGAATCCAGAGTTCTCCCGGGAAGGTGTCGCCCACCGGCAGGGCGTTGACCGGGGCGCCATTCGTGGCCGCCAGCGGAGTCCCGGTGAAATACCCGACGAGATCGACGGACGCTTCGGTTCCACCAGCCGACCAGATCGACACGGCGCTCGACGACAAAGCGACGACCGTTTGACCGGACACGGCCTGCCCAGCCCGTGATGCGACGGCCACCGGCGACGGAATTCGCGCGCGTCGTGATGGGGACACCACGACGTCGCCGATTCCGTGGGTGCTCGCGAGGGACACGTTGACGAGGATCGAGCCGGCCCCGGCCAGAGCTAGTGGCAATTCGGCGGTCCAACCGGCGTGCAACGCAACCCCGATGCCGAGAGAATTGACGGAACTCGTGGTGTCGAAGAGCCGTTGTGGGGCGAGCGCCACGAACAGACCGTCGCTCGACGACGACGCCGAGGCGCCCGTGTACCAGCCGAGAACGTCGACCGTCACGAGCCCTCCGCCCGTCGACACGAGATCGAGGGATCGACTCGGCACGATCACACGATTCACCGCCGTCTCCGCCATGCGGACCGACAGAACCGGGACCCCACCGAGCGACCAGGTGCCCACTCCGCCCGCCGCGCGAAGGGCGACCACCACCGCCTCCACATCGGCGGGAACCGCCGACGTAAGATCGAAACTACTGGTGCCTCCGGCGGAAACATTGAAGGATGCACTCGCGATCGTCTCGGCCGGGACGAAGCGTCCCTTGGTCGCGTTGGCAGCCGGCGCGTAGTAACCCTGAACATCGACGAACACGTCGGCGGCCACCGACGAACGAAGATCGACACCACCGGCTGCTCCCAACGGGACGGTGACGAGTTGCGCGATCGGGCCACCTGGACTCAGGGTCAGGGTGGAAACCAGCGGCATCGGAGATCCCGTGGCCCACACCCGCAGATCACCTGGTGCCGACGACGCGGCGAGCACGTTGAGCACGACCGCGGTGGCCGACGACGGAACGCCGGCGAGCCCGGCGACCACGACCGACCGCGATCGATTGGCCACGAGACGTTGATCACCAGACGCGCCCACGACCCGAGTCGGAGCGATCGCGTCGAACGCCGACGTCGCCGCCGCGGCGTGCACATTTGTCGAAGCGGCCAGGGGCAGACTCGCCATCAGCACGGCGATGATGACCAGAATCCGCCGCCTCATCGCGTGGATCGTAGTGCGCGGCGCTCAGATGTCGTCAGCGCGGCGGAGCATTCGCAGAGCCTCGGAGTCCCGACCCTCGAGGACGGCCAGAGTGCCATCGGACGAGCCCGCCGACCGGCACGAATCGAGCCCGATCCGCTCGTGATCGAGATACTCGCGCCATCGCGGAGTGCGACCCCCGAAGATCGTGGCTCCCACGCGTTCGAGTGTCGAGAGTCCCGACGCGCTCTTACCGACGTCGTGAAGCAACGCCGCAGCCATCTGGTCGCGCGTCCACGACCCGAGCGCCGCGAATCGGCGAGCGACCGCGATCGAATGTCGGCGGTCGACGTTTCCGAGGCGACGCCACAACGCGATCTCGCCGTCGAGCAGAAACGACTCGGCCCACACCTCGTCGGCCACCAGGGGGGCGCTCGTTCGGAGCGAACCGGCGAAACGGCGCACGAGGTGGACGATTCGACTCATTGCCCGCGTCCGACCCGCGCGCGAGGATGAGCACTGCGATATTGCTCGAAGATTCGCTCCTGCGACACCTTCGTGTACACCTGTGTCGTCGAAATCGAGGCGTGCCCGAGCATCTCCTGAACGATGCGCAGATCGGCTCCGTGATCGAGCATGTGCGTGGCACACGAGTGGCGCAGAACGTGCGGCGACAGGTGCCCGGTCAGTCCGGCCCGCTCGCCATGTCGTGTGACTGCGGCCCAGGCGGCCTGCCGGGACAGTCGACTACCCCGCCGATCGAGGAACACCGCCTCGGCATCGCCTCGTCGCTTCCACTTCGTCGGCACGAGGTCGGGACGGCCGACGCGCAACCAGTTCTCGAGCGCCGTGCGCGCGCACGATCCAACCGGCACGAGCCGCTCCTTGGCTCCCTTTCCGTACAGGCGAACGAGTCCGGCCTCGAGGTCCAGGTCGCCAATGGACAAGCCGCACGCCTCCGAGATCCGCGCGCCGGTCGCGTACAGGAACTCGAGAAGTGCGCGATCGCGGAGCGCCACCGCGTCGTCACCGGTGACCGCGCCGATGAGTCGCGTCACGTCGTCCTCGGTCAGAGGTTTCGGAATGCCCGCCGGAACGCGCACTCCATCGAGATCGGCGGTGGGGTCGTCACCACGAAGGTTCTCGGCGACCATGAAGCGATGGAGGTTGCGAACGGCCGCCACCTGACGCGCGACGCTCGACGCCGCCGCTTCGCTCCGTCGGGCCGACACGAAAGCGTCCACGTCGGAGGGTGTCGCGTTCTGGACCGAGCGCTTGTGCGTCGTGAGCCACGCGCAGTACCCGGTGAGATCACGGCGGTAGGCGGCCACGGTGTTGGCCGAGCGACCACGCTCGGCGACCAGCCACGACAGATACTCCTCCACTTCGATCGGAAGGTCGGAGCGCGTCATCGCCCGGAGAGTCGTCGCTCGGCGAGCAAGAGGCCGATCGTCGCTTTCGCGTCGGAGATCGCGCCGTTCACCACCATGCCGACGGCTTCGGCCAGGGGAATCCTGAACACGTCCATGTGGGTCTCTTCCGGTCCGTGAACCGAGCGACCGACTTCGACGAGATCGGTCGCGAGAAACACGTGCAGGACCGAGTCGGTCATTCCGACGGACGGATAGAAGCGATGAAGGAGTTCGAGCGATCCGGCATCGAAGCCGATCTCCTCGATCAATTCGCGGCGGGCGGTGTCGACGGGATCTTCTCCGTCGACGTCGCGCATTCCGGCTGGGATTTCGACGATCACGTCGTCGAAGGCGGCTCGATATTGACGCAGAAGCGAAACCGTGCCGTCGTGGTGCAGCGGAACCACCGCGACCGCACCGGGCGAGCGAACGATGTCGCGGGTGAATTCGTTGCCATCAGGGTCGGTGAACGCCCCGACGACGACTTTCCAGATGAAACCGTCGTAGACCGGTGAATCGCCGAGGTGGCGAAACGAGGTCACGCGTTCTGGGTCTCGGTGGCGGTGACCCGACCCTGCTGCGCGCGATGAGCCAGCGACGCGCCGATCAATTCACGGAACAAGGGGTGCGGACGATCCGGCCGGCTCTTGAATTCGGGGTGAGCCTGGGTGCCGACCCAGAACGGATGGTCCTCGAGTTCGATGAACTCGACGAGCCGCTTGTCGGGTGAGGTTCCGCTGCACAGGAACCCGGAGGTCTCGAAGCGACCCCGGTACTGACTGTTGAACTCGTAGCGATGGCGGTGGCGCTCGCTCACGACCGGCTCGCCGTACGCCGCGGCAACCTTCGATCCCGGGGTCAGAACGGCGTAATAGGCGCCGAGACGCATCGTGCCGCCCTTGTTGGTGATGTCGCGCTGGTCGTTCATGATGTCGATCACCGGATGGGTGGTGGTCGGGTCGAACTCGGTGGAATGCGCGTCGGCCATGCCGAGAACGTGGCGTGCGAACTCGATGGTCATGACCTGCATACCCAGGCACAGTCCGAGACACGGAACTCCGTTCTCGCGTGCGTAATGGGCCGCGGCGATCTTGCCTTCGACCCCGCGGATTCCGAATCCACCCGGGATCACCATGCCGTCGAGATCGGCGAGTCGGCCCGCGGCGAGAAGGCCTTCCACTTCTTCGGCCTGAATCCAGTCGATCTGCACTTTGGCACCATGGTGGAAGCCCGCATGCTTGATGCTCTCGACCACCGACAAGTACGCGTCCTGCAGTTCGACGTACTTGCCGATGAGCCCGATGCGCACCGGCTTGGTGGCGTTCTCGACCATCGTGACGACGTTCTCCCACGACGAGAGGTCGGCCTCGGCTTCGATGCGCAACACGTCGCACACCACGGCGTCGAGACCTTCGTCGTGAAGGATCAGCGGCAACTCGTAGATGTTGCGGGCATCGGCCGCGTTGACGACGGCGCGCTCGTCGACATCGCAGAGATTCGAGATCTTGCGTTTGAGGCTCTGGCTGAGCGGCTCTTCGCTGCGGCACACGATGACGTCGGGCTGGATTCCTCGGCTGCGCAACTCGGTGACCGAGTGCTGCGTGGGCTTGGTCTTCTGCTCCCCCGACGGGCCGATGAACGGCACCAGCGTCACGTGGATGTAGCAGACGTTGTCACGACCGGCTTCCTTGCGATATTGGCGAATGGCCTCCAGGAACGGGAGGATCTCGATGTCGCCGACCGTGCCGCCCACTTCGGTGATCACGACGTCGACGTCTTCGGTGGCCAAGCGGCGAATACGGCGCTTGATCTCGTCGGTGATGTGCGGGATCACCTGGACCGTCTTTCCGAGGTAATCACCGCGACGCTCGGCAGCGAGGACGGCCTGGTAGATCGAACCGGTGGTCGCGTTCGAATTGCGCGACAGATTCTCGTCGATGAATCGCTCGTAGTGACCGAGGTCGAGGTCGGTCTCACCACCATCGTCGGTGACGAACACCTCGCCGTGCTCGAACGGATTCATGGTGCCCGGATCGACGTTGATGTAGGGATCGAGCTTTTGCATCGTGACCTTGAGGCCACGCAACTTGAGCAGACGGCCGAGCGACGAAGCGGTGAGGCCCTTGCCGAGGGAACTGGCCACACCACCGGTCACGAAGATGTGCTTCGGCATGTCGACCTCCCGTTCGGTAGCACCGATAACGGGAGATCACCATACCCGGGATCGGGCCGGACCCACGACACTCCCCGGGGCTCTGATCAGGACGAACGTGACTTCTTGGCGGCGGCCAGGAGTTCGCTCGCGTGACGTCGGGCCGCCCCGCTCGCGGCGTCGCCCGAGAGCATCCGAGCGACCTCGTCGACTCGCTCCGAACCGGTCACGGCGCGGACCCGAGCGACCGTGGACTCGGCCCCGCGCCGAGTCACGACGTCCTTTTCTACGAGCACGTGCTGATCGGCGGCCGCCGCCACCGTCGCCAGGTGGGTCACCACCAGAACCTGGTGAGCGCGTCCCAGTCGGGCGAGGGCGTCAGCCACCGCCGTGGCGGCCCGACCGCCGATGCCCGCGTCCACTTCGTCGAAAACAAGGATCGGCGGCCCTGACGTGAGGACGAGGCGCAGAGCCAGCATCACGCGAGCAAGTTCGCCACCCGACGCGATCTTGGCCAGAGGACCCGGGGGCAGTCCCGGATTGGCGGTGAACTCGAAGACCACGTCGTCGGCCGGATCGTCTCCGCCGACGACGACGTCGATCCGCGCCTTCGGAAGAGCCAAGTCGGACAACAGAGCGGTCACGGCTTCGGCCAGACGGCTGGCCGCCGCGCGCCGCGTGGCCGCCACCTTCTTGGCCGCGGCCCGCTCGACCTTCTCGGCTCGTTGACGATCGGCGGTCAACTCCGCAACCCGCGTCTCGTACGACTCGAGTTCGGCCAGACGCCCCCGACACTCCTCGCCGTAGGAGATCACATCGGCGAGCGACTCGCCGTACTTGCGGCGCAAGTCGCGGAGAAGCTGGCGACGTCGACGCAACTCGGCCAGCCGTTCCGGATCGTCTTGGCACTCTTCCCCGATCCGACGGATGTCGCGCGCGACATCGTCGATCTCCGAGGCCGCGGCCCGCAGGCGCGCGACGACCTCGGCGAAGGGTGAACGCGAACCCATGGCGGCGAGTGCTCCCGCGATGCGGTCGAGGGCGGCACCGTCACCCGTGAGAGTCTCGTGCGCGAGTTCGGATGCCTCGCGATGGGCAACCGCATCGGCCAGGACGTCTTCTTCGCGCTCGCACTCGGCGTCTTCGTCCGGCGAGGTGAGCCCGGCCGCATCGATCTCGTCGACTTGGAAGCGCAACAGATCGATCTCTCGGGCCCGAGCTCGTTGATCTCCGCCGAGTGACGCCGTCGCCGCATCGATTTCGGTCAGTCGCGCGCGGGCTTCGCGCAAGGGCTCGAGATCGGTGCCGGCGAACGCGTCGAGCGCGGCCCGCTGAACAGCGGTGGTGAGCAGACCCTGATGGGTGTTCTGGCCATGAATGTCGACGAGCCGCGCTCCGAGATCGGCCAATTGACCGACGGTCGCCAGACGTCCGTTCACGTAGGCCCGACTGCGGCCATCGATCGGAACGACGCGCGCGACCACCCACTCCTCGTCTCCAGCGACGAAGCGACCTTCCACGCGGGCCTCGGTCGCTCCCGGTCGAACGCATCCGGTGTCGGCGCGACCACCGACGAGGAGCTCGAGCGCTTCGACGATCATCGTCTTGCCAGCTCCGGTCTCACCCGTGAGCGCCACGAGTCCCGAACCGAGTACGAGGTCGAGGCGTTGGACCACACCGAGATCTTCGATGTGCAACTCGGTGAGCACGATCAGCGGTCGGCCAGGCCGAACTTGGTCTTCAGGATCTGATGGAAGCGTCGCGCCTGCAGTCGCACGAAGACGGCCGGCCGTTCGGATTCGCGACAGACGATCCGATCGCCGGGTCGCATTTCTCCGAGGAACTCGCCGTCGATCGCCAGTCCGACCGGGCGCGAACCGGTGGCCGTCACGACGACCGTCTCGTCGCGACCGAGCACGAGCGAGCGGTCGAACAGCATGTGCGGCGACAGCGGCGTGACGAGCAGGGCCCGCAGAAGAGGCGACACGATCGGCCCTCGTGCCGACAGCGAGTACGCGGTCGAGCCGGTGGGCGTCGCGACGATCAGTCCGTCGGCCTGATACGTGGTGAAGGGTGCACCGTCGATCTCGACGGCCAAGCGAACCGTGTGACCCGCCGTCAGCTTCTCGAGTGACGCCTCGTTGAGAGCCCGATGCCGTTCGACTTGCTGGCCCCGGTGGACCTCGACGTCGAGAACGGTCCGCTCTTCGAGCGAATGACGGCCGGCCATCACGTCGTCGAGCGCGGCGATCACCGCCGGAGGCTCGACCTCGGTGAGATATCCGAGGAGGCCCACGTTGACACCGAGGAGTGGAATTCGTCGACCGTCGACCAACTTGGCCGTCCGCAACATGGTTCCGTCACCGCCGATGCTCAACGCGAGAGAGACGAGATCCATGTCGGACACGTCCGGCACCGCGGCGGAGTCGAGACCGAGATTGGACCGGTCCTGTGCTGACGCCACGACCCGATGGCCGTGGCTGACGAGCCAGTCGACGACTCGCTGCGCGACTCCATCGGCCTCGTGGCGATCGGCGTGGCCCACCAGCAGCACGGTGTGCGGGGAGCCGCTCATGCCGTCATCCTCTCACGAACCCGTGCGTGCAGGAGGAACTCTTTGTTTCCCTCTCCCCCGGTGATGGGTGAATCCACCATTCCGATCACGTCGGCTCCAGCGGCCCTGAACGCCGAGGCCACGGAATCACAAGCCGCGCGGTGGAGCGCGGGATCGGTGACGACCCCCTGACCGCGACTGACTTCGCGTCGGCCCACTTCGAACTGCGGCTTGACGAGCACCACCAACTCGGCGCCGTCGCGTCCCATGTCGACGAGGGCCGGGGCCACGAGCGTGAGCGAGATGAACGACAAGTCGGCGACCACCAGATCGACTCGACCGCCGAAGTCGTCGGGGCGAATATTTCGAACATTGACCCGCTCCACGACCTCGACTCGCGAATCCTCGCGAATCCGCGGATGCAGTTGTCCGTGTCCGACGTCGAGCGCGATGACTCGCGACGCGCCGCGTTGGAGAAGGCAATCGGTGAAACCACCGGTCGATGCACCCGCGTCGAGAACGGTGCGACCCGACACGTCGATGTCGAACGCCCCGAGCGCGTGGTCGAGTTTCTCGCCCCCGCGACTCACGAAACGCGCCGGAGGGCCGCTCACCAGTACCGCGTCGCCCGGATCGACGAGACGTGAACTCTTGTCGGCGACCGCCCCGTTGACGAGCACGCGGTCGGCCTCGATGAGCGCCGTCGCTTCGGTACGGCTCGCGACGAGCCCCCGTCGCACCAACTCGGCGTCGAGCCGACGACGACGGGTCACGGCAACTCGATCAGCCAGCGGGCCACCGCCGCCAGATCGGCGACGTCGACGTGCACGGTGAGTCCACCGACGAGGGCGTCCGGGGGCGTGACACCCGATCGCACGAGCGCGTAGCGACAACCGAGGGTCCGCGCGAACAATCCGTCGGTGGACGGCCGATCGCCGACCATCACCGCATCCGAGTCAAGACCGCCGAGCAACTCGTGAACGACCGCGGCCATCGGAGCGTGAGGCTTCCCGGCGACGATCGGATCGACCCCCGACGCGGTGGCGATGGCCGCGAGGATCGAACCACCACCCGGAATCGGCCCGTCCGGGGTCGGATACGTCGCATCGTCGTTGGTCGCGATCAGACGCGCGCCTCGACGTACTGCGCTGGCTGCGCGACGCATGACTTCGTAATCGAAGTGACGATGGAACCCCACCATCACGACGTCGATCTCGGACGAATCGGCGAGGTCGTGCGGAACCATGACGGCACCGCGTCGCGCGAGGGCCTCCTCGACTCCCGGTCCACCGCACACGAGGACCCTCTCTCCCGGCTCGACCAAACGGGACCCAGCCATCGCCGAGGTGACCACATCACCCTCGGCCGGGATCCCCACGGCGGCCAGCGCCCGTTCCTGCTCGGCGACGGTGGCCGACGAGTTGTTGGTGACGAAGAGGACCCGGTGTCCCCGTGCACGCAGACTCGCCACCGCCTCGGGAGAGCCGGGAATCGCGCGATGCGCGAGCCAGATCACACCGTCGAGGTCGCACAGAACCGGAACCGCCGTCACGGGTAGTGATCCTGCCACCTCCGTGCCAGCCTGTACGGGTGCCCCGTTTCGAACCGTTCCGCGCCCTTCGCTACGACCACTCGTCGACCGACTATCTGCAGGCCGTGATGGCGCCCCCGTACGACGTGCTCTCCGAGGCCGACCGCGCCGAATTGGCATCACGCCACGAGGACAACATCGTCCACGTCGACGTTCCGGTCGAAGCCGACGGTCCTGGGCGCTACGAGGCCGCGGCGCGCACACTCCGTGACTGGATCGACCGCGGTGTCCTGCGACTCGACCCCAACCCCTCGTTCACCATCTATCGCATGGACTTCACCGACGAGACTGGCCAACGTCGTCGCACATCCGGTGTGATCGGCGCGCTCGAAGTGGTCGACGAGGGAGCGGGTGGCGTGCTTCCCCACGAGCGCACCACACCCAAGGCCAAGACCGACCGTCTCGACCTCACCCGCGCCACGCGCACGAACCTGTCGCCGGTGTGGGGACTGTCGCTCACCCCCGGACTCACCGCGCTGCTCGAAGCGCCCGGCGAACCGGTGGGCTCGGTCGAGTTCGACGGCGTCGTGCACACGTTCGAGCGGGTCAGCGATCCGGGCCGAGTGGCCGCCATCGCCGCCGCCGTCGGTTCACACGACGTCGTGATCGCCGACGGTCATCATCGCTACGCGATCAGCCGAACGTTCCGCGACGAAGAGCGAGCCGCCGGCCGCGCCGTCGAGACGACGATGACCTACGTCGGCGAACTGATCGCCGAGCAACTCAGCGTCGACGCCATCCACCGCCTCTATTCCGGAATCTCCTTCTCCGATCTGCGCATCGCTCTCGCACGGTCATTCACGATCGAGGCCCTCGGTGCGGTCACGGCGGCCGCCGCCAACATCATGCGCGACCGAGGAGCCCTCGTCCTGGTTGCTCCTGACGGAAGCGGCGAACTACTGGTTCCGAACCCCGATGCTTTCTCAGGAGTGCGCGACCTCGACGGCGCACGTCTCGAGCACGCACTGTCCGGAGTCGCCCACGAGGTGACCTACCAACACGGAATCGCGAACGTCGTCGACATCGTCGCGTCGCGCGGGAGCGTGACGGCCGGTGTGCTCATCCGACCGGTGTCCGTCGCCGAGATCCGTCGCACCGCCGACGAAGGTCTGCTGATGCCTCCGAAGTCGACGTTCTTCACGCCGAAGTTGCGCACCGGGCCGGTTCTGCGACCCGTCGACGACTGACCGGGTCAGGTGAGCGACGCCGCGTAGATGCTGGCGATCGCGGAGTCGAGCGCGGCATCGAACTCGGTGTCGGACTGTTTCGCCGACAAGCCTTCGGTGAGGGCGCGCGAGAAACTCGCGATCATGCCGTGGTTGCGACTCAACTTCTCGTTCGCGTCGTCCCGCGAGTATCCCCCCGACAAGGCCACGACGCGGAGAACGCTCGGATGTTTCACGAGCTCGATATAGAAGTCGTCGGTGTCGGGCAGCGTGAGCTTGAGCATCACCGGCTGATCGTTCGGCTGCCGATCGAGTTCGGCCAGCAGAGCAGTCCGAAGGAGGCCTTCGGCCTCGGCCTTGTTCGGACTGTGGATGTCGACCTCGGGCTCGATGATCGGCACGAGACCATGGCCCAGGATCTGTCGACCCACCGCGAATTGCTGCGCCACCACGGCCTCGATTCCCCGTGAATCGGCCAACTTGATGACCGAGCGCATCTTGGTCCCGAAGATCCCCTTGGCGACCGCACGTCCGAGAAGCGCGTCGAGGTCGGGCATCGGCTTCATGACTTGCACACCATTCGCCTCGTCGGCCAAACCCTTGTCGACCTTGAGGAATGGCACGACCTTCTTCACGTTCCAGAGGTAGTCGGCGCTACCGCGACCTTCGACCTCACGGTCCATCGTGCCTTCGAAGAGGATCGCGCCGAGGACGCGTTCGCCGTTGAAGGCGGGGCTCGTGATCATTCGGGTGCGCATCGCGTGGATCAAGTCGAACATCTGCGCTTCGCCCGAGTACTCGGAATCGCCGATTCCGTACAGCTTCAGGGCCTTGGGGGTGCTGCCGCCACTCTGGTCGAGCGCAGCGATGAAACCCTTCGCCTTGCGCATCCGTTCGAGCTGCTCGGCATTCATGACACGACCTTTCGTTCGGGACGGCCCGAGCGTAGTTCTCAGACCACGAGCGTTCCGAGAACTCGACGAACCTCGGAGATGTGTCGTTCGACCCGACTGCGCTGACCGGCCGGAACCACCTCGTGGGCCACCACTTCCGTCCGGCTGCCAGGTCCGTTCGCCCCTCGGAAGAAGCGCCGGCGAACCTCACCGATCACGACGACCTCGGAACCAGCGTGCATTTTCTCGAGTTCGGCGACTCGCCGTGGATCGATGATCGTGACCGGGGCCGATCGACGCGGGCCGTCATCGACATCGGTGGTGACTTCGAGGGTGACCGCAGTGCTTCCGGTTGGCAGTTCGCGCCACACCGGATCGCTGCTCAGTGAGCCGTGGAGAACGACGATGTTGTTGACGAGTGCATCGAATGACATGTCCGAAAGTGGGACAGGTCGTCAGAGTGAGGCGAGGCGCTGAACGACGTCGGAATAGTCGCGATCGTGCACCGCGACACGACGGAACATCTCGCGCGCCTTCGGCACGTTGCCGGCCCGGTCGTACAGGTCGGCGAGTACGTACCACTGCTTCAGGTGGAACGGTCTGACGCGCCGCGGAATCGCGGCCGATTTCTCCATCAGCGAGATCGCGTCGCGCAGTTCACCGCGTTCGGCGAGCGAACCAGCCGCCACGATCCGACCTTCGGCCATGACCTCGTGCGAAGGAGACGCTTCGCGAATCTCCTGCCAGATCTCGTCGACCTTGGACCACCGTCTCAGCGCGCGGTAGCAGTCGGCGAGAACCGGCAGATCTTCCACACGGCCGCGCAAGGACCGGGCGATCTCGAGCGCGGCGGCGGCTTCACGCCACTTGCCGAGCCGATAACTGGAGAGTCCGACCACTTCGTGCACGGCGGCCACGTGACCCATCTCTTTGACGAGCGAACGTGCGATGCGACGAGAGTCGGAGAACCGTTCGGCTTCGAGCGCGACCTGGGCCTGGAGCAGACGTTCGCCGAGACGCGCCGCCCGTCGAGGCTCGAGCGTCTCCTCGACGGTGGCCTTCACGGTGGGGTCGAGTTCACCATTGGGTTCACGGCGGGGACGTGAGCGAATTGCCCGCTCGGTGGCCTCGACGGCCGCTTCACGCACGGTCGGACCCTCGTCGATCCACTGCTCGGGCTCGCGCTCGACGCGCGTGGGCTCGAGATCCTTGCGAGCCGAACCGGCACCGCGTGCGCGCACGGCACGACGACGACGTTCGGCCTCGTTACGAGGCTCGCGTTCCTCGGCCTCGATGCGACGGGGCGGGCGACGATCTCCGGCCCCCCGAGTCGGTCGAGACCCGGAACGACCAGCGGGACGGGTGCCGGTGCGATCGTCGTCTCGACGACGCGGACGACGCTCGTCATCATCACGACGACGCGGACGACCATCACCCTCAGCAGCGCGACGCGGGCGACGCTCGTCATCATCACGACGACGCGGACGACCATCAGTCTCGGCAACTCGACGCGGACGACGCTCGTCATCATCGCGACGACGCGGATTCGACGAACGACCCGTCGGTCGACCCGTCGACCGACCAGCAC
>CAYNKE010000001.1:0-17945 GCA_964397715.1 uncultured Bifidobacterium sp. | reverse complement strand
CGACGACGCGGATTCGACGAACGACCCGTCGGTCGACCCGTCGACCGACCAGCACCGCCCGACCGACCAGCACCGCCGGAACGACCAGCACCGCCCGACCGGCCAGTACCACCGGGACGACCAGCACCACCGGGACGACCGGACGGTCGACCGGCACCACGGCCACGGGGAGACGACGGCGAATTCATGAGTCATCCGAGCCTACGGCGCGGATCAGGTGATGAGACCGAACTCCCGCGCGATCAGATCGGTCGCATCGATGTCTCGAGCCACCGCGCCGACCGAAGACGAATCGTCGGCCGGGAACGACGCGCCCGGATGCGTGTGCCCGGCCCCGGTGCTCAGATACAGCACGACTTCGGTTCCGCTCGCGCACTTCTCCCACTCGTAACGATCGGTCACCGGCCCCATCGGCGTCACCGTCGCTTCGTCGGCACAACCGTCACGACGCGCCCACGACTCGACCGTTCCCATGAGATCGCCGCGGTAGAACTTGCGAGGATCAGCAAAGGCATCGGTGTTCCATCCGTCGAGACCTTCGATCGGTACGTACCGATCAGCGGTTCCGTGAAATGCCACCAGCGTCACGGGTGTTGACGTTTCGCAACGACGCACCAAGTTGACGCCAGCGACCGGTGCCACGCCAGCGAAAAGTGAACTCTCGCAACCGAGGTACGCGCTCATCGCGCCTCCCGACGAGATTCCTGTCGCGTAGATCCGTGCCGGGTCGACACAGGCATCGTTCACGATCTGCACGATGGCGTCCTCGATGAAACCCAGGTCGTCGCCCGGAATCGCTCCCGGAACTGCCCAGGCGGTCATGGCCCCGAGTGCGAGCGGTGTCATGGTGATCCAGGCCCCGGTCTCGACTCCTCGCGCACCGAATCCCGAAATCGCCTCCTGTGCCGCGGGGTTTCCGGTGGTGCCATGCAGATCGACCACGAGTGGCAGGCGACGTCCGTCAGGGGTGTCGGGGCGGTGGAGCACGAATTGTCGAACGCCTTCGGCCCGTTCGAGCGTGTGATCGGTGGATCCGGGCGCGATGGTCGCGGCGCACGGACCCGGTGTCACCTCGAGTACGGGCGACTGATGAGCGATCGGTGGATCCGCGGGAGACCCAGTATTGACAGTCTCCGGGGCGGTCGGTTCGACGACCGTCGACTCACTCGACGCCATCGGCGCCGAATCGCGCGTCGATTCGCGTGTCGATTCGCGTGTCGATTCGGATGACGATTCGCTCCCCGACGAACAAGCCGTGGCGAGAAGCAGTGTCGAGATCGCGAGGACGCGTCGACCGCGCATCAGTACTCGCGCAGAAGAGTGCCGAATCCGTGCAGGTGATCAGTGACGCCGTTGTCGCGCAATGCCATCCACCACGTCGCGGCGTTGATCGCAATCACCGGTTTGTCGACGATGCGTTCCATTTCGTCGGCCAGCCGGATCATGCTGAGGTTCGTCCCCACCTGGACGAGGGCGTCCACGTCGGGCCCGTTGACCTTGTGGAGTGCGGCCCGTAGTTCGGCTTCCGGCACGTGGGCGATCGACACTGCCGTCGGACACTTGAGACCTTCGATCGCCACGACGTCGAAGCCCAGCTCGCGGAAGAACTTCACGACGTTCGTATCGCCGATC
Source organism: uncultured Bifidobacterium sp. (assembly GCA_964397715.1). GTDB lineage: Bacteria > Actinomycetota > Acidimicrobiia > Acidimicrobiales > Ilumatobacteraceae > Casp-actino8. The sequence goes on along the minus strand of CAYNKE010000001.1, from coordinate 16,313 downwards.
GGCTGGTACGGAGTGACGACTCCGATCTTCTTGGCTCCGAAGATCTTGAGGGCGCGCTCACAGGCCTCGGCTCCCGTGGCGACCGACAGGCCACCCGAGCGCTCGTTGATCTGCTTCACGAATTTTCGATTTCCCTCGACCCCGTCCCAGAAGGTCTCGGCCGACATCCCCATCACCATGTAGTCGGGTTCGGCGGTCATGATTCGGTCGACCGTGAAACCGATCTCCTCGCGAATCTGCAACAGGAGATTTTCGAAGGCCTCGTCGGAGTCGAGAACCTGATTACGGATGTGGATTCGGCCGGTGTGCGCCGTGATTCCCGGGACCGACATCGCATGGAACTCGGGCTCGACGATGGTGTTGGTGCTCGGGATGATCACGCCGAACTTGCGCCGCCACCCGAGTTGGTCGCACCCTCCGTGGTGGGCGTTGACAACGTTCACGAAACCCATACCTGACTCCTTGCTCGCTCGTCAGCCGAGGCTGTTCTCGACCCCGACCACCTGATTGCCGCCGAAGAACTGAATCGTCTCGGCCGTTCCCTCGTCGTGCAGACCCGAGACTCCGAACGCCGGCCGCGGCGCCATCAGATTCAGCGAGATCGGGCTCACACCGTTCACCTTGACTCCCCCGGCGCGCACGCGACGGGCGACCGCCATGGCCGCGTCCTCGTCGGCACCGATCACGTACGCCTCCAAGCCGTAGTCGGTCCCGTTGGCCAACGCGACCGCTTCGTCGACCGATCGGTATCCGTGCACCGACGCCACCGGACCGAAGATCTCGTCGACTGTTCGACCCGGATCGACTCCGTCGACGAGAGTCGGCGCGAACCAGTTGCCCGGGCGCTCGGGTACGGACGTCGTGCGAATCACTCGTCCATCGGCCAGCGACTCGACACGACGTTGCAGGTGAGCCACGTGAGCCGAGTGCACCATCGGCCCCATCTGCGTGGCGGGATCGACCGGATCGCCGATCACGACCGACGACAGTGCTCCGGCAATCGCGTCGACGATCTCGCTGCGTCGACGCTCGGGAACGAGCAATCGGCCGAGCGCGCGACACCATTGACCGTTCAGTGTGAGCAACAGTCCGAGCGCTCCCGCCACCGCGTGCTCCACCGGTGCGTCGTCGAGAACGACGAGCGGAGCGTGACCGCCCAGTTCGAGCTGAGCGGGCTTGAGATCCTCGGCGCAGGCGTGCGCCACCGCACGGCCGCCCACGATGCCTCCCGTGAAGGACACCGCGCGGACGCGACGATCGGTCATGAGAGCGGTCGCCGTGGCGGGACCCCCATGGAGGAGTTGGACCGTTCCGGGCGGGAACAGGTCGGCGATCGCGCGAACGAGGGTCATCGTGCCGTGCGGTGCACGTTCGGGCGGCTTGACGATCACCGGACAGCCCGCGGCCAGTGCCGACGCCATCTTGTGGGCGGCCATCGGTGCCGGCGCGTTCCAGGGGCACAGCAAGAGCGCCGGACCCCACGGCAATCGTCGCACTTCCACTGCCCGCCCGGTCGGCCCCTCGAATCGCGCGTCGAGCACTCCGGCGCGAATCTGATCGGCCGCCAGTCTGAACGCACCGTGCACGATGAAGCCGAGCATGCTCGTGGTCCCGATCACCGCACCGGTCGTTGCCGACTCGAGCGCCGCGATGTCGGGAACCACCGCCGCCAATCGATCGGCGGCGGCCTCGAGGACGGACGCGCGATCGTCGTCGCTTCGACTCGACCACGCGCCACTCGCATGAACGTCCCAAGCCGCGGCCAGGACCGCCTCGACCGCCGACGGCGAGGCTTCTCGCTGAACCTGCTCGGCCCGACCGTCACTCGAGTGCTCGATCCACTCCGACCGCTCGGTTCCGGACGGCATCCATCGGCCATTCACGAGATCGTTCTGTTCGGGCAGGGCCACTCGGCTCATGGACGACTCCCCTTCGCGGCGTAGATGTCGACTTCGGATCGCAGATCGTGGACTGGTCCAACCGCCCCGCGCGGGTCGAGTGAATGACGAGTCGACGTGTCGTTCGAGATGCGCCGTCCCTTCACCATCAGAAATCGACGCAGGGCCCCGTTGCGCCACAGAACGGTGTGTCGCCACCGACGATCGCCGTCGATCCGAATGAAGTCGGGCTCGGCGTAACGTTGGATCGCTTCGGCCGCGACCGTGTCGGCCACGAACCAGAGCGCCCCCGGCCCCTGGGAGACTCCGACGATGCGCGGGGCTCCCGGTCCGAGTGGCACGAATTCGAGGACGTCACCGGTGACCGAGGCCTCGAACGTCCGCACCGCTTGCTCGCGCCCGGCCAGGACCACGGTGGTCTGGGCGAATCGCACTCCGTCGAAGTCGATGTACACGAGCACTTCGTACGGGAACGCGCCGGGAACTCCGCCGTGCGGATCGTGGTCGACTGCAACTCCGTTCTCGTCGACCGCCGAGAGCTCTTCTCTCCACACTCCGCGCAGCGCCGTCAGATTCTCGATGAGCGTCGACAAGGCGATCAGCCCTTGGCCCCGAATTGCGTCGATTCGGCTCCGCTCACGAGCAGTGATGCGGCTTCGAGGCGACCCTTCTCGGCCGGAAACGCCTGCACGAGGCCCATCGACAGGTCGCGAAGGCCCCGGGCGACCACTCCGCTGTTCCCGGTGTTGGAGGTGCCACACGCCTTCATCGCACACACCCCGACCGCGAAGGCCGAGTCGGCGACCGTTCCCTTCGCCAATCGCCATTGGCGCACCACGTCGGGTTTGGGCAGCAGCGGCGGCTCGCTGGTCTCGAGGTCGACCTGACGGCGAAGCCACAGCATCGCGGTGTCGAGGTGCATCCGCATCTCGCCGATCAGCTGCTGCTGGAACGGCGCGTTACCGATCGCGGTACCGGTGTCGGAGAACGTGGTGGTGGTGAGATGACGCATCGCCCAGTCGTAGACCGCGCACGCCGCACCCAGATACACGGCCGTTCCGGCCACTTGGCTGCCAACGAAACTTCCGCGACTCATCTGCATCATTCGTACGAACGCCCCGGGGATCGCCAGTGAATCCAACGCTGGCACGAAAACTTCGTTGAGGACGATGCCGTGGGTCGCCGTGGCGCGCATCCCGATCGCATCCCACTTCGAACGCTCGCTGACACCGGGCGCTCGCGGATCGACGATGAACACGGCGAGAGAGTCGGCCGTGCTGCCACCGCCGAGCGACGCCGTGACGAGATACCGACCCGCCACGCCAGTGGCGCAGCCGAACGACTTCACCCCGTTGAGGACCCAGCCCTTCTCGCCGTGTCGCGTCGATGGTTCGGCCGTCGTGGAAATCAGGATGTTCGCGCTCGACGACTTCACCGACTCCGATGCGAAGTTGGCGAGCCATACGCGCTCGCGGCCCATGAGTTGGAGCACGCGCTCGGCGAACGCCGCCACCACGCCGCGCTCGTCCGCCGAGAACAACCCGGCTTCGAGTGCTTCGAGAGCCAGCAATCCGCGCGAGGCCGAACTGCAGTGGAAGAAGTACGACAACGCCGTGGACGGGCAAGCCGTACCCATCGCGAACGTGGCTCCGACGAGATCGCGCAATCCGCCTCCGAGTCCGCCGAACTTCTCGGGCACCACGAGACCCATCAGGCCCGCGTCGGCCAGCGTCGCCACGTGACCCATCGGGAACTCGGCCGAACGATCGGCTTCTTCGGAGGCCGCCGCCAGAGCGGGAAGGACGGCGTCCACCCGTGTCGCGCGCGACTCCTCGGCCTCGGACAGCGTGTCGAACAGACGAGCGGCGACGGTCATCGTCCACCTCCGAGATGATCGAGAGCGTCGCGCAACGTGACGACGTCGGCGTACTTGGCCTGAAGATCGAAGAGATTGGCGTCGTGCGGTCGCGGGTCGCGATCGGCGCACGCGTCGGCGACGACGATCGGAACGAAGCCGTGCTGCAAAGCGTCGAGTGCCGAGGCCCGCACACATCCACTGGTCGACACTCCAGCCACGACCACGGTGTCGACGCCGAGAGAATTGAGGGTCGCGGCGAGTGACGTCCCGAAGAACGCCGAGGCGTACTGCTTGGTGACGATCACGTCACCAGGGACCGGGCGAACGAGATCGGTGAATTCGGCCAATGGGTTGCCGCTCTCGAAACAGCGCAGAGCCGGAACCTTCCGGAAGAAGTGACCGCCGTCGACCCCGCCGCTCGCGTATTCGACACGAGTGAACACCACCGGCATCCCGTGCCGCCGAGCGACGTCGGCGAGTCGCGCCGCGTTGCGATAAGCGTCGGCCGCGGCTGCGGCGAAGAGCGGCGCCTCCGGGTCGACGTAGGCGCGACACATGTCGACGATCAGAATCGCCGGACGCGCGCCCCAACCGAGCCGCGTACCGAAACCGGCCTGCAGATAGTCGGCTTGCAGATCGCTCATCAACGACTCCTCACAGGTGACTCCGAACCGCATCCAGCATCGCCGTTCGCCGCACCCGTTCACGGTGACGCTCCGGGTCGGCGGCGGCCGCGGCCAAGTCGGCGTGCATGGCCGCCCGTTTCGCGGGATCCGGCTCGCGCAGGACGAGCCAGTTGGCGTGGCTATCGGCCTGCACGTACTGCACGGCGACCTCGCGGCGCAGCCGATCGAATTCGTCGAGGACCGATTCGGAGCCTCCGCGCCAGACCTCGGCCAGTCGCCGGCCGGCCGACAAGGCGTCCTGGACTCCCGAGTTCATGCCCATGCCGCCGAGGGGCGAGTTCTGGTGCGCGGCATCGCCGATGATCAGAAGTCGTCCACGGCGCATGGCTTCGACCACCGCTCGCTTCACGGTGTACACCGACGACGCGAGAATCCGCCACGGACGATCGTCGCCGGTGATCCCGCGCATGCACTCGGCGATCAACTCGGGCGAGGCCTCACCCTCGGGGTGCGGGTGCTCGGCCGCCAGGGGGAACAGAACTCTCCAGTGGTCGGGCGTGCGCAGCATCACGAGCCACTGTTCGGGATCGGCGACGTAGTTGACGTTCTCGATGTCCGGGAAGATCGCGGTCAGATCGTCGGCGATCGAGACCACCAAGAATTTCTCGGGGTACACGTCCTCGTGCATCGGGACTCCGGCCGTGCGTCTCACCGCCGAGTGCGCACCGTCGGCGGCGACGAGCCAGGGGCACTCGATGTCGACGATGCCGTCGACGGTGCCGACCACGACTGTGATGCCGTCGTCGTCGAGTCGGCGAACGCCGTGCACCCGATGGTCCATACGAATCTCGCAGTCCCAGTCGCCGCGTCGATGACCGTCTCGGATGTGATCGGCCACGATGGCCGCCACCTTGTTCTGCTCGAGTTGGATGCGGTACGGAAACGACGTCTCGGCGTCGAGGTGCGAGAGATCGAAGGTGGCAACCGGGCCGCGTCGGCGATCCCGGAACTGCGTTCGCGGGGCCTTGAGCCCGCGCTCGAGAATGGGCTCGATCACGCCGAGGGACGCGAGAATCTCGAGCGTCGGCGGATGCAACGTCGAAGCACGCGACTCGGCCGCCAACTCCGAACCCTTTTCGAGCACCGTGACCGGAACGCCGTCGCGGGCCAGGGCCAGTGCCGCCACGAGGCCGCTCGGTCCGCCACCGGCGACCACGACGCGGTCGAGACGCTCGGTTCGTTGCGCCGGCAGGGCGTCGAGCGATCCGTCGTGCCGTCGCAGCGCGTCCATCAGAATTCTTCCAGGAGCCGACCGAAACCGCTGAAGCGATCGTCGATGTCGTTGGCGCGCAGCGCGTGCCACAGCGTGGCCATGTTGATCGCGATCACGGGCTTGCCGAGTTCGCGCTCGAGCGCGGCCGACTGGTGAACGAACGAGAGATTGGTGCCCACTTGAACGATCGCATCGACTTCGGGCGAATCGATGTCGGCGATCGTGTCGAAGATCTGGGCCGCCCCGACTTCGGCGATGGCCGTGGCGGTCACACAACGCAGACCCGTGATGGCTCGCACGTCGAAACCGGCCTCGCGGAAGTAGGTGCCCACCTGACGATCGGCGATCGGCTGGTACGGACTGAAGACCGCGATGCGTTTCGCGCCGAACTTCTCGAGCGCGGCCCGGCAGGAGGCGGCACCGGTGCTCACTCGAAGCCCACCCGTCTGATCGGAGATGCGCTTCTCGAACGCGGTGTTGCCCGCCACACCGCCCCAGAACGTCTCGGCCGACATCCCCATGAGCATGTACGACGGCTTGCACGTGACGACGTCGCGAACGGCGGTCGTGATCGATGCGCGGATCTGCAGGATCAACTCGTTGAACTTCTCGTCGGAGTCGATACCCGGGTTCTCGATGTACATGCGGCCGTAGTGAAACGACACACCGTCGGGGTGCACCCACGTGAGGTCCTGCTCGACCGTCGTGTTGGTGCTCGGGATGATGACACCGAACCGCGCCCGCGGACCCACCACGTACGGCTCGTAACCCGTCTGCGGATGGGCCATCAGATCACCTGGCGCTCACGAAGGTCGTGAATCACGTCGTCTCCGTAGTGAAGAACCTCGCGCAACACCTCGTCGGTGTGCTGGCCGAGTTCGGGGCCGACCCACCGCACGGCTCCGGGTGTGTCACTCAACTTCGGGACCACGTTCTGCATCGGGAACTCGCCCAGCTTCGGATGCATGAGGGTGACGATCGCTTCGCGGGCCTTGAAGTGCGCATCCGCGAGCATGTCGGGCGCGGTGTAGATGCGGCCGTTCGGAACCGCGTGCTCGTTGAGGACCGATTCGAGGTCGGCCGCGTCGAGAGTCTTGCTCCACTCGGCGATCAGACGATCGAGTTCGATCTGGTTTCGGCCACGCGCACCGTGCGTCGCGAACCGCTCGTCCTCACCCCATTCGGGTCGGCCCATGGCAACCGCGAGCCGTCGCCATACGGTGTCCTGGTTGCCCGAGATCAGATGCTCCTTGCCGTCCTTGGTGGGATAGGCGTTGGCCGGTGCGACATTCGGGATCATCGACCCGGTGCGGGGGCGAACGTAATCGGCGATCACGTACTCGGGGATGAGCGATTCCATGATGCCGAGGACGGCTTCGTAGAGAGCCGAGTCGACGACCTGGCCATGGCCCGTGCGTTCGCGGGCGTGCATCGCGACGAGTGTGCCGACACACGCGAAGGTGGCGGCCATCGTGTCGCCGAGCGAGATCCCGGCACGGGCCGGCGGTCGGTCGGGTTCACCGATCACCGCACGGATACCGCCCATGGCTTCCCCGATCGCGCCGTAGCCCGGGCGGTCGGAGTACGGACCGGTCTGGCCGTATCCCGACACCCGGACCACGATCAGCCGCGGGTTCTCACGACGCAGGTCGTCGGGAGCGAGCCCCCACTTCTCGATCGTGCCGGGGCGGAAGTTCTCGATCAGAACATCGGCTTTGCTGATGAGTTCACGCGCGATGCGTTGACCGTCAGCGGTGCGCAGGTCGAGAGTGACCGACCGCTTGCCACGCGCGACCACCGGCCACCAGAGCGAGTACCCGTCGGCCTTCTCGCGACCCCACTCGCGCATGGGATCGCCAACACCCGGAGGTTCGATCTTGATCACGTCGGCACCGAAGTCGGCGAGCAACTGGCCACAGAACGGCCCGGCCAGCAATTGGCCCATCTCGACCACGCGGATGTCGTCCAAGGCCGCCATCTGCCCGCTTCCCCTCCCTGATCGCTGTTTCGCTCAGCGGAACAGCGTTACCATTGGAATCGTAGCCCACCGGCATCGCCACCGGGCAAGAATCGACACCCGTGATCTCGCCCTCGTCCGCGCCCGATGTCTCCGTCATCGACGTCGCCGCACGTGACGGGCTCCAATCCGAGGACGTGATCGTCTCGACGTCCGACAAAGTCGAATTGGTGCGCCGGTTGGTGGCGGCCGGAGTCCGCCGAGCCGAAGTCGTGTCGTTCGTGAACCCCAAGCGCGTGCCGCAGATGGCCGACGGCGCCGACGTGATGGCCGCGCTGAACGCGCCCGGAGCTCTCCCCGATCGCACCGCGATCTCGTTGGCCGGACTCGTCCTCAACGCTCGTGGCCTCGATCAAGCGATCGAGGCGGGAGTCGACGAGATCAACGTCGTCGTCGTCAGTACCGACACGTATGCCACTCGTAATCAGGGTCGGACCACCGCCGAACTGGTCGACGTGTGGCACCAGGTCGGCGAGCGGGCCCGTGATCACGGTCTTCGCACGACCGTCACGCTGGCCGCTGCGTTCGGATGCCCGTTCGAGGGCGAACTTCCCGCCGATCGTTTACGCGAAGTCGCGCGATCGGTACTCGCGGTGCCTCCCGACGAGCTCGCTCTGGCCGATTCGATCGGTGTCGCCGCACCCACCGACGTCGTGCGCGGCATCGCGACGGTCCGCGACATCGACCCCGACGTTCCTCTGCGCTGCCACTTCCACAACACACGCAATACCGGCCTGGCGAACATCGCGGCCGCGCTCGGCGAAGGCGTGTCGACGTTCGACGCCTCACTCGGCGGAATCGGCGGCTGCCCGTTCGCGCCCAACGCCACCGGCAACGTGCCCCTCGAAGACGTCCTCTACATGCTTCAGCGCATGGGCCGCACCACGGGCATCGACCTCGACTCCGTGATCGCCACCGTCCCGTGGCTGCAATCGGTGATCGGCCACGAGACTCCGGCCCTCGTCTCGCGGGCCGGCAACTTTCCGCCGCGATGATCGTTCGACTGGCCGCCGCGCAGTACGCCACCGGATGCGATGTCGCCGCCAATCTCGACACGGCGCTGCGAATGATCCACGCGGCGTCGCACGAGAAGCCGACTGTGCTCGTGCTCCCCGAGTTCGGCAACCACCTCTCCGTCTACGACTCGGCCGATCATTGCTGGGACGTCGCCATCGACATCGACTCCGAATGGACCGAGCGCATCGGGGAACTCGCAGCACGCCATTCGATGTGGATCCAATTCAACTGCACGGTTCGCCGCGGTCCCGGGCGCGTGACGAACACCAACCTGCTCGTCGATCCGCACGGTCGCCTGACCGCCGCGAACGACAAGACCGTGCTCATGGGAGCCGAAGGCATTTACCTGTCCCCCGCGGAACGTCCCGCCGAGGTGATCGATGCCGGATTCGCGCGCCTCGGAACCTACGCGTGCATGGACGGGGTGGTTCCCGAAGTGCCCCGCACGCTCGTCGCGCGCGGCGCGAACGTGCTCCTCAATTCGCTCAACTCCTTCGCGCTCGACGAAGCATCCACCCACATCCCGGTGCGCGCCGCCGAGAACCGCGCATGGCTGGTCGCGTGCTGCAAGATCGGGCCGCTGCTGCCTCCGGACCGTCTGGCCGAGTTCTCCGCGAACATGGGTGTACCGGCCGACATGCTGCGTGGAGCCGGCGAGAGCCAGATCGTGCGACCCGATGGCGTGGTCGTGGCCCAAGGGCCGCGGGACGACGAAGCGGTGGTCGTCGCCGACGCCGACCTCGCTCTGTGCGGCCTGCCGCGGCCCGATGGCACCGACGTTCGCAAGAATCGTCGCCCGTCGGTGTACGCACCACTGGCCCGGCCCACACCCGCCGCCGACGATCACCGTCGAGCCGACCGGATCGTCGCCGCGGCGACCACTGATGTCGGAGAGATCGCGGCGCTCGTCGCCAACGGCGCGTCGCTCGTCGTTCTCCCCGAACTTGCGGTGGACGATGCGTCGATCGACTCGATCAAGGTCGCACTCGACGGCTCCGACGCGCTGGTCGTGTCGTCGCGGCGCCACGTCGGCCCCGACGGAACGAGTCACTGCGGTGTGGCGATCTCCTGCGCCGGTGTGATCCTCCACCAACGACAGATTCATCACGTCGCCCGTCACGACTGGGTCGACTCGCTCGGCGACTCGGTCGTCACCATCGACACGTCGTTCGGACGTCTCGCGATCGTCGTCGGCGACGACGTTCTCTATCCCGAGATTCCGCGGTTGGCGGCCCTCGCCGCCGCCGACGTGATCGCGGTTCCCTGGGCCGGCGGAGGCGAAGGCTGGGACGTGGAGCTGTGCCTCCCCGAACGCGCCGCCGAGAATCGGGTGAACCTGGTGGCAGCCGGACCCGCCAACGTCGTGATCTCGCTCCCTCCCGACTTCACGTTGTGGGCACCCGAACGCGAGCGGCCGTTCGACGGAACGATCAACTATCCCGACGTCGCGCGGGGCACCGCCACCGTCGTCGCCGACATCCATCCGGAGCGGTCGCTCAACCGGCGCATCAGTCGCAACACCGACCTCGTCGACGGACGTCCGTGGCAGTTGTGCGAGTCGCTCACCCTCTGAGAACTCAGAGTCGGTACGAGACCATCCAGCCGTCGGTCGGACCACCGAACGACGATTGCGAGGCATCGATGAGACCCGCGGTCACGCCGACCGCGACCAGTCGTCCGTCCACCGACGCGAGGCCATACGCGTCGTCGTCGGCCTCGCCGCCGAACTGATCGCTCCAGCGCACCGTTCCGTCGGCTCCGAGCCGTGCTACCACGACGTCTTTCTTGCCGGCCCACGTCGCACCCTCGAACGAACCGCTCACGGTTCCCGACACGTAGACGTCGCCGTCATCGGCCGCGACCAGACCGAAGACGCGGTCGTCGCCCTCGGTGCCAAGGCGAACTTCTCCGAGGAGTTCTCCGGTCGACGACACTCTCACGACGAGCATGTCGGTACCACCGAGACTTCCGTCGGTCCCCGCCGTGAAGCCTCCCGCGATGATCGTGCCGTCCGGCGCAATCGTGACGCCCTGCAGCCAGTCGTCGCTCTCGGAACCACCTTGCACGACCCAATCGACGGTTCCCTCGGGAGTGAGTCGAGCGACGAAGTAGTCGCGTGCTCCCGCGTTGGCGCCGTTCCAGTCGCCCTGCGTGTAACCGACGATGACGACGCCGCCGTCGGCGTCGAGGGCGAGCGATTGCCCCCAATCGACGTCGGGGGTCCCGACCGACGCGACCCATTCGATCTGGCCGGCGGCCGACAACTTGGCGACGACCGCATCATGATTGCCGACTCCCGCGCCGCCGAAGTTCTCGGCGATTCCCCCGAACGTGTAGCCACCGACGAAGACCGAACCGTCGGCCGCGACGGCAACGGAATAACCGCGATCCCAATCGGGTCCACCCAACTGCGCCCGCCACTGCTCCTGACCCTCGGCCGACAACTTCGCGACGATCATGTCGTTGATGCCGTAGTTGGTCGTGGCGAACTGGCCCTTCGAATATCCGACGACCGCGACACCACCGTCGGCGGCGCTGGCCGAACCCAGAAGCGCGTCGGCCTCGCTCGAACCGAACTGCACGGGGACTCTCACGCGACCCGACGAGTCGACGCGCAACACGAGAGCGTCGAGGAGACCCGACGATGCGGTGGCTCCGTACAGATCGGGGGCGGCGGTCACGAACGAGTCCGTGTGGCCGGAGATCCAGACGTCACCGTCGGCGGCGGGAGTGACGCCCAGCAGAACGTCGGAGCCTTCGGTTCCGAACTGCACGAGCCATTCACGCGTCGCCGGTGGAACCGCGACCGCCGTTGTGATCGGCGCGTCGGTCGCCACGGGCTCGGTCGACTCGGCCGGAGCCTCGGACGACGGTCCGAGAGAACTCGATGACGAAGATCCATCGGACCCGCCGCACGACACCACCAAGGTGCCGGCGACGAGTCCGACGACGAACGAACGCGAACGCAGGATTTTCAGCCCTTGCGACGCTTGGCGAGCACCGCGCCGGCTCCGCCGAGCACGACGACCGCGGCGACGATGCCGATGATGAGGCCCGCCGAGCCGCCACCCGAGTCGCCACCAGAGTTCTCCTCAGGGGCTGGCGCGACCACCATCGGCTCGGTGGTGGGAGCCTCGGTGGCCGGAGCCTCGGTCATGGCCGGAGCTTCGGTCGCCGGAGCGGCTTCACCGAACTTGATCGGCAGACCAGCCGTGTAGGCGTCGAAACCCATCCCTTGGAAGATGACCACGTAGCACTGGGTGTCCATGCAATTGAACGTGCCGTGGTCGACCTTGACGGTGTAGTCGAAAGTCCCGGTCCCATCGGCGTTGATCGGCACGGTCGGAGCATCACCGAACTCGGCCAAGTTGAAGGCTTCGGGCCCCTTCACCGGCCAGGTGTTGGCCATCATGATCTGCGCGGTGTTCATGCCGGGCATCTTCATGTTGGCCACCGAGATGGTGATGGTCTGGCCGTCGGTCAAGCCTTCGGTCGTGTCGGATGTGGCGGTCTCGCCGGCGTGATCGGCCGAGACGCCCGACGCGCCCGCCAGAAGTCCGATGGCCATGACGGCCGAGGCCAGGACGACTTTGGTCCCTCGCAACATGATTCCCCCTCCAAGGACGGGCCCCTCACCCGTCGATGCATTCAGCGTAAAACGAAACAGTGTTCCGCGCAAGCACTTCGGACTCCGAGCACTCAAGAGAGAACGGGTTGGGCCACCGCCATGGCCGCCGCCACCAGGAGCGACGCCCAGATGACCACGACGAACGGTTGGGCCCGCCGGATCGAGCCGGCGACCGCCGCCTCGCGTTCGGGAGTGGAACCCTCGGCGAGAATCTGGCCGAACGCCGCCGAGAACGGGCGAAGCAGGAATCGAATCACGATGCCCGCCGTGATGATGACCGCGAAGCACACCAACTTGACCGCCAACCACCTCACCGCGATCGGTTCGTCCGCGACGAGCGACGAGACGGCCGCGATCCAGACACCGAGCGCCACCGCCGATCGCCACCACACATCGAGACGAGCCAACAAGGTCGAGCCGCGATGGATGAACCACACCGCAACACTCCACAGCGGGGCGACGATCCCGATCGCGGCGGCCACCCAACCCCAGTCGATCCAGCCGCGCTCTTCGGCGGTGAGGACACCCGTCCCGAACGCGAGCGGCAGGCACAGTCGGGCGAACACTTCGACCGACATCATGGCCCCGGCGATCGCGGCCCGAGTCGATGGCGCGGTCTCGGCCGACACGACACGCCGTGACAGCGTGAACGTGGCCAGATCGGTGCCGAACCACGCCGCGAAGACGACGACGTGTGCGATCAACAACCATTCGGAGCGATCCATTGAATCCCCTCTCGTAGGATGACTTCGTGTGGCGAAGCCTGCTGTACGTCCCGGCCGACCGGGCTGATCAGTTCGTTCCGCGGGCCGAGGCGACCGCGGTCGACGCGATCATCCTCGATCTCGAGGACGGTGTGGCACCGTCGGCCAAGGCCGCGGCGCGATCGCGCGCGGCCCAGGTGATCCGTTCGATCGACCGACCGGTCGTGGTGCGTGTGAACAGCGGCGCGGCCCTGGACGCCGACATCGAAGCCATCGCGCTCGCCAATCCCTCCGCGGTCATGCTTCCGAAGGCGACCGCACTTTCTCTCGATGACGCCGAGCGCAGCCTCGCGCGACATCGTCTGCCGGTTCCGGTCATCGCACTCGTCGAATCGGCACGCGGTCTTCTCGACCTCTCGGCGATGGCCCGCCATCGCCGCGTCTCGCGCTTCGCCCTCGGCGAAGCCGATCTGCGCGCCGACCTCGGCCTCGGCGCGCACGCCGACCACGCGCTGTGGCCGATACGCACCCAGGTGGTCGTGGCTTCGGCGGCCTTCGGCCTCGAACCGCCCATCGCTCCGGTGTCCACCGACTGGAAGGACCTCGACGGCCTGCGCCGCACGAGCACCCTTCTTCGAAACGCCGGGTTCGGAGGACGTTCGGCCATCCATCCCGATCAGGTCGTGACCATCGCCGAGAGCTTTCGACCCTCGCCCGACGAGGTGAAGGTCGCCGAGCGAATCGTCGCGCTGTTCGACGCCGCCTCGGCCGAGGGTCGTGGTGTCGTGGTCGGCGAGGACGGCCGCATGATCGACGAAGCAGTCGTTCGTTCGGCGCGTCACGTTCTGTCCTGACCGATCGCCCGAACGATCACGTCGGCCACCGCCGCGGGTGCGAGCAGAGGTGCATCGTGGTGGCTCTCGATGACGTCGTAGGAGCGGCCCTCGGCATCGAATCGCCGGCGACTGGCGTGGGAGGGAAAGAACTCCGGAGTCAACGTGCAGAAAGCCACGCTCACAGGAACACGGCCGTCGACGACGACGGGATCGAGACTCGGTCCGAATGGAGTCGGGACGAGGCGCTCGTTGACCCATTCGGCGAGAGCGTCGCCGAATCCGTTGGCGGCACCAACCGGGGTGGCCGGAATGCTCGTGGTTCGGGGCGGAAGAGCGGCCGGCGCTGGTCCCGACACGTCGACGGCGCGCTGACCCGACTCGATCACGGGAGCATCGATCAGAACCACCCGCGACACGTGCGGTGATCGCGCAGCAGCGCGAGCGACGACTCCACCCATCGAATGCCCGACGATCACGTCGCCGGGCTCCGCGACCGAGACCACGTCGGCGACCCAGTCGGACATGGACGGTTCACCACCTCGCAGGTCGATCGCGAGCGCGTCGACCCGGCGCTCGGCGAGTTCGGTGATCACGTACGACCAGGCCCACGACCCGCGAAAGGCCCCATGCACGAGCACACACTTGCTCATCGGTCGGTCGCCAGCAGAACGTCGAGCACTTCCTTCTGCGGGTCGCGCGGCTCGATGTGCTCGCTCAAGCGGCCGATCCAGGCGGCGTAGTCGGGATGCGCGACGAGTTCGTCGTAGTCCTCGATGCGATCGAAGAATCGAATGTTGACGATGTGGCGCGGATCGTCGGTTCCGTGGAGGAGACGTCGCCCCCGGTAACCGGCGATGGTCGCGTGCACGATCTCGAACTCAGCGGTGATACGCGCGTAGTCGTCGGCGTGACCGTCGATCAACCAGGCGTTGGAGACCACGGCGATCACGACGCGACCTCGCTCTCCGCAGGCGGCTCGCCGTCGAAGTGCAGTGCGACGACTCCGGCATCGCGAGCGGTCGGAACCGATTCGCGTCCGGGGAACGACAGCAATTCCAACCGCGTGGACGCGCCGTCCGCCGACGACAGCGTGATCATGCGAAGTGGCGAATCGGCGACCGGCAGGTCGAGGTAGGCGCCGAGCGACGGATCGGAGAACTCCATCGGCGGCCCGGCCGTCACACCGGCGTCGATCCAGCGGCGAGCCTCGTCGTCGCGATCGGCGACGCACCACACCACGCTGTAGATCTCCGAACACCAATGGCTTTCGGAGTCGAGAAGCGACGGCCGTCGATGCGAGCTCTCCACCATCACGACCGGCACACCATCGGGCCCGGCAACCAGGACCTGTCGCATCCGCACCGGGCCGACCGCGATCGTGGCAACCGCTCCCCCGTTCCATCCGGCCCGCGAGACTCGATCGAGGGCGTCGTCGAGGTCGTGCACGTACACGTCGAGTCCGCGCGGACCGAGTTCCCATCCCCGTCGCAGTCGTCCCGAGCGAGTGGTCGACGAGACATGAATCGACGCCCCCGCGGTCCGCGACAGAACTCCAGACGACGACTCGCGGTAGCCGAACACCGCGAAGAACTCGTTGGTGGCCGCCGAATCGGACGACGCCACCGCGATCCCGCGGATCGGCAGCATCAGTCCCCTTGCCAGGTGAGCGCGCCGTAGAGCATGTAACGAAGGCGATCGCTCTCGATCCACTTCCAACACGCGGACATCGACAGTTTGTCGTCGTACAAGAACTCGCGACCCTGGATCTTGGTCGCCTCGCCGAAGATGTGCTGAGCGGTGTAGAGCGCCCGACCATAGGCGCGACCGTTTCCGTAGAGACCAGGACCGTCGAAGGTGTGCAGGTTGCCGTCGTGGTAGCGATCGAAGGTGTACTGCTTGTTGATGAGCCCGGTGAGCTTCACGGTCTGGCGCGCACGAAGGAGGCTCGTCGGTTCGTGACGAATGGCGACTCCCACCTCGCCGACCGGCTGCTGATTGGTGTCGTAGGCCCGCAAGGTTCCGGACCAGGTGCCACTCTGCTTGGGCGGCAACGTGTGGGGCATGCGACCGGCCTGAGCCTCGCTGTCGCAGAACGAATCGATGCGCTTCTTGGTCTCGGAGTTGGTGTCGTAGTCGAACGCCACCTTGTAGACGCCGTTCATCACGGCGATGATCGTCTGCCCCTCGAACATGAGCGACGAATACACCTGGGTCTCACCGTCGTCGAGGATGTGCACCATCGTGCGCAGGTCGGCCTGCCAAGCCGGCGAGTAGTAATTCGCGTCCACGAGCATGCCGTACGGGTGGCCGGCGCCGATGAAATCGGGGCCGAGATAGATGCGATCACGATCACTGTCGAGGAGTTCGAAGGCGAACTCGCTGAATTCCATGCGATTGCGCAGCGGACCATCGTTGTCGAACTTCGTGTGCATGTAGTAGATGGTCTTGTCGCCCTC